>NZ_VTXE01000060.1 GCF_013114595.1 Vibrio sp. 99-8-1 | reverse complement strand
TCAATTTGTACTAGCGCACCCATAGATACTTCAGAAACACCGACAACGGTTCTTGCTGGAAGGTCACCTTTGAAGAAGGTTGTGTACACTTCGTTTACTGCATCAAGGTCTGCAACATCTTTAAGTTGGATGTTCACTTTAACAATATCGTCCATTACATGGTTAATGCTCTCTACGATAGCTTTGATATTGTTTAGACATTGTGCGGCTTGCTCTTTCACGCCACCTGCAACCATGCTGTCTGTTTTTGCGTCTACTGGCAATTGAGCTGCAATGTGGTTGTAGTGAGAGAAGGCAACAGTTTGTGTGTGCAGCGCATTTCTTGGTGCGTTGTCTGTGTTGTTCGCTTTGATAACAATACCGTGTCTGTCTTCTATCTCTTGCGGTGGTGTGCCGTCACCGTGAGAAACAACAACGTCCATCTGTACGCGTGCGTCCATTGGCAGTGCTGCCGCAGAAACAATAGTACGAGCCGGAACGTAAGCAACTGTTCTAGCAATCGCTGAGTCAGGGAAGAACGTGCTGTACACTTCGTTTACTGCGTCTAGGTCAGACAACTCTTTCAGGTAAACCGTTACTTTCACGATGTCATCAAATGGTACATCGATGCTTTCTAAAATGCCTTTTACGTTGCTAAGACATTGAGCCGCTTGCTCTTTAACACCGCCAGATACCATTTCACCAGTTTTAGGGTCGATAGGAAGTTGAGCAGATAGGTTGTTGTAGTGAGAGAAAGCAACCGTGTGAGTAGACATGGCACATTTTGGTGCTTTGTCGCTGCTTTTCGCTACTTTAACTAGCGGGCATGGCTCTTGTGGTGCCGTACCTTCGCCGTTAGAGATAAGTGCATCCATTTGAACCAATGCATCAGACATAGGAAGAGCCGCTACCTGAACCGCAGTACGTGTAGGTAAGTATGCTTGGAAGAAAGTTGTGTAGACTTCATTAACCGCTTCAAGGTCAGCGATATCTTTAAGGAATACATTGATTTTAGAGCAGAGAAGTTATTGTAGTGAGAAAAAGCCACAGTCTGTGTGGATAGGTCACTCATTGGTGCGTTTTCAGTGTTTCTTGAAAGTTTAATGATACCGCTCATAGGATAGGTTCCTTTTAATTTATACAGAGGATTCTAAACCGATCTAGATAGCTCTCTGCTTATTGCTGTTGGGCAATGATCGCAATAGCTTGTTATCCAGATTGGAAGTGTGTTGTGGGTTTTACTGTCTAATAGTTATCATTATTAATAACAATCAATATGGCGCACTGAGGCCAAGTCTAAATATTGATTAATATCAATAGGTTAAACTATTAGAAAAAACGGATGTTTTTAGTGGCTACATGGTAGGGGTAGCAACCACCACTGTTATGTACTCTAGATTGCAGAGAGGAACTTGGGTCGTCTCTGGCAAGAGGCATCTGACGCTTATATATGACGAATGGCAATTAAATACCATTACAACGTGAGCCTCTGAGCACATTGACACAGTATAGGATGACCATGTTTATGCAGTGAAGGTGATCACACAATTGCCGCGTAATAGGTGAAATTACTTCTTGTACTAGAAAATAGTATTAAACAGATAATAAAAAAGCCCCGAAAGGGGCTTTTTGCAACTGGTGAGTCGTGTATTACTTTTCAGCTATCACTTTTTAGCTTTCAAAAAGGTGAAGGTACTCTTCGTAACCCAACTCTTTCATCTTATCTAATGGGATGAATGTCATTGCTGCTGAGTTCATGCAGTATCTTAACCCTGTTGGTGCAGGTCCATCTTTAAACACGTGGCCTAAGTGAGAGTCAGCAAAACGGCTTCGCACTTCGGTACGAGGGTAAAGCAGTTTAAAATCTGTTTCTTCTACAATATAGGCATCGTTTAGTGGCTTAGTAAAACTTGGCCAGCCTGTACCAGATTTGTACTTGTCAGTCGAAGAGAATAGAGGTTCGCCTGACACTACATCGACATAGATCCCTTGTTGTTTATTGTCCCAGTACTCATTATTAAAGGGTTTTTCTGTCCCCTCTTTTTGAGTGACATAATACTGTAACTTGGTGAGTTGCTCTTTAAGTTCGTTATCCGATGGTTTGCTGTATTGTTTTACACTAGCAAGGCCATTTTTCTCATTAATTATCTGACGTAATGTTTTTGGCTGCTCTTTGCGATCTGAACCAAAAATTTTATCTAGGTATCTGTCTCGTCCTGACGCGTTACGATAGTACTTATAACGAATTTTACTTTTCTTATAGTAGTCTTGGTGATAATCCTCTGCCGGCCAAAATTTTTCAAAAGCGATCAATTCTGTTGCTAGCGGCTTTAAGAAAATGCCTGACTGGTCAATTTCTTGCATAAACTGTTCAGCGATTTGTTGTTGCTCTTGGTTATGGAAGAAAATAGCAGGGCGGTATTGTGGACCTCGGTCGACAAAAGAGCCTTTACTATCGGTAGGATCGATATGACGAAAGAAGTGATCTAACACTTGTTCGTAGCTTAACGTATCCGCATCATAGCTCACTTGAATGACTTCAATATGTCCCGATTTGCCAGAAGAAACCTGTTTATATTGTGGGTTGTCTAGATGACCGCCAGAGTAGCCTGAAACAACATCAACCACACCATCAAGCTGTTCTAGATCGGATTCTGTACACCAGAAACAGCCTCCAGCCAGAGTCGCGACAGCAACATTGCTTACGTTTGCTTTTTTATCAACGGCGTTGGCGGTGCCTGAAGGACTAAATAGAGCCAATACAATTGGTAATGAGATACCAACAGAGATCAGTATTTTAGATAGTTTTGTCATTATTATCCCTTTTCGAGTTATCTCTTTGATTTATTTTTGTTGAGCTGACCTCGTTGATGTCGCTTTGAATCCGGCACCTTGAAGTCACTTGAGTATATAGAAAGGGGATAAGAAGAAAAAATTACGGGTGGATCACAAAATAAAATCAGAAAGTGACTATCTATATGAAAAATAAAGGATATATTTCATGCCCTGATGGTCGTTTTAACCATGCAGGGCACGTTATGCCAGATACGTTCTATTTTATAGCACTACAAAAACTCACATCGGAAATATCCTTTTCTTTGTCATAGCTGTGGTACAGCTCAAAGCATGGTCTATCGTCCATTTCCAAACCGAGATCGACAATTTGCGAGATGTGCTCATTCCACGCAGGACCATATTGTTCTTTGTTGGTAATGGTTTTACGCATCGTGCCGTACTCACCACCGACAAATTCTTGCAGTTCCACTTCTCCTGAAACAGTGACCGGCTTAGAAAGCATCAAACAGATATCGGTACGGCACTTGTCCGAAGGGGTGATCTCTGGATTATCGTGATAGATAAATAGACAAGTAGAATCCGCGACATCTTGAGATGCTGCCCACTGATAAAGCTTATCCAACGCGGGTGGGTAGTTTTCTCCGTAAGGCCCTGTTACTCGAACAAAAGCAAGGGTTCCTGATTCAAATTGTTTTCTTTCCATGGTTATTCTCCTCTGTTTTGGTATAGGAGAAGTATATTCATTGATGTTTTCAGAGTCGTTTCCAGTGTTGCGCTGTTGGTTTCCAATATTGCTATTTTGCAAAACCTCTGAAAATAGCTGCAAATTTTCACAGTTGCGAATATCGGTTGGAGATAAGCCAAAGTATTTACGAAAAGCTTTAGAAAAATTTTGTGAGCTGGAAAACCCATAATCAAGAGCAACGGCAGTAATAGGTGGTTTTTTGTAGAAGAGATCCTGAGCGGCTTGCTGCAATCTAAGCCGTCTTAAGTACTCATTAAGAGTTTCTCCGGTAACGGCTTTAAAAACACGATGAAAGTGATAAGGGGAGAGCATAGCCATTTTTGCTACATCGTGTAGGTTAAAAGGTGAGTTATAGTTTTGTTCAAGGTAGCGAATAACAGGTTTAAGTTTTTGGTGATAGTCGGTTTTCATCTCATACTCTCCCTACAGTGATGAGATGGGATTATGACTAACTACTGTTTGTATGTACAGTTATTTACTAGGGTGCCGATAAAAAATCCCAGAACACAAAATGCTCTGGGATTTTTGATGGTAAAGATCCGTTAATTTAGTCGCGGCAACTGGCAATAATGCTCATCTCTGGGTTAATTGCAGAGGTAGTAACAGCCGAGAAGTGGATCAGAGTATGGAATAAGTTGTCATGAGAGAAGCCCCCTTTCTGTGCTTTCTCTTCGACACACTGTCTGTTAATGTTATACGCCTGCTCAAAAGAGGCATCCATCCATAAGAACCAAGGGATTTTGGTTTGTTCTTCTGGTGCCAGCGCGTAAGGCGTTCCATGCAGATAAAGGCCGTTCTCGCCTAGAGATTCCCCATGGTCAGAAATATACATCAAAGCAACGTTATACTCCTCTTTATAGGACTCTAGTTTTTTGATGGTTTCTGAGATAACAAAGTCGGTGTATGCGATGGTATTGTCATAGACATTAACAATCTCTTCGTCGCTACAGTTTTCAATATCACTCTGGTTACATGATGGGGTAAACAGCTCTTTCTCTTTCGGATAGCGTTTCCAGTACGTTGGTCCATGACTGCCTATAATATGAAAGGCAAACAATTGATTGCTGTTTTGATTTTCGCTGATCTCTTGATCAAAGTTCTTGAGCATCACCTCATCAAAACAGTATATGCTGCCGCAATATTCAGGGTTTTCACTTGGAGTAATCAATAGATTATTGATGTTTTTGGCAACGGCTTTGTCACCTCCATCGTTCTCTTTCCAAAGCACCTTAACACCCGCTCGTTGAATAATGTCTAAGGCATTATCTTGGCTGTTTGCTCGTAACTTATTATAACCTTTACGGTTTAAATTAGAGAACATACAAGGCAAGGAGTGAGCGGTTGCGGTGCCACATGACGAAACATCTTGAATCGAGATAATGCCCTGATTTTCAGTGTAGGGATTGGTATTTCGTTCATAACCGTTGTAATTGATATTGGCAGAACGTGCGGTTTCACCAACAATCAGAACCACAAGCAATGGTTTATTGTTCTCAGCCGTCATTGCAGTTGCATCTTCACCAATAATCTTATATTCCAAAGGCTCGGTGAAATAGGTTCTATCAACATATTTTACAGAATTGAAAATATGAGTAGGCACAATAAGCTGGTTTAAGTATGAGTTATTGCGGCCTACTGAAGCATATTCTTTATAGGAAGAGAGATATATCGCGGAGATAACAACAACCGCACCTATGATGACGGCTACGCGTTTAATTATTCTTACTTTTAATGATGCACTTCGATCAAAGCTTACTAATGCAATTAAGATAGAAGGTATAACCCCAAATACCACACTAAAACCGATAGAGGAGAGATTTACATAGGATAAAGCTTCCCCTGTGTTGGTCTCAAAAATGTTCTCTATCATGGAGTAATCAAAAATCACACCATACTGCAGCGTGGCAAAGCTCGTCATGGCTGAACTGGAAACCAACAGGATAAAAAATGGTTTTGTTATAAATGGCCATGTGAACAATGAAAATATAATGGCAAAAGCAGCAGATAAGAGTAATGGACTTGAGTAAGCAAAATACCCATCTCCAGTCTCTGCAGCGAGAGTAATCAATTTATCTACAACTGGGTAGTTCAGCACAAAGCCAAAATATAAAGAGATTAAAATAATAAATGCCGACGAGCTTATAGAAAGCCTTGCCTTCTTTTTAGAGAAGATATTACTCATGAGAAAAACAGTATCCCGATCCAAGTAAAGGAGGCGAATGTTAGCGCAACAAAAACTGATGCAGAACCAATGTCTTTGGCTCGACCACTGAGCTCGTGGTATTCAGTACCAACCCGGTCAACAATGGCTTCAATTGCGGAATTAAGTAACTCACACAGAAGCACAATAACCAGTACGCCAATTAGCAGGATTTTCTCAACAACAGTAACATCGAGCATCAGTGCAATAGGAGTAAATATGATCAATAGCATCAATTCTTGGCGAACCGCAGCTTCGTATTTAATGGCGGCTTTTAAGCCTTGGATAGAATAGCCCGTTGCTTTGATTACGCGCTTTATTCCGGTATAACCCGGCTTACCGTGGTTCATTTCTGTAGACAAATTAATTTACCATTTACTCAAATATTAACGAGAACTTTAATAGCACATAACAGGTGAATGTTGTGTGAACAAAAGTGTGTGATATTACAAGGTCGATTGCTGCTCATCATAAAGTAATTCACAGCGAAATTCTAATTGCTGGGCTCATTGCTCTGGCTATTGCTACACGAGTTTAGCCGAGTGCAATTGACAAAAAAGCAAATAATAGATGGAGTAAAAACCGAGTTCAATCGATTAACGGTAAGGGGTGAAGATTGAGTAATGATAAGTTGGATAATTGTGAACTAGATCGAATGAACTAAGGGAGTAATTTAATGAAGATGTTTACTATCTGCTGGATTATTAAAGAAAAATAGAAACGTAACCGCATGAAATGTGATTACGTTTCTAAATCAATAGATAACTTGTTACTGGCCTAACTCGTGTGCAGTTAGCATCGCGGCAAGGACAAGTTCAGGAGTGACTTCGAATGGCATGTTGTGAATTGTTTCGCCATCCGCACATGACGCAACGGCCACTTCCATTAATTTCTCACGGTCAATCTCTTTTACGCCCATGTCGAATAGGTTGGTTGGTAAGCCAACTGAACGGCAAAAGTTAAGAACTTCATTGATCTCTTCCATTGGTGCATTCTCTAGCACTAGTTGAGAAAGCGTACCAAAAGCCACTTTTTCACCATGATATAAGTGATGGCACTCTTCTAACTTGGTAAGACCATTATGAATGGCGTGTGCTGCAGCTAGACCTGAGCTTTCAAAGCCAATACCGGATAAGTAGGTGTTGGCTTCAATAATATTTTCAACCGCAATATTTGATAAGTTTTGCTCACAAGCAATTTTGGCTTTTAGTCCGTCAGCAATAAGTGTTTGATAACATAGTTTTGCTAGGGCTTGAGCTGAACGCGTTGGTGCACCACCGGCCATTGTCGCTTTGCCAGAAATACCGTTTGCGCGTGCTTCAAAATAGGTGGATAAAGCGTCACCCATACCTGCAACCAAAAGCCTTGTTGGGGCGCCGGCAATGATCTGTGTATCCATGATGACCATGTTAGGGTTAGATGGGTAGAGCAGGTACTCACTGAACTCGCCTTCAGGGGTATATATTACAGAAAGGGCACTGGTTGGTGCGTCTGTTGAAGCGATAGTTGGTACCACGACAACAGGAATGTCACTATAAAATGCAATAGCTTTAGCGGTATCAAGCGTTTTACCTCCACCAATGCCTATGATTGCATCTGCACCATACTCTTTTGCTATGGTCATTAGTCGTTCAATTTCTGGGCGGCTACACTCGCCAACAAATTCAGCCATTCGAAGCGCAACATCAGCCTTTTCGCAGCTATTAGAAACAGTGACACCAACTAATTCAGTGACAAATCCGTCGGCAATTGCTAACACTTTCTGACCTAATGGTTTTACGTATTGACCAATACTTTCTAAAACATTGGCGCCTTGAACATACTTACTTGGGGAAATGATGATTTTATCCATTGCTACAGTCTCTCTTTCAAAAAAAGTATAACGTATTGAGGTAGCCCATAAAGATGAGTAATTAACTTTTTAGTGAGCTAAGTAAGGTGCGAATAAAGATAAGTCGACATAGTGAAAAGGTAACGAAGAGATTGGAAATAATGCAAACATTCATGAAGACAGGCACAAACTATTGGAAAAACTCTGCTTGCCGGAGCGCTATTTTGATCGCTCTCACATAACGCGCTTTTGTGATGGCGATTGTTCCATCTTGAAAAGTTTCTTAAACCTAATTGTTTCGATTTGAAACGAAAACTAGCAACGTTGCGAAGTGATAAAAAACACAGATACTGAAGCTAATTGAAAAGTAACGATTGTCGTTGCGACAGATTTTAATCATTAAATGTAGAGAGCATATCAATGAAGAAGCTAATCAATAAAGTTGAGAATGTGGTAACTGAGCAGTTACAGGGGTTAATAGCCGCACACCCTGAGTTAAAAGTATCTTTTGAACCTCGGTACGTATGGCGCAATGATAATCAGGGAAAAGTGGCTTTGCTCTCTGGTGGTGGTAATGGACATGAACCAATGCATGCAGGGTTTATTGGCAAAGGTATGTTAACTGCAGCTTGTCCTGGTGAGGTATTTACCTCTCCCACTCCCGATCAGATGTATGAGTGTGGTAAACAAGTTGATAGTGGAAACGGTGTATTGCTATTAGTGAAAAACTATACCGGTGATGTGCTTAACTTTGAAACAGCGGTCGAATTGTTACACGCTGATGAGGTAAAAGTGGGTTTTGTTGTTATTGACGATGATGTAGCTGTAAAAGATAGTTTGTATACAGCAGGCCGTCGTGGTGTTGGCGCAACTGTACTTATTGAGAAGATGGTTGGGGCTGCAATTGAAAAAGGTCATAACTTAGATGAATGTGAAGCATTAGCAGCACGTATTAATAATAATGCTCGTTCATTTGGTGTCGCTCTGTCAGCATGTGTCGTCCCTGCTGCTGGAAAGCCCTCTTTTGTATTAGAAGATAATGAAGTGGAATTTGGTGTAGGTATTCATGGCGAACCAGGCATAGAACGAAGAGAATACACTGACGTTGATACTTTAGTTAGTCAAATGTTTGCAGAGCTTATTGATTGTCCTCCATACACTCGTACTTTGAATCAGTGGGATCGTGAACAAGGTGTTTGGAAGAGTCAAGAAGTGACTACTGAGGAGTTTGAAATTGGTAGTGAGTTAATTGTAATGGTTAATGGATTAGGT
Source organism: Vibrio sp. 99-8-1 (assembly GCF_013114595.1). GTDB lineage: Bacteria > Pseudomonadota > Gammaproteobacteria > Enterobacterales > Vibrionaceae > Vibrio. The sequence continues at coordinate 3,430 of NZ_VTXE01000060.1, read as the reverse complement.
GGAACACCTAGCTCTGAACTGTATGGTGCTTATCGAAAAGTACACCAATGTTGTGAAAATGCAGGTTATAAAGTTGCGAGAAGTCTGGTTGGCGATTACTGCACATCACTTAATATGGAAGGTTTTTCAATTACACTTGTTCAAGCAGACAGTGAAATGTTGGAGCTGTGGGACGCTCCCGTGAATACACCATCATTACGTTGGGGATGTTAAGGAGTAAATTATGACCATTGAAAAAAAGCACATTCTAGTTTGGCTAGCCAATTGCGCCGAAACTTTTGCTCGTGAACAGGATTACCTGACTCAATTGGATGCGGATATTGGTGACGCAGATCATGGGTTAAATATGAACCGCGGCTTTACCCGTGTAGCGGAAAAAGTACCAACGATGGAAAAACAGAGTATTGGTACAATTTTGAAAACAACAGGTATGACTTTAATGTCAAGTGTTGGAGGGGCTAGCGGACCACTATATGGTACGTTTTTTATTCGAGCAGCAGGCGTAGTAGATGCAAAAGATTCACTAAGCAGTGAAGATGTTGCTGCTATGTTCCGTGCAGCGATGGAAGGTGTTGTCGCTAGGGGCAAGGCGGAGCTAGGTGACAAAACGATGTGTGATGTTTGGATTCCTGTTGTTGATGCTTGTGAGAAGGGCGTTGCGGCAGGTCTAGACACGCATGCATTACTTGAATTGTCTGCCAAAACTGCGGAAGAGTGTGTTCATTCAACTATTGCGATGCAGGCAAGAAAAGGACGAGCAAGTTATTTAGGTGAAAGAAGCATAGGACATCAAGACCCAGGAGCGACATCGAGCATGATGATGCTTAAAGAGCTTCAAAGTGTTGTTCTAGGGGGAAAATAACATGGTTGGTATAGTTGTTGTTTCTCATAGTCAACTTCTTGCCGAAGGGGTCGCTGAATTAGCGACCCAAATGACTCAGGGAAAAGCGGCGATTGCGGTAGCGGGGGGAGTAGATGACCCTGATAACCCAATCGGTACTGATGGTGTTAAAGTCATGGACGCGATTGAGCAGGTGTTTGACGATTCTGGTGTACTTGTACTGATGGATATGGGCAGTGCTCTGTTAAGTACAGAAATGGCACTAGAGTTATTACCTGAAGAGATCTCTAGCAAAGTCGCGCTTTGTGCAGCGCCAATTGTTGAAGGAACTATGGCAGCATCAGTTGCAGCGATGACAGGCCAGTCTCTTGAGGTCGTTAAAGCTGAAGCGAACAGTGCATTAATGGCGAAACGCTCTCATTTAGGAGAAGAAGATCCCGCCGAAGCCATTACCATACCATCAATCGATAGTGAATGTATGGTGGAAAGTGAGAGCTGGACAGTACAAAACCCACACGGTTTGCATGCGCGTCCTTCTGCTGCGATGGTGTCTGAGCTGGCTGGCTATGACGCCACAATATGGCTAGTAAAAGCTGACAAAAAGGTTAATGCAAAAAGTCTAAACGCCATTGCATCTTTGGGTGTGTTGTTAGGAGACTCAATTAAATTACTTGCCGAAGGATTAGAAGCTGAAAAAGCAATTAATGCTTTTATGCAATTAGCAAATCGTCATTTTGATGAGGACATTACGACTCGCGCTTCTTGTCAGCCAGAGATGGAAGAAAACAATAATATTCAAAGCATTGAAGGTGCGTTATCGGGCTTGTCCGTATGTGCTGGTATCGTCACGGGGCCAGTAGTGAGATACACCAATACCATGCCTGATGTTCCAGAACGCCCATTTGTAACTGTAGAGAATGAGCTGACGTGTTTTTCTTCAGCTGTTGATAAAGTAAAACAGCAATTATTACAGCAAGAGCAGCACGCGAAAGCAAAAGTGGGTGGCGAGCATTCAAGCATTTTTCAAGCACATATAATGTTGCTCACTGATCCAGAATTAGAGACATCGGTTCAGGCTTATATCGACCAATCGATGATTGTAGAGCAAGCATGGTTAACCGCAATAAAAGAGTTAGCCGCTACCTATGCCAACTCAGAGAGTGTTTATCTTAGAGAGCGTCAAGCGGACGTATGGGATGTAGGTCGTCAGCTAATGGTTGCGTTATGTGGTGAATCGGCTACGGAATTTGAGTTAGATAAACCCTCAATTCTTATTGCGGATGACCTGTCTCCTTCTGATACTGCAAAACTAAATCCAGAAAAGGTGTTGGCGATCTGCTTAAGTGGGGGTGGAAAGACATCGCATAGCGCTATCTTGGCTCGAGCAATGGGTATACCTGCATTAGTAAAAGTGGCAGGTTTAGAAGAGATTAAAGATGATCAAATTGTCACGCTAGATGGTTTTGGAGGTCTGTTATGGTTGAGCCCGGACAGCGATACGAAAAGTAAACTGGAAGAGAAACGAATCAGTTGGCTTGAGCAATCCAAAAAGCAAAAACAGTTAGCTCAACAACCTGCGTTGACAAAAGGTGGTTTAAAGGTTGATGTTTTGGCGAACATTGGTGGCTTAGAGGATGTGGCGCAAGCGATTAAGTCCGGTGCTGAAGGTGTTGGATTGTTGCGAACTGAATTCTTGTTTCAGGACTGCCAAGTACTTCCTACTGAGCAAGAGCAATATCAAACATATACTGACATTGCTTCAGCGCTTGAAGGACGCCCTCTGACGATAAGAAGCTTGGATGTTGGTGGTGATAAGCCAATGCCTGCTTATCCTGTTGAACAAGAAGAAAACCCTTTCCTCGGTTTAAGGGGAGTCCGTTTATGTCTTGCTGATGAAGCGTTGTTTAAAACTCAGTTAAAAGCCGTTATTCGGGCAGCAAGTGAGTACCCAAATATTCAATTAATGATACCAATGATAGCTACGGTGGATGAGTTGATAGAGGTCAAGTCACTCGTGGAGGAGTGTCGTGTTGAGCTTAAATTGCCAGCAGAACGTTATCCAATGAAACTGGGAATCATGATCGAAGTCCCTTCTGCGGTGCTATGCGCAGGTGACTTAGCCAAAGAAGCAGACTTCTTTTCAATTGGTACTAATGATCTTACTCAATACGTAATGGCGGCGGATCGAGGAAATCCAGCTCTTAGTGAGTTGGTTAATTATCATCAACCGGCAGTCATTAAAGCGATAGCATTCGCTTGTGATGCAGCAATTAAAGCCAACATACCTATAAGTATGTGTGGTGAAATGGCTGGTGATGAACAAGTGACTGATCAATTAGTACAAATGGGGCTGGTTAAGTTGAGTGCCAGTGCTAGCATGATCCCTGCTCTTAAAGCAAAAGTACGCACATTAGATACCAAATTAGATATGATCAGTATTTAAAATAGGTTTTACTGTTGAAAAGAGCTGGCAATTAGCCAGCTCTTTTTTTGTATGCAGAAAACCCCCAGCTAGGCTGGGGGTTCCGTAAAGCTTACAGCTATGAGTCAGTTATAAAACCCCTTTCAATTTGTTAAAACCTCCTTGTG
>NZ_VTXE01000059.1 GCF_013114595.1 Vibrio sp. 99-8-1 | reverse complement strand
CCCATGATCTTGCAGGCTTTGGATACATTCCCCAATTCTTCTGCGAGATTAAGAAGGCCTGCTTTGTGTTTTATGATTGGATTGCTAGTATGAAGCATGAGAGTGACCTCTTTTCTTTGATTTAAGATTCAGCACCTTAATCAAAGTGGGTAACTCTCTTCTTTTCAAATTGAAGTGTCAGATCTAGTCGGAACTAATACATTTTAATTAACTTAAGGTGGCAGATAGATTAATGAGTGCCGAACTCAAAGGTTCTGCACTCATTACTGTATAATTATCGGTAGGCGAGCTATTGATAAGCGTTATTTCTGCTCAATAGCCTCAGCTTTTTTCTGTTCTATGCTGACGGGTTTATCTTTATTGTCTGATAGGGCGATAACTTCGTCAGTTGTTACTGTTTCAGATGTCCCTAAGAATATGCCACCTTTTTCGATGGTAAATTCAGAGCAAGTGATATTTCCTTTCAGGTTGCCATTGTTGAGGATATCAATATTCGTTGCGAATATATCTCCTTCAAAATTGCCATTAATCTTAGCATTATTGGCGTATATGGTACCTTTAACATATCCAGTCGGGCTAATTGTTACATCATATTCGGTTCGTATTGTCCCTAAAATAATACCATCTACTTGGATATTACTTGCAAGAGTCAGTTCTCCACCGATACGAGCTCCTTCGGCGATGATAGTTGGAGCGCCATGCTTACTTGTTGTTCCACGCTTTTTATCAAAAAGTCCCATTGTATTCCCTTCTGATTTTCAAATAAGGATTCAAAGTTATCTATATTCCAATCCACAAAGTTGGATGGGTTCATTGAACGACCTACAAATCTGATTTCGTAGTGTAAGTGAGGCCCTGATGTTAATCCGCTGTTTCCAGAATAACCAATCAGATCTCCTTTTTTTACAAACTGTCCGGATTTAACTTTGAACGACTTCATATGTGAGTATGATGAAGTAATTCCAAATGAGTGCGAGATTCTTATAAAATTTCCTGAACCCTTGTCACTTTTTCTTGTTACTTCAATAACGCCATCTGCGGGAGAATATATTGCTGTACCTGTATTTACAGCAAAATCTAACCCTCGATGCATTGTTCTTTTCTTAGTCACAGGGTGTGTTCTCATTCCATATTTAGAGGAGCGCCTTCCTATCTTTACTGGTGCTCCATTAGGAATTTTTTGTAAAAGAGCTAATCTTACCGCGGTATTAATGGCGGCGAGATCTAATCTTGAGTCCATGTCTAGTTCGAGTTTTTCGCCACCTAAATACTCTTCAATCTCTTCAAGTCGGGATGACACAGATAATAATTGGTCTTCTTTGCTAGAAATATCGCTCTCTAACTGCTGTTTAAGATCCTGATACTGTTCTAATTGAGTAGTGAGGTCTGAAGATTGATTTTCAAGCAGAGCTTGCTGCTGCTTCGATACTTGAACCTCATCGACAAGTTTTAGAACCGTAGTTGTTACTACAAATACAGTAACAACAAGTATGAGCATCAATAGTTTGATACGTGTAACGCTTCTGCGGCTGAGTTTAAAGTGGCTGGTTCCTTTTACTCCAGAAACGGTAACAGCTAAACTATTGGGCATGGATATAGACTCTTAAAACAAAACTAGTGTGGGATTTTAGAACGATTCACGCCGCTCGGCTATCCTTGTTGACACTGTAATTAACTTTTTACAGAAAAATCACACAAAGAATGTTTAGTTTTGTGAATAGCTCATGATTTTCGATAATATTCTATTTACAAATATATGCCATTGTTTTTATTGAATAAACCTATAGCTAACGGCTTCCTGTTAAGCTAAGTAAAGGTTTTTTATAAAAATGTGAGTAATATGTAAGAATTTACTTATCGTGAAGCAAACTCCAGTTGGGTTTGGTTATCTTGTCTATGCATCCACCTTAAACGGAATCCAAGCATTACTGCTGCACTGCTTAATCCAACGATAAAACCAACCCAAAAACCATATACACCAATTCGGCTGATAATCCAATCAGTTAAACCTAACGCATAGCCAGTAGGCAAACCTAGAATCCAGTAGGCTATAAAGGTACAGAGAAATATTGCCTTCATATCTTTGTAACCGCGCAGTGCTCCGCCTGCGATTACTTGAAATGCGTCTGTAATTTGGTAAATCGCGGCAATAAGTAATAGCTGAACTGAAATTGCGATAACTTCCGGGTTTGATGTATAAAGTTGTGTGATGGGTTCTCTAAATAAGATGGTTGCGATACCAGTAGTTATTGCAGAGACAATACCGACAATAATAGCAACATGTGACGCAATTTTTGCTCCTTCAATATTCTCTTCACCTAGCTTTTGACCCACTCGAATACTCACCGCTACACCGATGCTCATTGGGAGCATAAACACCATGGATGAGAAATTAATGGCAACCTGATGCGCGGCAACAGTGATGGAGCCTAATGGTGCTACAAGTAAAGCGACGACTGCAAAAAGGGTTATTTCGAAAAATAGTGCCAGGGCAACGGGGAGGCCTAATTTAAGTAGTCTTATTTGAGACTGGTTACTAGGCCAAAAAAAGCGAGAGAAGATTGCTACTTGCTTAAGCCGAGAAGAGATCAATATATAAATCAGCATTGATACAAACATTAACCAATAAACAATGGCTGTTGCGACACCACAGCCGATAGCACCTAGTGCCGGTGCGCCTAGTTTTCCGTATACAAACATCCAGTTTAATGGCACGTTCGCGACAAGACCTATGAATCCGATGATCATGGCTGGCTTTGTTACCGCCATTCCGTCAGTGAAACTTCTTAGGGTTTGATAGAGCAAAAACGCAGGAACCGACCACATAATGGCGTCCATGTAGCCTGTTGTTTTTCTGCTCAACTCGGGTTCTATTTCCATCCAACCGAGAATGATCTGTGTCTGAAATAGTATCGCTAGAATTGGCAGTGTTAAAAATAGTGATAACCAGAATCCCTGAGATATTTCATAAGGGACTTTTTCTGTTTTTCCGGCTCCATTTAATTGGGCAACAACAGGTACTAACGCCATTAGTAATCCGGCACCAAATAAGATCACTGGGTTCCAAATACTTGCGGCTACCGCCACAGCAGCCATATCTGTGGCACTAACACCTCCAGCCATGATGGTGTCAACAAAGCCCATTCCCGTTTGTGCGACAGAAGCGATTAGAACAGGTGTTGCTAGTTGGATAAGCTGTTTTGCCTCTTTTTGGTAACGATGCACAAACATCTCCTAAAAAATGTGAATAATATCTTGGGTGCATAATAAAGAAATGTCACTATTAGCACCATTAAAATATGAGGATTTTTCAATGTTTACAGGAATCGTTCAAGGAACAGCAAAAGTAGTAAAAATTGTTAAAAAGCAAGATTTTCGTACACACATTATAGAGTTGCCGAAAGAGGCGATTGCTGACTTAAAAGTCGGTGCATCCATTGCTCATAATGGTTGTTGTTTAACCGTAACCGCTATTGATAATTGCTTGGTGTCGTTTGACCTTATGCAGGAGACGCTTAAGGTGACGAACCTTGGGTTACTCAATGAAAATGACAAGGTCAATTATGAAAGAGCGGCACGTTTTGGTGATGAGATTGGCGGGCATAGTATGTCTGGGCATATTGCACTTATGTCTACGATTGAACGAAAAGTGATGACAGATAACAACTGTACTCTTTGGTTTTCCTTACCTAAAGATGTTATTAAATATGTGGTGAAGAAGGGATACATTGGTATTGACGGCTGTTCATTGACTATTGGGGATGTCATCGATAGTGCTTTTTGTGTTCACTTGATCCCTGAAACACTCAATAGAACGCTGTTTGGACAAAGAGCGGTTGGTGACAGTGTGAATATTGAGTTTGACCCTCAAACTCAAGTTATCGTGGATACTGTAGAACGAGTGCTTGCGGCGACTCAATAATAGTTTTCGTCATCGGCATCGACTAAAAGCAATACGCTATTATGAATGTTATCAACTCGCATATCTAAGTGTATCGCTCGACAACAAGCAGGGCAGTCGTCAAAAAAGTCTTGGCTGCCTCTCGAAGAATCTAACGTAATTTCGATAGAGTGACCACAGTGTGGGCAAAGATACTGTTGTTGAGAAAATGCTTTCATTTGTGACGCCCTATTGCTAAATAGTGATATCGCATTCTATTTACAAGCCATTTGCATCTGAACAAGTGGCTGGCTTACTGTTTTGCTAAAAAATTTCTGAAAAATATTGATCAGCTTCGTCTAGGTAATGGCCACCAAACAAATTACAGTGGTTTAATATATGGTAAAGATTGTAGAGTTTTTTCCGGTTTTGATAGCCCTTATCCAGAGTGATCACGCTTTCGTATCCTTTATAAAACTCTGGCTGAAATCCATCAAATAACTCTGTCATGGCTATATCGCACTCTTTATCTCCCCAATAGCTGGCCGGGTCATAGCACAAAGGGCCAAAAGCTGTATTGCCTGCATTACCATGCCATAGATCACCGTGAAGCAGAGACGGGGAGGGGTGATGGTGGAGTAATTGTTGGTTAATGTTTTCAACGATATCTTCTATGGCTCCAAAACTAATGCCTTTCTCTTCTAGAAGTTTTAACTGCCAGCCAATCCGTTGTTCAGAAAAAAATCGAGACCATTTCTTCCGCCACCGATTGGGTTGTAAAGTGGCACCTAAAAAATTATCTTGGTCAAAGCCATACTCTTGCTGTTCGCCAAACAGATGCAAATTGGCTAAATCGACACCCAGTTGAAAGCTTGATTTGTCGTTGCAAAGAGGTTTGGTTGCAATGTAATTGAGAATAAGGAAGGAGTTGCTTTTGCAGTTATCAACTAAAACAACTTCAGGAACATAGAGCGTATTTGTGGCGCGTAGCTTCTTAAGATTATCCGCCTCTGCTTCAAATTTGTTGAGAAACTCTTTGTTGTTGATTTTGACGAAATATCGCTCTTCTCCATCACTTATCATATAGCATTCGCTAATATCGCCACCTTCAATCCGAGAACGATCAAGTATCTGGAAGTCAAACATCAACTCTTCAGATAGTCGCTTAGATATGGCTTGCCACATATACGATTTCCTCACTACATGATTTGATATATTTAGATTTTAGAACAAACTAATGTGTATGGATAAAAATGATCAGAAAAATAACTACTTACTTGAATAAATTGTTTGAAAGTTCGCCTTATGTCACAACTGCGAGTATAGTTAAATTATGATTAAATTTCGTAGCAGTTCTTATTATTAACTAATTCAGTGTTGAATAAGTGGCAACATCTATTTCAATGGATTAGTATAAGTTTAGTTGTTTCGGTGATAATTGTATCAAACGATTTTTTGGAGTTACATAGTGGTAGTAGATACTGATGGGTATTTGTCTCTAATAGAGCATTTGACGTTTAATCTAAACGTATTCACCGCTGAAGGTGGTGATACAGGGATTGAAACTGTTGAAGATGTTGTAACTGACATGATTGCCTCAAATATCATGACTATTTTTAACCAAAATCCAGAATTACATTCCAGTATTCGTTTCAAATTATTGAAAGAGGCGGATCTGGTTTTGGAAGATCTTGGTGAAGTACTTGCTGGCGTTTGGGTAAAAAAAGCCACCAACGAACAAATCATCTTTTTGGATGAGTATATCGCTTTAGTTAAAAACTTATTTGATAGTGCTGTAGCAACTTACGACTAACGTATTCTACGAGCTTGCCAAAATACAGATGCCCAATATGGGTTATTTAGCCGAGATATAATCACGCCTTTTGATGTAGAAGCGTGCATAAATTGCTGGTAACCCAGATATATTCCTACATGTTTATCTTTTTTTGATGTTTTAAAAAATAGTAGATCACCACTTTTGGCGTCTGAAAGGGCTATTTTTTTACCTAATAACAATTGTTTTTCTGTCGTTCTTGGTAGCTGTATTTGCTGTGAAGAATAAAAAACCGACTGCACAAAAGCAGAGCAATCAACGCCATTTAGTCCATTGCCCCCATATTTATAGGGTGTTCCTTGCCACTTCTCAAATTCTATTTTGAAAGAACGATTTTCTTCTCTGTTCAGTGCTGACTGAGCTGATTTCCCTTGTTGCTCATTAGATACCGCAGACTCTTGATTGATTACAGAGCATCCAGTTAAGCTGTAAAATAAAATTATGATTGAAAAATAGTGCCTTGGTGTCATTGCGAGTTTGCTTATTTAAATGAAGTTAATATAAATGAGCCAATATCTAAGCTAGTGTGACTTAGATGGCCTGTACTTGAGCCAATTTTTAATATGGTAGATTGATAGTCACTTAATTAAATATCAGTTTATAGAATACCTAAAACCTAGTTAACAGACGTTTGTCTGTTGATAAAATTATTACAACCGCTGGCCTGAAAGTAATGATAGGTTAGTTTTAGTATAATAAAAAGCCCAGTGTAAACTGGGCTTCAAAGATATATTTACGGAGAGCTATTTTTTTCGCTTCGAAAATATCGTCCACTCATCAAGTATATGATCGTTGTAACCCACAACGGTTGCGGTTACTCTTCGATTCATTGCATGAGATTGCTCGCTCTCTCCACTGTCCTCTAGAGATGTGTCCCCATAACCGACAATAGTCACCCGAGAAGAGTCAACACCTTCATCCACGATGTGTTGTTTTACTTGTTCGGCGCGTTGTTTTGACAACGCCATGTTGTGGGCGGCATCACCTGTTTTGCTGGCATATCCTTGTAACTCGACCGATGTTTGTGGGTATCTTTGTAAAAAGTCGACCATTTTAGTGATTTCATTGGTAAACACTGGGTTGATTTCAGCAGAGTCATTTGCAAACAAGATTTTTAGCTGTAATTGGCTGCTTGTTTTAATATGAGAACCACACCCATCATTGTCTACATGAGCCCCACGTATTGTATCTGTACATTTATCACGTGCGTTGATTACGCCGTCTCGATCATCATCTAGCAAATCTGCTACTTGATCGGGCTCAGGCACGGCGATATAGGGGAACTCTTCACTCTTCGCCAGTGAAGAACCACTAAATGAAATCGCCAATATTGATAGTAATAAGCTACTGTTTTTCATCATTAATACCTTAATAATCTACTGCTTGTTTCCATTCAGATGGAACATCGACTAACAGTGAATCAAGCATGATTCCACATGAGTTTAATACGCGATATTTTGCATATTGTTCTTCGTAGCTGACAGTTAAATAAGATTTTCTCGCTTCGAAAAGTTCATTTTCCGAGTTAAGCAAATCTAGCAATGTACGTTTACCGATACGATATTGTTTTTCGTATGCATTAACTGTTTCTGAGGCAGAGTCTACTTGATCCGCGAGAAATTCTTTTTGCTGTAGAGTGAGATCAAGTGCGCTCCAAGCCAGTCTTAGACTTTCCGTCAGCGCGCGATATGAATTGTCTCGAAGATCTTTTGCCTTGTTCAATTGATAAGCCATACGATCTTGAGTGGCGGCATCAGAACCACCATTAAAAAGGTTGTACCTCATTCGCAACATGGCTGACATTTCGTCACGTTCACCCGCTATACCAGCAGCATCGTCATACCATGTTTGAGCCGCCTCGATGGTGAATGTTGGAAGATTTGTTCCTTTTGATTGCTTGTATTGATAGTTTGCTGCATCAATGTCTGCGGCAGCAACTTTTAACACAGGATGGTTTTCTTCTGCTGTTGCGGTGGCTTCTTCGAGTGAAAGAGGAATGGTATTTTGATCAACTTTCGGGAAGATAAGTCCTTGAGGAGCTTGGCCTACAATTTTAGTAAACTGGGTATGAGTATCAAATAGGTTGTTTTGTGCAGCCAATAAATTACTTTGTGCGTTAGCAAGACGAGTTTCAACTTGTGATAGATCGGCGGTAGAACCAATTCCAGACTCAGCTCGTCGTTTAATATCACGATAAATGCGTTTGTGAGTCGCCAAATTGCTTTCTGATAATCTTAATGTTTCTGTTGCTTTGAGCGCATCCAAATATACTCTCGAAACATTAAGTGCTTTGTTTTGAGCATCGGAGATTAATTGCAACCTCATTGACTCAGCTTCGGCGGCCGTTCTATCAATATCGTTGAGTGTTGATGAACCATCCCATAACAACTGAGTTAATTTTAGTGTCGCATCTTTTCGGGTATGTTCTGACGTAGCACCAGTTGCCGGGTTGGTTTTTTCATAACCAACACCTGCATCTAGATCCAGAGAAGGCATGTAATTACCAAAAGCGACGTTATTAAGTTCTATAAAACTCATGTATTCGTTATAAGCGCTTTTAATTTCAGGGTTAGATGAAATTGTCGAAGCGATAGCTTGCTCAAGTGTCTGACTTTGCGCGGTAAAACTTAGTGCAACTAGACACGCTAATGTACCTAATCGAGTCCTTTTCAAAATAATTCTCCTCAGTTCAGATTGGCGTATTTTAAGCACGAAATGGTGTCTCATTTGTGAGAAAAAAATCAATATATTGGCCATTGTGACTAACTTCTTGAACTAATACAAATTTTATATGCATAGATATAGTGTTTTTACTCGTTAATGTTATAAGAAATGTAAATGCCTATAGATCGCTGTTGATAAGGTGTTTGGAGCTAAGTTCTTTTTTAACAGTGGGTTAGCTGAAACAATTATTGATATGTATGTCAGTATGAATGTTAACGCGCTGTTAAATATGCATAAAGAATGCGTAACGACGGTTGTTACATTAGCAAAAGCAAAAATGTGGCCTTGGTTCCACAACAATGGTATTTTATTCACTATATAAATACCAATCTAAAAATTGTCTTAATAAAGAGCTGTTATAAATATTTAACCTAAACAGTTTGAGAAGGGATTAGCAAATGAATGCACTTATTGGCGCTATCGCAGCAAGCAGTAATTTAGTCGTTATCGATGTAAACGGTAATATCAGAACGATAAGCGATTACTCAGAATTGTTACCTGGTGAAGTTGTTTTAACCAAGGGTGATGATCCGATGACTACTGAGGCTGTTGTGGATGCTGCTATTGTTGATGCAGAAGGAAATGTGCTGCCGTTAGATACAGATGATGAGATAGCTCAGATCATTGGTCAGTTAGAGGCAGGGCAGGATCCAACTCAACTTGGTGAAGAATTTGCGACCGCTGCCGGCGAGACTCAGGGTTCCGCTGTTGTTCGCGCACCAACAATCGAGCGTGTTGGCGCTGAAAGTCTGGCCACTACGTCATTCAACACAACAGGTTTAGAAGGCCAAGGCCTCACTGAGATTCAGGCTGATACTCTATTAACGACGCTACAACAGTTTATCAATAGTACCCCTTCGGTGTCGTTAACTGGTATTTTGACCGATATCGACGAGAACACCGATACATCGGTAAGAATTAAAATTGCAGACATTACCATTACGGATGATGAGCAAGGCATCAATGATCTTAGCTTGTCTGGTACTGACGCGGATAAATTTGAAATCATTGGCTCTGAATTATATTTGAGAGCGGGTGTGGTATTAGATCATGAATCATTTGCTAATTACGATGTAAATGTTGTCGTTACTGACCCTACTTTAGTTGGTGTTACTCCTGAATCCACGTCAGCGACGTTGCTGGTCAATGATGTAAATGAAGCGCCGGAAGTTAGTTCAACAATTATCTCTGGTACTGCAGAAGGTAAATCAAGTTACGAAATTGATTTGTTAAAGTTTTCTAGTGATGTAGATGATGGGGACGTACTTCGTGTTGCGAATGTAACGAACCTGCCACCTGGTTTCACTTCAAGTAATAACCTATTAACTATTGACCCTTCTAATAAAGAGTATGACTCTCTTGCTGATGGTGAAACTAAGGTAATCGAAGTCACATATGATGTTGTTGATAGTGGTGGATTATCAGTATCACAAACTGCCACTATTACCATCGAAGGAACCAACGACAAAGCAAAGGTTGCTGATGTTACAGCGGAAGGTAAGGAAAGTGACGCACTATTCAATGTAAACTTGTTAAAGAACAGTAGTGATGTAGATGGGACTGACATACTCAAAGTAGAAGAAATTGAATATAAGGATGGTGACAATTCAGGAGTCATTGTCAATGCTGATACTGGTCAACTTGAAGTAACGCCTAGTACCTATAATTCGTTGGCAAGTGGTGAAAAGGCCGAAATAAAATATACATATGATGTAGTTGAGTACAGCAAGGGTGGCAAAGAACTGTCACGAACGGCCACCGAAGCGACGATCACGATAACAGGCGAAAATGATGATGCTACTGTAACTGCTATCTCAAGGACTGCGAGTGAAGATGAAAATCAGTTTACTATAAACTTACTTTCTAACAGCAATGATGTTGATAAGACTGATGTATTGAGTATCAATAATTTAAAGGTAGATCCTATTGATGCAATCGGAATTACTGAGCAAAACGGATTTGTAACTATAGATCCAAAGGCCTACAATTCACTAGCTTTAGGTGAGCAAGCGAAGATAACTTATAGTTATAACGTAATTGAAAAAGATGATGAAGGTAAAACACTAGAATCTCACCCAACTACAGCGACAATTATTATTACTGGTCGTAATGATGCGCCAGTATTCAATAGTGTCATCACTACACCTGATGGAAAAGTGACATCAATTAGTGCAATTGAAGATAAGAAGTATGAAGGAACATTAACTGTATCCGATGTTGATAATAATGATGTTCAAACTTATACAATTTCAGAAGGTGCAGCTAATGGTACTGTGTCTATCGATCCTGAAACAGGAGCGTACTCCTATATACCAGATGGTAACTATAGTGGTACGGACTCATTTGAAGTTACTGTAACTGATAAGCACAATGCGACTGATACTGTTGTTGTAAATGTTGTTGTTAAACCTGTAGCAGATCTCGTAGATTTAACAGTGGTTCCAAACGAAGGTTGGAGCCAAAGTATGGATTTTAATGATATCAAGTTTAATGGCTCTTGGACATCTCAAGGATCCGCTAAATTAGCGAATGATGCACAAGATGATGTAGATTGGGGAACAAATAACCACGATCAAAAGTTTGAAGTTGGGCATGAAGGGCTTTATAAAGATAGCTCCTCTACTAACACTGTTATGGAACTTGAGGGGGATCCAGGAGATCGTACATTCACTGCTGGTTTTAAAGCTGAGCAAGGTGAAGTCCTTTCCATATCTTTTGATATTTCCGCAAGAAGGCTAGCTGCTAACAATGATACTGATTCCGATGCAACTTTAAAACTAGTATATCAAGACACCTCCGGAGCGCAGCACGAACAGCTTTTATACGTATTTGATCCAAGCTCAACAGATTGGCAAAGTATAAGAAATGAAAATAAAATTACATTTCAAATACCTGGTGGAGCTGCCGATGGTGAATATAAGTTGGTTTTTGAAAGTGCTGATGAGAATACACAAGATACTTATGGCGCTTTGATAGATAATCTAGAGATTTCATCTTTAGCCAATACTGGTTATGAAGATAGTGATATTAAAATCAATGAAATTACTGCTGGTTTGCAAGATAGCTCAGAGACATTACATGTAGAGTTGCATGGTTTGCCTACAGGAACAGTGGTTTCAGATGGTGTGAATACCGCAACTATTTTAGCTAATAATGTATACGATATATCAGGATTAGATCTATCTAAGCTGACGGTCAATATAGCAGAACCAAACAAATATAACGTAAATGTAATCGCCTATTCTGAGGAGTCGGATGGAACTTTTGGTGATGAAAACAGTAAACCGTTTACAATTAATGTATTAGAAGCTCGTGCCGCGCCGGTTTTTGATAGTGTTGATGGTAATTTAGTATATGACGAAAACAGGGTGGCAGGTGAAACAATCGCCTCTGTGAAAGTAGCTGATCCTGACGATGTTACCACGTATGAAATTACCGGCGGAAATTCTAACGGTTGGTTTGCTATTAACGATAAAGGTGAAATATCGTTGACGGCTAAAGGCGCTTTGGAAGCCGCTAACGATTTTGAAGATAGTGGTGATATTGATGAACACGATTTAACAATCACAGCTGAAGGTAAAGGTGGTGTTGCTCAAATAAAAGTTACTCTAGAAGAGAGCGATGTCAATGAAGCTCCGACTACAGATAATGTCATTCTTTTAAATATTGTTGAGGATAGTGGTGCTCATCTAATTACTAGTGCTGACTTATTAGAAAACGCTAATGATATAGAAAATGACAATCTCGTGGTGACGGACCTAAAAGTCGACACTGGTAACGGCTCTTTGGTTAAAGGAAGCACAGAAGGTACTTGGTTGTATACTCCAGCGGAAAATGACGATAGCGACGTCACTTTCACTTAT
>NZ_VTXE01000058.1 GCF_013114595.1 Vibrio sp. 99-8-1 | reverse complement strand
GCGATTCTGTATAGCGTGACTTTTTCATCATCTTTCTCCGTTTTACTTAGTTTAAACGGAAGAACTCTAAATCGGAATACACCTATTTTAGGGGATGGTTACAAGCTAATCTAAATTAAAGACTTGATTCAATATTCACTATAATTGTTAGTCCTAGCTTGATTATAATTTATTATGAAAAACACATTGAACAGGAGCTCGATTACAGACTTGCTTTACTGTATAATAACGCAAAAATTTCGCATTAAGATTTCATCATTTGATTGATATTAACTCTCTTATTTTGCGTAAAGCTTCAAGAACAATATTGATAGGTGTCTAGGGAATACGATATGAAAATAATAGTTACTGGTGGAGCT
Organism: Vibrio sp. 99-8-1; assembly: GCF_013114595.1. Lineage (GTDB taxonomy): Bacteria > Pseudomonadota > Gammaproteobacteria > Enterobacterales > Vibrionaceae > Vibrio. The sequence goes on along the minus strand of NZ_VTXE01000058.1, from coordinate 15,038 downwards.
GGTTTTATTGGCTCTGCAGTTGTGCGTCACATTATTCAAAATACTAAAAATGAAGTAATTAATTTGGATAAGTTGACTTATGCGGGTAACTTGGAATCTTTGTCTAAAATTGAAAGTAACCCGCGTTATTTCTTTGAAAGAAAAGATATTTGTGATGCTATAGAAATGAGGCGTATTTTTTCAAAATATCAGCCAGATGCAGTAATGCATTTAGCTGCAGAGTCTCATGTGGATCGTTCAATTGATGGACCTGCTGCATTTATTGAGACCAATATCCTTGGTACCTATACATTGCTTGAAGCTGCTCGGGAGTATTGGAAAGAACTTAGTGATAAACGCAAAGCTAATTTTCGTTTTCTTCATATTTCTACTGACGAAGTTTTTGGCGATCTTGAAGATTCTGATGATTTGTTTACTGAATATACATCTTATACACCATCGAGCCCATACTCTGCTTCAAAAGCATCTAGTGATCACTTAACCCGTGCTTGGTGTCGCACTTATGGATTGCCAACTATTGTAACTAATTGTTCCAATAACTACGGGCCTTATCATTTCCCAGAAAAGCTTGTTCCATTAATGATTCTTAACGCGTTGAACGGTAAATTGCTTCCAATTTATGGTGATGGGATGCAAATTCGTGATTGGTTATTTGTTGAAGATCATGCTCGAGCGTTATATAAGGTTGTGACTGAGGGGAATATTGGTGAAACTTATAATATAGGTGGTAGCAATGAAAAAACCAACATTGAAGTAGTGGAAACAATTTGTACTTTGCTGGAAGAATTAGTTCCGATTAAACCGCAAGGTGTCACTTACTATCAAGATCTTATTATTTATGTAAAAGACCGACCAGGACATGATAATCGTTATGCGATTGATGCGAGTAAAATTCAACGTGAACTAGGATGGAGCCCTGAAGAGACATTTGAAACAGGAATAAGGAAAACAGTTGAGTGGTATCTAAACAATCGAATTTGGTGGGAGCGAGTGCTTGATGGTTCATATAGTACGGAACGTCTAGGTGTGGGAAGTGAGTGATGAAAGGTATTGTTCTAGCTGGTGGCTCAGGTACTCGTTTATATCCGTTGACTCGAGGTGTATCGAAACAACTATTGCCGATTTATGATAAACCAATGATTTTTTATCCGATTTCAACGTTAATGTTGGCGGGTATCAAAGATATATTGATAATTACTACTCCTGAAGATAGTGTTAGTTTTAAACGTTTGCTTGGAGACGGCAGTGATTTTGGTATAAACCTTAGGTATGCGATTCAGCCTAATCCTGATGGTTTAGCTCAGGCGTTTATTATTGGTGAAAAATTTATTGGTAACGACAGTGTTTGCTTGGTATTGGGCGATAATATTTTTTATGGTCAAGCATTTAGTAAGATGCTTAAAAAGGCTGTTAAACGAAATTGTGGTGCGACTGTTTTTGGATATCAGGTGAAAGACCCTGAACGTTTTGGTGTGGTAGAGTTTGACGCTAACATGAAAGCTATTTCAATTGAAGAGAAGCCTGCAAAACCTAAGTCGAACTATGCAGTAACAGGCCTTTACTTTTACGATAATCGAGTAGTGGAGCTTGCTAAAAAAATAAAGCCATCTGCACGGGGAGAACTCGAAATTACCTCTATCAATGAAAAATACCTCCAAGATGGCTCATTGAATGTTGAATTATTGGGGCGTGGTTTTGCTTGGTTGGATACAGGGACTCATGAAAGTCTTCATGAGGCATCTTCTTTTGTACAAACCATCCAACATGTTCAAGGGCTAAAAATAGCGTGTTTAGAAGAAATTGCATGGAGAAATGGATGGTTGACAAATGATGGAGTTTTTAAACGTGCACAACCTATGTTAAAGAATGATTACGGAACTTATTTGTTATCTTTGATAGCGCTTTAGGAGAGGTTATGAATGTTCTTATTACAGGAGTTGATGGCCAAGTTGGTCAAATATTGGCACGGAGAATGCCAGAAAAAATTAATTTTATTGGGCTTACTCGTGAACAGCTGGATATTACTAATGAAAAAGCCGTAGAAAATGTCTTTGAACGGTTTAAGCCTAATATTGTTGTAAATGCAGCGGCTTATACCAAAGTAGAGGAAGCTGAATTGAATTCAGTACAGGCGATGGAAATCAATAGTACGGGACCTAGTTTATTAGCTCAGCAAGCTGAAAAGCATAAGTCTGTGTTAATACATTTGTCTACTGACTATGTATTTGATGGTAATAGCGATTTACCATATATAGAGCATGATATAGCAATTCCGTTAAATATTTATGGCAAGAGTAAACTGGCTGGAGAGGTAGCGATTGCCAACACTTGTACGAAATATCTTATTATTCGAACTTCTTGGATATTCAGTGAATGTGGTTGTAATTTTATTAAAACAATGCTTCGTTTAGCAATGGAAACTGACGTTATAAAAGTAGTTGATGACCAATTTGGCGGTCCGACTTATGCAGGTGATATTGCCGATACTATTATAAAACTAATCCAGAATTTAGAAGTTGATATCGATATTCAATGGGGAGTTTATCACTACAGTGGATATCCATTTGTCAGTTGGTACGAATTTGCGTGCAGTTTATTTGAGGTTACAGCTAAATCAAGTTTGAGTCTAAAGGAACCTAAATTGGTTCCAGTGGCGAGTAGTGAGTACAAGTTTAAAGCAAAAAGACCAAAAAATTCTAAGTTAAATTGTTCAAAAATATATCAAGAGTTTTTCATTGAGCCGTGTGACTGGAAGAAAGCCCTCAAAATGATTGAAAAATATAGTGATTGAATTGAAAATTACAAGTACAAAAATACCTGAAGTAAAAGTATTAGAACCTCACATATATGGTGATGATCGAGGATTCTTTATCGAGATTTGGAACCAAAAACAGTTTGATGAATATGTAGCCGGTGAAGCTACTGTTTTCGTACAAGATAATCATTCTAAATCTAGAAGGGGGACTTTGCGAGGCCTCCATTATCAAAGTCGGTATCCCCAAGGAAAACTTGTGAGGGTTACTTCTGGAGAAGTGTTCGATGTTGCTGTTGATGTTCGAGCTGATTCTTCGACATTTGGGCAGTGGGTGGGAGTTATATTGTCGCAGACGAATAATAAGCAATTATGGATTCCCAAAGGATTTGCCCACGGTTTCTATGTATTAAGTGAAAGCGCTGAGTTTTTATATAAATGTACTGATTATTATGACCCCAGTTCAGAGGTGTCAATTCGTTGGGATGATCCTACTATTAATATCGAATGGCCAGAAATGAAGTCCAATTTTCCAATCTTATCAAGCAAAGATGAAAGTGGGGTCAAACTATCAGAAGCTCCGCTGCTGTAAAGTTGTTAATATAAATATTTTAGAATTCTTTAGATTTATTGAGGAGACAAACTTAAATGAGAATACTTGATTGTACGCTTCGAGATGGTGGTTATTATAATAACTGGGACTTTGACCAAGAGGTAGTTGATGCGTACTTGAGTGCAGTATGCGATGCTAACATTGACGTTGTTGAATTAGGTTTAAGAAACTTTCCTCAAAAAAAGTTTTTTGGCGCATTTGCATATACGTCAGAAGAACATATTGCCATGTTAGACTTACCTTCGGGGCCTATATATGGAGTAATGGTCGACGCAAAAACAATATTAACTTCTTCTTTTAGTATTTCTGATGCAATTGAAAGACTATTTGTTCCGGCTAGTGAAAGTAAAATTAATTTGGTTCGTGTAGCAGCACATTTTGGTGAAGTTGAAGCTTCCGGAGAAATTGTTAAGAAGTTAAAATCTATGGGTTATATTGTTGGGTTTAATTTAATGCAAGCAGGTGGAAGATCATCTATCTTATTGGAAGAAAAAGCCAAAACTGTTAGTGATTGGGGCGATGTAGATGTTTTATATTTTGCCGACTCTCTTGGTAATATGGGAAGCGAAGAAGTTATTCGAATTACCACGTGTCTTAAAAAACATTGGCATGGAGAAATAGGTATTCATACACACGACAATATGGGTAAAGGATTATCAAATTCAATTACTGCATTAGGAGTGGGTGTCTCTTGGTTAGATTCAACTATTACTGGTATGGGACGTGGGGCAGGTAATACCCAAACTGAAAATTTACTTACACTTTTAGGTGATGATAGATATACCCCAAATATGATTTATGATTTGGCTATTAGATATTTCGAACCATTAAAAAAAATATATGGCTGGGGTAGCAACCTTCTATATTTTTTGGGAGCTAGGCATAATATACATCCTACGTATATTCAGAATTTATTGTCTAATCAGCACTATGGTATAGATGAGGTTATTGGAGCAATAGAATACTTAAGTAATGAAGAGGGGGTTGCTTCATATAGTGGTAAGACCTTTGAATCTGCATTGCAAATTAATAATATCCAAAATAAACCTAGTAGTAGCTCCGATATCTCGAATGTTTTTGACGGTAAGAATATTCTTTTGATTGCTAATGGACTTAGTTGTAAAAAATATAAAGAAGCAATAGAAAAATATATTGAGTTTAATAACCCAATTGTGATTTCACTAAATATTAATGAGTATGTTTGTGAAGAAAATATTGACCTGTACATATTATCTCATAATATTAAGATGTTGTCTGAATTTAAGAAATACGAGAAAGTTAATAAGCCACTTATATTGCCAAAACACAGATTCACGCTTGAGGAAATGAAGGTTATTGAGCATTTAAAAGTGTTTGACATAGGGTTTGATAGCGAATTTTCTCAATTAGGCATTGATAATGGCATTGTTCAATCTTCATTTGACGTTACAGCAGCGTATGCATTAGGAATTATGCTAATGACTAGATTGGACAACATTTACCTTGTAGGTTTTGATGGTTTTGAAAAAGGAGATCCTCGTCAACAAGAAATGCTTGAACTTTTGAACCAATATAACTCTATTGCTAATAGACCAGAGTTAATTTCATTGACTCCTACCTCTTATCCAATTGGAGAAAGTTCAATTTATGCGTTACATTCATGAGTATGAAGTGTTTATTTTTGATTGCGATGGAGTCATATTAGATACAAATGATATGAAGCTAGATGCAATGAGAGTTGCTTTGAATCAAAGTCATATTATCGATAATAAAATCGATGAATGTTTGAGTTACTTTTCCTCCAACTTTGGAAGGTCACGTTTTCATCATATAGAAGTATTTCTTAAGAATATTATTAAAATTAAACAGAGTCGATATGGAGAAAAATATGATGAAATATTGGCTAGATATTCTGAGAAATGCGAGAAGAACTATTTAGCGTCACCTATTTGCGAAGGATTTGTTGAGTTTATCGAAACTATCAAAGGCCATAAGTATGTTGCAAGTGGTTCTGAACAAGTAGAATTAAGAACTACGTTACAAAAAAAAGAATTATCTCGTTATTTTTCAGAGATTTATGGTTCGCCTGAGCGTAAAGAAAATATAGTAAGAAAAATAGTAGAAGTTTATAAAGGTAAAAGAATTGTCTTATTCGGTGACGCTGTTGCCGACTTAGAAGCCGCGTTAGTTAATGGAATAGATTTTATTGCTTGTAAAAACTATTCTAACACACCCATACTTCTTGAGAAATATGCTAAAAAATACCAATTTTTAGAGATTGAAACATTTAGAGACCTGTTATGAATTGTGATAATAATTTTTCTTTTGTTCTTCCCATACGTAGTAGAAGTCAAAGAGTTAAAAAAAAGAATACACGTCAGTTTGCTGGCTTAGACGGTGGGCTTACTAAAATAAAAATAAGTCAAGCGCTTCGTGTGGAATCGATGGTAAGGTTATATGTTACTAGTGATGATGACGAAGCTCTTTCTATTGCTAAAAGTTTTAATGATAGCCGTATTATACTCAATGAAAGACCTATGCATTTATGTCAATCTACGACTGATATTGGTGATTTAATTCGCTTTATTAAGAATTTAGTAGAAGAAGAGAATATTTATTGGATACATTGTACGGCCCCATTTGTTGATGAAAGGTGCTTACAAGAAGCTTGGAATGTGTATTCAGAACAAGTTCTAAATAAGAAGCTATATGATTCATTGATGAGTGTAACAAAAATTCAACAATTTATTTGGTCAAATGAAGAGAGAAGAGTTATAAATAATTCAAGTAAAACTAACCGTTGGCCACAAACTCAGGATTTGGTCCCTCTCTATGAAATTAATCATGCATTTTATATCAATGCGAAATCCAATTATGATGATCGAATTGGAAAAAAGCCATTTTGCTTTGAAATAAAACCCGAAGATTCGATTGATATAGATTGGCCTGAAGATTTTGAATTTGCTCAGAAAATTTGGTTGCAAAAAACATCCAATCAATAATTTAATTTACCGGTAAGTCATTAATATGTTTTCAGAATCTGATAAGTCAAATATTATAGAACGTTACACAAAACGTTTTGAAAAACACGGCCATTCACCTATTAGCCTAGGATGGGATAAAGGAAAACAAATGCTTCGCTATTTAGTTTTGTTAGATAAATTTAAGTTGGAAAACAAAAAAATACTTGATATCGGCTGCGGATTTGGAGATGGCATCAAGGCTATTGAAAAATATACAGATAATTTCACATATTTAGGAATTGATGTTGTCCCATGCCTTATTGATGAAGCTAATAGAAATAATAATCGAGAAAATGTACGATTTCTTTGTAGTGATTTCTTATGTGACTCTTTTGTAGAAGAATTTGATATTATAATCGGATCAGGAATATTTAATTTTAAACTCAAAGATGAACAAAATTATGACTTCATAAGAAAAGTAATTGAAAAATCTTTTAAATTATCCAATGTAGGAATTGCTTTCGATTTTCTTTCTTCAAAAGTGGACTTTAAACTAGAAAATACATTTCACTCTGAACCAACTGAAATTTTAGAATTATTTTATGAGTATTCTAGGAATATATCGTTGGATAACTCCATTATGCCTTTTGAATATACAGTGCATGGATTTATTGATAATTTTTTTGATAAATCTGATACGACTTTTTCTTCGTTCAAAAGTTCTCAGATTTATCAAAATGCTATAAAATTAGAGAAGTAGAGATCATTAAAGTGTTTTGTATAATTGGTGGTGGAGAGTGGCAAGTTCCTATTATTCGGTATGTACAGAAGATGGGATTTAAAATATTGTGTATCAATTTATTTGGAAATACACAATCAGAAAAACTAGCAGATTACTATGAGATTTGCGATATAAGAGATATGAAAAAATGCTTAGAAATCGCTTCATGTTATGCTAAAAAATATAATTTGATTGGTGTTCTTTCTGATCAAAGTGATATTGCAACCCTTACCGTTGCATATGTTTCAAAAGGCTTAGGCTTGAGAGGAATTGGTTACGACACTGCATTATGTTTTTCAGACAAATTTTTAATGAGAGAAGCTTGTGAAGCATTGAATATAGCCAACCCTAAGTATTATCTATTAGATAAGACTCTAAGTACAACTGAACTTTTAAAAGAAGTTCAGTTTCCATTAGTCGTTAAACCTCGAAATAGTCAGTCTAGCCGAGGTGTGAGTATTGTTCAATGTTTAGATGAGTTATATGACAAGGTAGAATCGGCATTTGAATTTTCGTATGGTTATGATGATGTACTTCTTGAAGAGTATATTGAAGGAGTAGAATATACAGTTGAAGGTTTTTCATCTGGAGGAAAGAATCAATCTATTGCATATTCAGTTAAATCACATTACGAAACGAACGCCATGGTAGCTTCCTCTCTTTGCTATCCGGGAGATCTTACAAAAAAAGAGAGAGAGCGATTGTTTCTACTCTCAGAAAGTATAGTAAACTATCTTGGCTTAGAATTTGGAATTACGCATGCTGAATTTATAAAGAAAGGTACTAAATTTTACTTAGTTGAAGTGGCAGCAAGAGGTGGAGGTACAAGAATTTCATCAGATATAGTGCCTGCAATATCTGGTGTAGATATGTATGAACTCTTGTTATCAGAATTTTTACCACATAAAGATGTAAGGCTTCCTCAAAGCTACTATGAGAAATCGAGTGTTATCTTGCAATTTTTAGATTTTGAACCAGGAAAAGTTGTTACTAGAATGGATGCAAATGAGGTCGTACTTATTGATGGAGTAATTGATTTCAACTACTCCTTTGGAATTGGCGAGAAATTATCTCCTATCGAAGATGATCGTTCTAGGCATGCTCACTTAATTTTAAAGGCAGACTCTCGATCAGAGTTAATGGAGAGGTTGAAAGATATTAATCTAACTGTTAAGAGTGCAATGAAATATGAATAGTAATAGAGTAAAAAGCATTGAAGCTGCGAAATCGATAGAAATAAACCAAAGAGTTTATGAAAAACGACGATTAGGGCATAACGTAACCGTTTTATCTTTAGGAGAAGCATACTTTGATATTCCAGATTTCGGATTTGAAACAATAGAGCATGAAGTTGGTTATCATTACTGTGATTCTCAAGGATTACCGGAGTTAAGAAAGAAAATTGTCGATTACTATAACTACAATAACCAGATTGAAACGTTATCATCAAGCAACATATTGATCAGTGCGGGTTCTAAAATTCTAACAATGAATACTATGCTTTCGATATTAGATAAAGGAGATGAAGTCCTTCTTCATGAACCGGCATGGTTGAGTTATGAAGATCAAGCAAAACTTTGCGATGCGAGAGCTACATATATACCTTATGACAAAGAACTTTGTGAGTTTGAGAGTTATTTCACTAAGAAAACTAAGTTAATTGTAATTAATAACCCAAATAATCCTTCTGGAAAAATTTATAATGCGGAACAGTTAAGGTTACTTATATCAATAGCGAAGAGTAGAGAGATCTTTGTACTAGTTGATGAAGCTTATAGTGACTTTGTTTCTCAAGAAGAAGGTTTTAACACTTGTACTTCCTTAATAGAAGAGTTTGACAACTTGTGTGTTGTAAACTCAATGTCAAAAAATTTTGGTATGTCTGGTTGGAGAATTGGTTACGCGGTTTCGAACTCTAAATTTATAAGAACACTGACCGTTCTCAACCAACATACTATTACTTGTGCACCAACGGTATTACAGATTTATTTTTCTAAGTATTTCAAGGAAATATACTATTGTTGCCAAGAACAACTAGCGAAATTAATAGCCAAACGTAGAAAAGTTACAGAAATTTTAATAAATAAAAATATTTTATTTCTTCCTGGAAGTGCAACTTTTTACTTTTTTCTTGATTTAAACCAATCGCTATATACGGGAGATGAGCTGTCTAGATTGTTACTTGAAGAACATGATATCGCTACAGTGCCTGGAAGTTCCTATGGAGAAACTACTTCGAACTTTGTGAGAATTTCTATAGGTACCGAGAACTTAAAAACTATTGAGTTAGCATTAGATGTAATCAGTGAGTATGTAAACAATGGATAAAATTCCTTTTAACTTAGCAATGTCTACAGGAAATGAAACTTCGTATATTGAACAGGCGATTTTGAGTAGAAAGCTTATTGGCGATGGCTATTATTCTAAGCAATGTGAGCATTGGTTCAAAGAGAATATGGGCTTCGAGCATTCATTAATGGTGACTAGTTGTACACATGCGTTAGAAATTGCGGCTATTTTATTGGACATACACCCAGGTGATGAAGTGATTATGCCGAGCTATACTTTTGTTTCTACAGCTAATGCATTTGTACTTCGAGGTGCAAAGGTTATTTTTGTTGATATTGATCCTAAGACTATGAATATAGATGAAGATCTAATTGAATCAGCAATCACTGATAAAACTAAAGCAATTGTTGTAGTCCATTATGCGGGTATTTGCTGTGATATGACGGTGGTTTGTTCGATTGCTAAGAAACATGGTATATATCTGGTTGAAGATGCAGCACAAGCTATGATGTCTACATTTAAAGAAAGTCCTTTGGGGGGAATAGGTGATATTAGTTGTTTTTCTTTTCACGGAACAAAAAATTATACGAGCGGAGGAGAAGGAGGCCTTGTAGTTATTAATAACTACAACTTGATAGATCGGTCTGAAGTAATTAGAGAAAAAGGAACAAATCGAAGAATGTTCTTTAAAGGTAAAGTTGATAAGTATACTTGGGTCGACATAGGTAGTAGCTACTTACCTTCAGAAATTCAATGTGCCTATTTATTGAGCCAACTAGAGTCTGCTTACACTATCAACGAAAAAAGGCTTCAATTGTGGAAACGTTATCAAGATAGTTTTTCTAATTTCAAATTTATAGAAACTCTATCTATTCCTAAAAACATTGAACATAATGCACATATGTTTTTTATTAAATTATCTAGTGAAACCGAACGAGAAAAAATGATGAGCTTCTTGAATGAGCACTTTATAGAATCAGTGTTTCATTACATTCCTCTTCATTCCTCTCCTGCTGGGAAAAAATATGGTTTTTTCCATGGGGATGATAATTATACAACAAAAGAAAGTGAAAGAATTTTAAGGCTTCCTATGTATTATGATCTAACCATAAAGCAAGTCGATTATATTTGTTCTATAGTGAAAAAATATTTTGAGGTATAAATGTGTTTCGACATGTTTTTAAATTATTAGCTAAGCTAGATAAAAAAGACATAATTAGACTTTACTTCAGTATAATCATTTTGACCGTAGTCGCTGTCTTTGAATTAGTAGGGCTTGCATTAATTGCCCCATATGCCACATTAGTTTTTGATACTGATTCTTCGCTAACAAAAAATGAGTACTGGATATCTGTGTACGGTGTGTTTGAAGGAATTGACCACAGTAACTTCGTATTCTATGTAGGATTATTTATAGCTGCATTTGTTTTTTTAGGTAATATATTTTCAATATTTTCTGTTTTTATGGTGAATAAGCTATCATGTTATTTTGGTGCTAGATTATCTGTTTTACTCTTGATGAGTTATTTGGAGAAAAGCTACCTTTTTCATAAAGAAACTAATAGTTCTATTTTGATTAATAATATAACACAACAATGTCAGAGAGTAGTAAATGGTGTATTTATGCCATTAATGATTATGGCTTCTAAGATAATTACAATTCTCTTGATTGGCATTGGTATGTTTTTGTTAGATCCGATTGCCACGATTATATCGACGCTGATACTATTTTTTTTCTATATGACTTTGTTTCTAGTGGTTAAAAATAGGCTTACAAGTATAGGGAAAGCTATTTCGACAATTTATGAAAGTCAGATTAAAGTTTTAACGGAAGCTTTGACCGCTATTAAATTGATTAAATTAAATTCATTAGAAAATCAAAAAATAGATGAGTTAAAATTTTTGGCAGAACAACTCGCAAATAATAATTATCTTAAAACTTCTATTGGTCAATCAATACGCTACATTGTTGAAGGAATATTATTTGGAGTTATAGCAATTGCTTTGGCAATAATTTCACAGTTAGATCAAAGTTTATTACAGATACTTCCTACTTTAGTATTAGTAACCCTTGCTGGTTATAAGCTTTTACCATGCTTTCAAACTATTTTTCATTCACTTGCGACGATTAAATCAGAAGTTAATGCGTTCTTAAAATTTGAGAGTCATTTGAAAAAAGAAGATAATTGTCAATCTAAAGCTGTTCGATTTGAAAAAAGTGTGAATTTCAAGCAGGTTAGCTTTTCATATCCTGATAAATACAAAGTTTTAGATTCTCTATACTTAACTATAAACCAAGGAGAAAAAATTGGTATTGTTGGTAGCTCTGGAGGAGGTAAAAGTACATTCATTGATGTTTTACTTGGACTATTACCTATGGACTCAGGAAGTATACTTATTAATAATAAAACCGTAGTAACTAGAGACACATTTATAGACTGGAAAAACTCTGTTGGTTATGTCCCTCAGGAGATTGTTCTAGTTGATGGTACAATAGCTTCTAACATTGCATTCGGTGAAGATTATATAGATGAAATCAAGATTAACGACCTTTTGGAAATTTGTGGTTTAAATCGATTTGTATTGGGACTAGATAAGGGCATATATACTAAGGTAGGCGAAAGAGGGTTGAAGTTAAGTGGTGGTCAAAGACAAAGAATAGGTATAGCAAGAGCTTTGTATCGTGAGCCTACATTACTTGTTTTAGATGAAGCAACCAGTGCTCTTGATAGCTTAACTGAAAATCAGCTAAATAAATCTATATCCAATTTAAAAGATAAACTAACCCAGGTAGTTATAGCTCATCGTATTTCAACATTACGAGATTGTGATAGAATTTATGTTTTTGGCAAAGGAAATATTTTAGATTTTGGAACTTATGAGGAACTGATGATAGATAGCACATATTTTCAACGTTTAGCCGGTAAAACGAATGATAGTTAATATTGATGGTTGGTTTGGTGGTGGCAAGTCAGTAATTTGGGCTTTATTGGATGACCACTCAAAAATTTTTGTCGACCCTGTCCATAATTATAGCTTTGTCCCTTTTCTAACTGACAGCTTTCATTCTGAGTGGATGTCGTCTAAGAATACTTCTAAATTACGAATTTTACTAAGCCGATCCGAATATTATAAATATGAAAAAATGATGTATGATGGTGTATTGCCAGTTCATTTTAAAGCAGATCATACATTCAATTTAGATTATAAAATTGATTTCTATAAACTCGATCAAAATTATTTCTCTACTTTAATGAATTTGCCTAATTGGTCATATGATTCAATCCTAGGTACATTGTATGATAATGTAGAAACGGAATGGAGTGGTAGCTCTTGTCATAAGCCCATAAAAGTTACTATGGGGAAGGCTGATGCTTATTTAGATTACTGGAATATTCCCGAACGTTTTTCAAATATGAAAACAATATTTGTTAAAAGGGATATTTATAATATTATAGCAACGCGCTCTAATCGTGTTGCTAGGCCAAATGACTTAAGCCAAGATAAGGTTTTTAATTGTGATTTTAGAGTGTTAGTAAACAATGGAGAAGTTGAGAAAATCTGTCATTGTTTTGAAACATATAATCATCTAGAAAATCAGTTCCCGGACAAGTTTCTTGTTATAAATTTTGAAGACTTAATTACTGAAACACGTGAAACAATGAAACGAGTGTGCGTATTTCTTGATATTGATTTTGAAGAGGTTTTACTTAAACCTACAAGAGATGGTGATATCCTGGAAGATAAAGGAATTTCATTTATTAGTAGTGAACATGATAACGCATATGAACTATTGACATATAAAGAACGGAATTTAGTTAAGAGGCATATTAATCAGTTTAGATTTCATCGTAGACCTATGAATATTATGTCAGTGAAGTCATTATTATTGTATATTAACAGCGTTGTTAGGAAATGTGTTAAAAATATAATTAAGGTTTAGAGTAGAATGATTTTAATAGTATATTCTTGGGTCGTTGGCGGCATACAAACTTTTTATTTACGTTTAGCTAAAGAAAGAAGTGTCAAAGGAAAAAAAACAACAATTATATATCTTGGGAAAAATTTGGATTTGAACTTCCTGAGTGAGATTGAAGATTATGCTACTGTACATTGTATTTCAGATTACTTTTGTAATGATATTAAATTTGTTCCTCCCATACTATCTACTTTGTTTCCTAGAAGAAAAAATAAGGTTATTAACTTACTTAGCGAAGTGTCTCAAGTTCATACGTGCTCTTGTATTGAATATTTTGTTGCAAAAAGGCTTGTTGCTAATCTGAAACTTAATGTTAGAGTTACAATCGGCGTATACCATATTAATGAATATGTTTGGAAGGGAAGTAGAGGAGTTAATCCCCCTTTTTTTGAAAAATGTAATCAAGATTATTTTTATAATCGGATTGATAAAAATAATATTATTGTGTTTAATGAGACTGTTCCTAATCGACTTTATGATATGACATCAAAAAATTTAGGGAATGTGAATGTGTTTCCGGTTGGTATCGATATTCCAATCAAAACTGTTTCGATGAAAAAAAAATCAGATAAGACTTTAAAAATTTGTAGTGTTGGACGTTTGGTTGAATTTAAAACTTATAATTATTATATGGTCGAAGTTGTGTATAATCTTAGATTGAATGGGATTAATGTTATTTACGATATATATGGTGAAGGCCCTTCAATGGGTGCTATACAAAAATGTATTGACAATTTCGAGCAGTCTGAAAATATAAATTTAATGGGAAAGATAGAGTATGCAGATTTTAATACTATAGTAAGTAAATATGACCTATTTATTGGTAATGGAACATCAATAATCGAATCTTCTTCTCTGGGTATACCATCTATTATTGGGATAGAAAATGCGAAAAACTCTCAAACATATGGTTTTTTTTCTGATATTGATGGTTATGCCTATAATATAGATGGCCTCTATAAAAAATCAGATACACTAATTTTTATAGAGAAATTACTTGGAATGACGAATGAAGAGTTTAAAGATCTTAGTAAACGACACAAAAGTAAGGCTAAAGAGTTCTCTATCTCTAAATGTTCTAGTAACTTCGATAATTTGCCTGAACCAAAATTAAATCATGAAGAGTTAAGCTACTTTTTATACTTATCTTATCTTATCAGTTTTTTATCTACAAATTTCTTAAGTAAATTTGGGTTGTATCAAGATTATACTTCGAAGTATGAAAGTTAGAATTTGGATATGATAGTAATGTTTTCATATTTGAATTGACTTTTAATAGTTGTAAAAATTATAGTATGTTTTTTATTATGTCTTTACACATTATAGCTATATTGTTACATATCAAGAATAGGGGTAGTATATGAAGAGGTTAAATTTAACCAACTTTTTGGTAAGCCCCCGATTCCCTACACACTAAATAGTTATATAATTAAGCAAACTATGAGGTGTAATCATGAGCGGAAAACGCTACCCCGATGAATTAAAAATTCAAGCTGTTGAACAGGTTACTAAGCATGGCCATACTCTTTCTTCTACCGCTGAACGGTTAGGAGTTAGTTACAAATCTCTTGGTGATTGTGTAACCATCCCCTAAAATAGGTGTATTCCGATTTAGAGTTCTTCCGTTTAAACTAAGTAAAACGGAGAAAGATGATGAAAAAGTCACGCTATACAGAATCGCA
>NZ_VTXE01000057.1 GCF_013114595.1 Vibrio sp. 99-8-1 | reverse complement strand
TCAATGAGATGGCTTTTTAAAAGTGGCTCCCCCTGCAAGACTTGAACTTGCGACATACGGATTAACAGTCCGCCGTTCTACCAACTGAACTAAGGGGGAATTATGTGCCCAATACGATTGAGCATATAAAACATGGTGCCTCGAGGCGGAATCGAACCACCGACACGAGGATTTTCAATCCTCTGCTCTACCGACTGAGCTATCGAGGCAAAAGAATGGTGCCGACTACCGGAATCGAACTGGTGACCTACTGATTACAAGTCAGTTGCTCTACCTACTGAGCTAAGTCGGCACGCTTTATTCTTTGCTTTTTTCTTTTGATATCAAAGACACCAAAATTAAATATGGTGCCCGGAGGCGGAATCGAACCACCGACACGAGGATTTTCAATCCTCTGCTCTACCGACTGAGCTATCCGGGCAACGGAGCGCTATTAAACGGATTTTCAGGGCCAACGTCAACTTGTTTTTGAAAAAAATAACAAAAAAGTGATTGGTTGCCGTGATTTTAGCCAATTTGTCTTTCTAATAGCCAGTTATCCGTTGTTTTCTGAATTAAAGGCCTTTTTATATTTGGTCACTTTTTCCAAGTATCTACGAGATTCTTTATTGGCATGTTTTTTGGTTAGAGCCCAATACACTTGATTTGGTTGTAGTGAATTGAGTTTGCTCATTGCTCTTGTACGGCTGCCTCTATCAAATGTGTTTAATACGCCTCCCGTTCCTCCATTGTACGCAGATATCATGCTGTATTCGAGAGAGAGTGAGTTGCGTACATTTTTAAGGTATCTATTTTTTAGTATATAGAAATAGGCGGTTCCGGTATCAATGTTGTTCTCTGGGTTGAACAAATACTCAGGCGATGGTGTTCCTGACCTTTTTTTAACGAGTTTAAATACATCTGCTCCTGCTGTTTTAGGAACAACTTGCATTAGGCCATACGCGTTAGCCCAACTAACTGCGTAAGGGTTAAAACTACTCTCTGTTTTGATGATGGCGTAGATAAGATCTTCTGGAATGTCATAGCGTCGAGAAGCCCGCTGAACAATATCTGCGTACTTGTAACTGCGTAGTTCATAGTGATCTTTAACCATGGGAATTTCCACATAGTAAGATTTTTTAAAGTCTACGGTTTTTGTTTTTAGTTGATTCGCTATGAGATAGTCGGCAAATCGACTGGCTCTCCAAGACCACTGTATTGGTTTGTTTTCTTGATCTACGACTTGTCGATATAAAAATGGTTGTCCTTCTAATGTAATAGAAGAGGAGGAGAATAAATCGACGTTTGCAGGATCATCCGGGGTAAGGAGCGTGGTTATAATCGCGTTCTTTAAATGTTTTTTAGGCTCAGTGGGAGAGACTGTTTCAACCAGAATAACACCATTTGAGAAATTGACTTCCGAACGGCTGAGGTAGTTGTCGATATATTTAACATAATTGACTTTACCGGCAATGCGAATCTCATTTTTACCCCAACGTTTTTCTATACTACCTGAAAAACTATGAATTAACGCATCTAAGGCTGCGGTATCTTTTTGGAATTGGCCAGGGAGTGAGGCTAGATTTTTGGCAAAGCGGTTGGTTGGCTCGTAATCGATGCTATAGAGGTGTTCTTCTACGAACTCTCTACTACAGCCGAGTAAGCTAAAAGCAAAAATAAAACAGATAATTTTCTTCATAGTTAATATTGAAAAAGATGGCCATAAGCCATCTTTAATATCATTGTTGTTATTCACTTGGTGGGGTATAGCCATCAATGACGATCTCTTCGCCTTCAAAAAGAAACCTTACCATTTCGCTTTCTAGTAATTGGCGATGTTCAGGATCCATCATATTTAGTTTTTTTTCATTGATTAGCATGGTCTGTTTGCTTTGCCATTGGCCCCATGCCTCTTTAGAAATGTTATCGAATATACGCTTTCCTAAATCGCCGGGATAGAGCTGAAAGTCGAGCCCTTCAGCTTCTTTTTCTAAACGAGCACAAAAAACGGTGCGGCTCATAACTTCTCCTTAATTTAATTCAGATGGTAGGCTTTCAAGTAACTGTTTTACTGGTGCAGCTAAGCCGATCTCTTCTGGTTGAGATATGTTATACCAGAGACCTTGATAACCTTCCATTATTTGACTGGGTTGTTGGTCTAGTTTCACTAGAATTGGTGTGATATCGAGATGGTAATGGCTAAATGTGTGGCGAAATGCGATCAACTTCTGTTGGTCGACGATCATACTTTGTTGGACTGATTTCTTATCAAGTTGCTCTTCAATCGCATCACTACTATGTTCAGGAAAACTATATAATCCTCCCCAAATGCCGGATTGAGGCCTTTGTTCCAGCCACACTTGATCTTGATAACTGAGAATAATGAACCACGTTTCTCGAACGGGTTTCTCTTTTTTTGGCTTTTTGCCAGGGAAATCGAGTTGTCGATTTTGACGTTTAGCTAGGCAAAAGTCTTCAATGGGACAGAGAGTACATTTGGGTTTGCTGCGAGTACATATTAGCGCTCCCATATCCATCATGGCTTGATTGTAATTATCGACATGAGATGTTGGTGTGTATTTTTCAGCAATATCCCATAATTGATTTTCTACCTGTTTTTTCCCCGGCCAACCTTCGACTGCAAAGCAGCGAGCCAGAGTTCGTTTCACATTTCCATCGAGAATGGCATAGGGTTGGTTGAGAACAGAAGACAAAATAGCCGCTGCCGTTGAACGACCAATACCGGGGAGAGCATGCACAGCATCAAAGTGTTGTGGAAACTGCCCATTGTAGTCCGACGCTACTATTTGTGCGGCTTTATGTAGGTTTCTTGCTCTCGCGTAATAGCCGAGACCAGTCCAGAGGTGTAGAACTTCATCCTGTTTGGCGTTTGCTAAATCACTTATCGTCGGGAAACGTTGAATAAATCGGTTAAAGTAAGGAATAACGGTTGCAACTTGGGTCTGCTGGAGCATTATTTCAGACAGCCAGACCTTATAAAGTGTTTTATTTTGTTGCCAAGGCAGCTCTTTTCGGCCGAAATTATCATACCAAGCTAAAATAGCTGTCGAAAATGACGTCACAGTGACCTCTTTACTGTTTTAATTGAAGCAGAATTGCACCACAATTAGAGCTCGCTGTAAAACAGACAAAAAGTGTGGATATTAAAGAATTGAGAGAAAAACTTGCACCTCTGCAAATTCTTTGGATAATCCCCGCTTTGATTGAACAATGAACAGGCAAAATCAATGAGTGAAGTGACCACTAACGAATATACCGAAGATGGCAAATTAGTACGTAAAGTACGTAGCTTTGTCCGTCGTGAAGGACGTTTAACTAAAGGTCAGGAAAACGCTTTAAAAGAGTGTTGGCCAACAATGGGGATAGATTATAAAGATGAACTGTTAGATTGGCAGGAAGTATTTGGTAATACTCACCCAGTTGTTCTGGAAATTGGTTTTGGTATGGGCGCATCTTTAGTTGAAATGGCTAAAAACGCACCAGAAAAAAACTTTATAGGTATAGAAGTACATAGCCCGGGTGTTGGTGCATGTTTAAGCGCGGCTCAGGAAGCGAATGTGACGAATTTACGAGTTATGTGCCACGATGCTGTTGAAGTGTTTGCCAACATGATTCCTGATAGTTCGCTTGATACATTGCAGTTATTCTTCCCTGACCCATGGCACAAAAAACGTCACCACAAACGTCGTATTGTTCAGTCTCAGTTTGCAGAGATGGTTCGTCAGAAATTAAAAATTGATCAGGGTATTTTCCATATGGCAACGGACTGGGAAAATTATGCTGAGCATATGATTGAAGTGATGAACCAAGCGCCTTGCTATCAAAATATTGCGACGGACGGTGATTATATTCCTCGTCCAGAAGATAGACCATTAACCAAATTTGAAGCACGTGGCCATCGATTAGGTCATGGTGTGTGGGATATTAAATATAAACGTATCTCTTAATCGTTTTTAACTTACCCACTACTCTGTTTAAGCGTATTTATGCGATATATTAACTTTGCTAGTGGGTATATTGGTTTAAAAAATAGTATAGGCAAGGAGGCCTGTTGTTAAGTAGGTAGAGATTTCAATGATTGTCATCTACGCTGCTTTATCACTACCTATCGAGCCATCATCTACGATGATCAGCTCTACTTGAGGGTAATCATGTCCACTTCAAGCACCTCAACTCATATTAGCCCCACCCAAGATGAACTGATTGATATTGTTAATGACGCAAAGTTATACATTGGCAAAGGCAAGGTTGCTGACTATATACCGGCTTTAGCGCGAGTATCTAACAACAAACTGGGGATTGCTGTCTGTTTACCTAGTGGTGAAATAGTGAAGGCTGGTGATGCTGATGAAACCTTCTCCATCCAATCTATTTCTAAAGTATTGTGTTTAACGTTAGCAATGGCACTGTATAAACCGGAAGAAATGTGGCACAGAGTCGGTAAAGAGCCGTCTGGTCAGGCTTTTAACTCAATGATCCAGCTAGAGCTAGAGCAGGGGATTCCGAGAAACCCGTTTATCAATGCTGGAGCAATAGTCGTCTGTGACCTTTTGTTCAGTCGTTTATCTGCCCCTAAGCAGCGGTTGCTTGAGTTTGTGCGTCAGTTGTCTGGTGATCAACATATTGTCTATGACAAAATTGTTGCCGCCTCAGAAATGATGCACAGTGACAGAAATGCTGCGATCGCCTATCTAATGCGCTCGTTTGGTAACTTTAATAATGATGTTATCCCTGTGCTTAATAACTATTTTCATGCATGTGCGCTAAAAATGAGCTGTGTTGAGCTTGCGAAAACATTTAGCTATCTTGCCAATGATGGTATCTCTTGCCAAACCAACCAGAGAGTTGTCTCTTCTTTGCAAACGAAGCAGCTCAATGCGCTATTAGCAACCTGCGGTCTTTATGATGGTGCGGGAGACTTCGCTTACAGAGTGGGTGTACCCGGTAAATCAGGCGTTGGTGGCGGTATTATTGCAGTTATTCCAAGAGAGATGACCATTGCGGTATGGTCTCCAGAGCTTGATAAATCAGGAAACTCGATGGCTGGTACCGCGGCGTTAGAGATGCTGACGAGTAAGTTAGGAAAATCCATTTTTTAGTTGACTGAACTCATCTGTAGAAACGCTTCACAAGGCAATGCAAAATACGGCTTTGCCTTGTGATTTATTTCCAATAGAGGTGAGGTAGGCTTAAAACTCGCTCTCCATAAAGCATTCTAACAAGTCATTGAGAAACAAGCGTCCTTTCTCTGTTACCTGCCAAGCAAACTCACTTTCTGATAAGTAGCCTTCTTCTATCGCTTGGCTGATGGTTGGCTCAATAGAGCTTAAGGGGAGGCCAGTAAAATTAACGAAATCTTGTTTCGGACAAGGTTGCAGTAAGCGGAAACGATTAATGAAAAACTCAAATGGTCGGTCACTCTCTGCTACATCTGTTTCGCTATCCAAATAAGGTTTCACCATGTTTAAGTAGCCGCGAGGATGCTTAACTTTGGTAGTACGGATGATTCTTCCATTGGTAAAACTGAGTTTTCCGTGAGCACCACAACCAATACCGATATAATCACCAAACTGCCAATAATTAAGATTGTGCTGACATTGGTATCCAACTTTACTGTAGCCAGATATCTCATACTGTACATAACCTGCCTGAGTTAATTTTTCATGGCCTTGCTCAAATATTTCCCAGAGCTTATCATCATCAGGAAGAGTCGGTGGCTTTGAATGAAACTGAGTATTTGGTTCAATAGTTAATTGATACCAAGATAAATGAGGTGGCTGAAGCTCAATGGCTTTATCTAAATCGCTGAGCGCTTGTTCAATACTTTGATCCGGTAGTCCGTGCATCAGATCTAGATTAAAGCTGTTCAGTCCGATTTGGTGAGCTAAATTTGCCGCTTTAACCGCTTCTTCACTACCATGGATTCTTCCTAAACGTTTAAGCTTCTGTTGTTCAAAACTTTGTACGCCAATGGAAATTCGGCTAACTCCATTTTTGCGGTACTCTTTAAAGCGTTCTGCCTCAATGGTGCCGGGGTTGGCTTCCATGGTGATCTCAATGTCACTTTCAAAAGTAAAGCGCTTTTCTATTGCTGAAATCAAGCGGCCGATCTGTTGAGGCGATATTAGGCTAGGTGTGCCGCCACCAATAAATATTGAGTGAAGGGGACGTTTACTCTGCTGTAATTGATAGCGCTCAATATCCGTATCTAGATCTTCAATCAGAGCATCAATATATTGATGCTCTGGAATGTCGCTTTTCAGCGCATGGGAATTAAAGTCACAGTATGGGCATTTTTGAATACACCATGGGATATGAACATATAGACTTAGCGGTGGCGGAGTTAACGGCATTTAGTTTGCTTCTGCTAATGTATTGAACAGCTGCTTAAGGGCTTTGCCACGATGCGAGAGTTTTTTCTTCTCCGCAGCATCTAATTCAGCACTCGCGCATTCAGATTCTGGCACCCAGAATATTGGGTCATAACCAAAACCGTTGCTACCGTGCTGTTCTGTTAAAATGCGCCCTTGCCATTTTCCATGACAGACGATCGGTGTAGGATCATTCTCATGCTTCATTAGCACTAGAACACAATGGAACCGTGCTGTTCTTTGTTCTTCAGGCACTCCCTCAAGCTCAGTGAGCAACTTTTCTAAGTTAGCTTGATCAGTTGCGCCTTCTCCTGAATAGCGTGCTGAGTAGATACCAGGAGCGCCTTGTAGGTAATCTACTTCTAAACCTGAATCATCTGCAATAGCGGGAAGCCCAGTCTCTTTTGCGGCGTGCCTTGCTTTTATGATGGCATTTTCAATAAATGTTGTGCCTGTTTCTGCAACATCGGAGACATTAAACTCACTTTGTGCTTTTACATCAAAACCAAAGTCAGTCAGCAGTTGAGCCATCTCTTTTACTTTACCTTGGTTGCCTGTCGCTAAGACGATTTTTTTCATTATGTTATTTCACTAGAGTTAAATAATATCAGTGCTAATCACTTTAGGATCAAATGTATATTGGTGACTTGCTAACCTATCTGTTTGACCATTTTATTTATGTGTATAGCGTAAAAAGCTCTCATATGAGAGCTTGAACAATATCAGGAATGTGAGAAGGAGAGTGAATCCGCACCTGTTTATGACGGCCTAACTCTCCTTTTTCAATCGCAATATTTTTCTTTGCTACTTTGAACTGTTTAGATAAATATTTCGTTAAATGTTCATTTGCTTTGCCATCTATAGGTGGTGCTGTAATGGCGATTTTTAGTTCTTCGCCATGCAAACCGATCATTTTGTCTCGGCTTGCCTTTGGTTGAACATAAAGTCTCACAATTAGATCATCACCTTGGATGACAGCAGCGTTCATTATAGCTGAAACCAAACAGGTCCAACAAAATCGCCCATTAAGAAGTTGGCAAACTGAAGTGCAATAAATAAAACTAATACACTTAAATCAAACCCACCCATGGCTGGCAGACGGTTTCTAATCGGTGCGAGCATAGGCTCGGTTAACTGGATAAATACATACTCTATAGGGCTTCGGCCTTGGCTTATCCAGCTCATAATTGCTCGAAGTAATAATACCCAAAATAGAAGACCACCTGCCGCTTTTAATAGTGAAAGTAAACCTAACAGTAGGAAGCTAATATCCAGAACTGCGCTGCCACCAGAGGCGATCATTACGATGGCAACAAATTTCACTACGCATAACAGGTAGGCAAAAACCAAGGTGGCTAAGTCTATACTTCCAAGGGATGGAATGATGCGGCGTAGCGGTCCAACCACTGGTTGTGTCGCTTTAACGATAAATTGAGAAAACGGATTATAAAAATCAGCTCTTGCGGCTTGTAACCACATTCTCAATAGCACCACCATAATATATAGATCGAATACGGTGGAAATCAGAAAGTTCATTGAATTCATTGTTTACCCTTGTTATCTCTTAGGCGATGTTTAGAAGAGTTTTTCCATCTCTTCTGCGCGTAATACCGCCGCTTGCATAGCTTTTGCAACGGTTTCAGTTAATTGATGTTCGTTAAATGTTTTTAATGCTTCGGCGGTTGTACCGCCTTTAGATGTTACTTGCTCTCGCAATGTTGACAGCTCTACTTCTGGGTTGGCCTCAACCATTTTTGCCGCTCCCAGTGCTGATTGTTGAACGAGCAATCTAGCGGTCTGTTTGTCAAAGCCTTGTGCCATCGCTTCGTTATGCATTGCTTCCATAAATAGGAAAAAA
This sequence comes from Vibrio sp. 99-8-1, assembly GCF_013114595.1. Classification (GTDB taxonomy): domain Bacteria; phylum Pseudomonadota; class Gammaproteobacteria; order Enterobacterales; family Vibrionaceae; genus Vibrio. The sequence continues at coordinate 9,191 of NZ_VTXE01000057.1, read as the reverse complement.
TACGCAGGTGCACTGCCTGACGCTGCAATGATGTTGTTTATATCCGACTCTTTTTCAACCCAACAGATTTTCCCCACGGCTTCCATTAGTTTGCCAGCGAAGTTTCTGTCTGACTCTGACACTTTTTCTGTGGCATATAAGCCACTCATGCCTTGTGATAATAGTGCGGGTGTATTAGGCATCACTCTTACAAGGTTGACGTCACAATCTAGAAACTCATTCAGTCGTTGGGCTGAGATTCCTGCCGCGATAGAAATAACTAATTTGTTGGAGAAGTCGATATCCGTTAATGCACCACAAACTAACTCCATAATTTGCGGCTTTATTGCAAGAACAATAACATCTGCTTCTTCTGCGGCTATATGGTTATCCTCTTCAGTATGGATACCATATAAAGATGTTAATAGATCTCTCTGCTCTTCATTCGGGTCAGTTGCAGTAATATTGGTTGCGCTAAAACCGCTAGCGGTAAGACCTGAAATAATGGATCGACTCATATTTCCAGAGCCAATAAAGGTGACTTTTCTGTTTTCCATAGACTGACTTCTCCTTGAATTTATTATGATTTTTTTGAGTAATCTCTTGCACCGAAAATGGCAGTACCGATGCGTACTATCGTGCTACCAGCCTTAATCGCTGCCTCCATATCTCCTGTCATCCCCATAGATAATGTATCAATGTTGGGGTAGCTCTCTGCCAGTCTATCCTTCAGTTTCGCCAGTTGGCTAAATGCAGCAAGTTGTGAAGAGTAGTCGCTTACATTCGCAGGAATAGACATCAACCCTCTTAACGTAAGGTTAGGTAGTGAAGAAATCAACTCAGCAAGCTGAAATATTTCTGATTCATTTATACCTGACTTAGATGACTCTCCACTAGTATTAACTTGAATGAGCACTTGTAGAGGAGGTAGTGTATCTGGTCTTTGATCATTTAACCTTTGTGCTGTTTTATTTCGGTCGATAGAGTGAACCCAATCAAAATGCTCGGCAATTTGTCTAGTTTTGTTTGACTGTATTGGACCAATAAAGTGCCAAACAAGTTGAGAGGCTTTATCATGCTGAGAGAAATGACGGACTTTTTCTACGCCTTCTTGAGGGTAGTTCTCTCCGAAATGAAGTTGGCCTGCGGCAATAGCCTCTTCAATGGCTTGGTTTGGTTTGGTTTTACTGACGGCTAAAAGCTGTACCGAGTTTTCAATACGGCAGCATTTATTTTCAGCAATACGAATCTGATTGGTGACCTGTTCAATATTTTGTTGAATACTATACATAATTAACTTATTCGAGGAACGGTTATGGATATCTCAGAGTTACTTGATTTTAGTGTAAAGCATAACGCATCAGATCTACATCTTTCTGCGGGTGTTCCCCCTATGATACGTATTGATGGCGATGTAAGAAAGCTCGGCGTGCCTGCTTTGGGACATTCTGAAGTTCATCAAATGATTTTTGACATTATGACTGACGCACAGAAAAGCGAATTTGAAGGGAAATTAGAATTAGATTTTTCTTTTGAGCTGCCAAAAATAGGCCGTTTTCGTGTCAACGCCTTTAATCAGAACCGAGGTTGCTCAGCGGTATTTCGTACCATTCCAAATGAAATTCCTACTTTAGAACAGTTGGATGCGCCGGATATTTTTCATTCGATAGCAGAAATGGAAAAGGGGCTGGTACTTGTCACTGGGCCTACAGGCTCAGGTAAGTCTACAACGCTGGCGGCTATGGTGGATCATGTTAATCGACGTTTTAATAAACATATATTAACCATTGAAGATCCAATTGAATTTATTCATAACAATAATAAGTGCCTGATAAACCAGAGAGAAGTGCATAAAGATACGCACAGTTTTCAGGCTGCATTGCGATCGGCGTTACGTGAAGACCCGGATGTGATTTTAGTGGGAGAGCTTCGAGATCAAGAGACTATTAGCCTCGCTTTAACCGCAGCAGAAACGGGACATTTGGTCTTTGCTACTCTCCATACCAGCTCGGCGGCAAAAACCGTTGACCGTATTATTGATGTATTTCCGGGAAGTGATAAGTCCATGGTGCGGTCAATGCTATCAGAATCATTGACCGCGGTGATTGCTCAACGTTTACTAAAACGAGTTGGGGGAGGACGGGTGGCTTGTCACGAAATTATGATGGCAACACCCGCTATTCGAAACTTAATACGTGAAGACAAAGTTGCGCAAATGTACTCTATTATTCAGACTGGTGCCGCTGCGAATATGATGACCATGGAGCAAGGGGCGAGAAAACTGATTTCGCAAGGACTGGTTGATGCGGAAGAGGTGAGTAAAAAAATAGAGATGGACTATAAGACATTTAGCTAAGGGTGATGGTTGGCATGAGATTAAAGGAATTGTTGTTGGAGATGGAAGCCAAGAAAGCTTCTGATATTTACCTCACGGTAGGCGCACCTTGTCAGTTAAGAGTGAATGGTGAGCTGCTTTCGTTAGGTGATCCTCTTGATGGTGATAAGGTCTATCAACTTTTAGATAGCACTATGGATGTTGAACGTAAACAACAATTTCTTGTCGATAAAGAAGCAAATTTCGCCATTGCGCAAGATGAAAGTCGATACCGCATCAGCGCTTTCTTCCAAAGGGAGCAACCCGGTGCGGTTATCCGGCGTATAGAAACCAGAATCCCTACATTTACCGAACTAGCACTACCTGAGACATTAAAAAATTTGGTGTCTCAAAAACGGGGGTTAGTTTTGATTGTAGGGGCGACGGGGTCTGGCAAGTCAACCACATTAGCAGCCATGACTGGGTATCGTAACAAGCAAAAGTCAGGTCATATTCTAACGGTAGAAGATCCCATCGAGTTTGTTCATCAACATGAAAAATGCATTGTTACTCAGAGAGAGGTTGGCCTAGATACTGAAAGTTACGAAGTTGCCTTGAAGAACTCTCTTCGGCAAGCACCCGATGTGATTTTAATTGGTGAAATTAGAACACGGGAAACCATGGAATACGCCATGACGTTTGCTGAAACCGGGCATTTATGTATGGCGACATTGCATGCTAACAACGCCAATCAAGCACTTGAGAGGATATTGCATTTGATGCCGAAAGATCGACGAGAGGCATTTCTATTTGATTTATCCAATAATCTAAGGGGGATTGTCGCGCAGCAATTGATTATGGATAGTGACGGAAAAAGTCGGCAAGGGGTATTTGAGATATTACTCAACTCATCTCGCGTATCTGATCTGTTGCGTCGTGGTGAACTGAATGAGTTAAAAACCACCATGGCTAAGTCTAACGAAATGGGAATGATTACTTTTGATCAATCACTCTTTCAGTTAGTCGTAGAAGGGAGAATTAGTGAGAAAGATGCTTTACATCATGCAGACTCAGCTAATGATTTGCGTTTAATGCTTAAGCAAAATAGCGGCACAATAGCGTCGTCTGGTTATTTGGATGGCGTTAAAATTGATATGGACTAGTGCTGTGACCACAACTGTTCAAACCAACTTTCTAAAATAACAACGGCAGATTGGCAGTCAACATTACCTTTGGTTAAGGCTTTGTAGCCGCCCATTTCAAACAGCTCCGCTTTAGCCTCCGACGTTGACAACCTCTCATCGTGTAATTCAACAGGGAGACCAAATCGGCCATGAAGTCGGTTGGCAAATTTCTTCGCACGTGGTGTGATACTTTCTAAGGCATTACCATATAGATCTGCTGGCAGGCCCACGACAATAAGGTCTGGCTGCCACTCTTTTATCTGCTTGCCAACGTCGTCCCAGTTTGGAATTCCGTCGTTTGCTTTAAATGCTTTGAGTGGTGATGCAGTGCCTGTAATCTCTTGCCCTATGGCTGAACCGATACTTTTTGTACCATAATCAAATGCCATAATCGTCTTGGACATCTTTATTCCTTATTACCTGTTTTTTTATTCTGTTCCATCGCTCTGTTACGCATGCCCAGTATCGATGGAGAGTTGCGCTGGGTTAACACCTAGCATTTGTACCGCTTTGCTCCAGCGCTCTTCAATTGGGGTATCAAAAATAACACTCGGATCCGCCTCAACGGTTAACCATGAGTTTTCAGCAAGCTCTTTTTCTAATTGTCCCGCAGTCCATCCAGAATAACCAAGAGCGACAATATAGCTGTTGGGCTCGGCTTCTGTACCCAAGACGCTGAGAATATCCTTGGAGGTTGTTACGCTTATCTTATCGGTCATTTGAATGCTGGATTGGTAGTTATCCTTGGGCTCATGAAGAATAAAACCACGGTCTTCTGATACTGGGCCGCCATTTAAGACCGACATCTGCAAGCTTTCTTTTTTAAGTTGTGGATGAGTTGAGTCAACATCGACTCTCTCCAGCATATTGCCAACCGTAATATCTATCGGCGCATTGACGATTATTCCCATTGCCCCATCTTTATTGTGCTCACACAAATAGATCACGGAGCGATGAAAAAAAGCGTCTTTCATTCCGGGCATAGCGACAAGAAAATGATTGGATAAATCCATACTAACTCCTGCACATTATAAAACGGTTGAGAAGATTAGGCAGTGCTAGCCTGCCTAAAACAACGATTAACTTATCTAGAGCTATCGACTTACCTAAAGCCCTTACTTGCCTAGGCGACGCTCAATAGCATCCATTAATTTACCTGTAACAGAGACATCGAATGCCGCTTCGATTTCACGGATACAGGTTGGGCTTGTGACATTAATTTCTGTTAGCTTGTCGCCAATAACATCTAAGCCAACAAAAATAAGTCCTTTTTCTTTAAGTGTAGGCGCTACTGCTTTAGCTATCTTAATATCTGTCTCACTTAGTGGTCTCGCTTCACCTCGGCCGCCCGCTGCTAGGTTTCCTCGGGTTTCACCTTTGGCTGGTATACGAGCTAAGCAGTACGGTATTGGCTCTCCATCTACCACTAATATTCTTTTATCACCATTGGTAATATCTGGCACAAAAGTTTGGGCCATTGCATAGTTTTGACCGTGGTTAGTGAGTGTCTCAATGATGACGGACACATTAGGATCGTCTTTTTTCACTCGGAAGATTGAAGCACCTCCCATACCATCAAGAGGTTTTAAAATGATGTCACCATGTTGCTCTTTAAAGGCTTTAATTTTTTCTGCCTTGCGAGTCACGACGGTTGTCGGTGTTAACTCTGGGAACCACGCTGTAAATAATTTTTCATTACAATCTCTTAAGCTTTGTGGCTTATTTACGATCAGAGTGCCTTTTTCTTCAGCTCTTTCCAGAATATAAGTGGCGTAGATAAACTCGGTATCAAAGGGAGGATCTTTACGCATTAATACGGCATCAAGTTCTGATAACTCAATTGTTTGCTCTGATTGGAACTGATACCAGTTGTTCGGGTCTTCTTTTAAGGTGACTATTTTTGTGTCAGCAATGGCCACACCTTGATCTAAGTGCAGATCATTCATTTCAATATAATGAATTTCATAGCCACGTCTTTGCGCTTCAAGCATCATGGCAAAGCTAGAGTCTTTTTTTATATTAATGGACGAAATAGGGTCCATTACTATGCCAAGTTTGATCATGTTTATCTCCGTTTAGCCAAGATCGCCAAAGCGAACTTGTAGTGCAGTAATAGCAGTAAGGGCGGCTGTTTCTGTCCTTAATACTCTAGGCCCCAGCAATGTTTCCTCAAACTGGTACTGTTCGGTCATTGATATCTCCTCTGCGGAGAGGCCGCCTTCAGGGCCAATCAGTAACCGAACTTTCTCCATAGGTTGTGGAAGGGTATTGATAGAGTACTTCGCTCTTGGGTGTAAGTTTAATTTTAGTGCACCGTCTTGTTCTGCGCACCACTGTTCTAATTTCATTATTGGCCGGATTAAAGGGATATTATTTCTACCGCACTGTTCACAGGCTGCGATGGCTATTTTTTGCCATTGCAGCAGTTTCTTCTCAAAACGTTTAGCATCCAATTTTACGCCACAACGCTCGGATATTAGTGGAGTAATAACATTAACGCCCAGTTCCACCGACTTTTGAATAGTGAATTCCATTTTGTCTCCTCGAGAGACAACTTGACCTAAATGAATATTTAAAGGGGATTCACTGCTTTTCTCTAATTGTTCAAGCACATTTGCTTGAACCGTTTTTTTGTTCACTTCAATTATTGTTGCAGGAAATTCATTGCCACTACCATCAAATAGCACAATATCTTGCTGTGGCTTCATTCTTAGAACTCGACCTATGTGAGCACTTGCTTCATCGCTAAGGGTTATATTACCTAGCTGGTGGATGAGTTCTGGATGATAGATTCGAGGTGTTCGCATTGCTGGTTATTCCTGCATTAGATAGTTATTGCATTGTATAACATGGATGCAAAATAGAGAAAAACAAGGGGGACCTTCTAAGCAAATTGTTCTTATTTATAGGAAAACATTTAGTGGCTTTCTATTCCTGAAAATTTGAGCAATTGTTGACACTGTCGACAGTGATAGCTGGCTTTATTGGTGCGCACTTTATTGTGTCGTCTTATTGTTAATGCGTGCATTTGGCACTGGCAGTGATACTCAAAGGTACGGCCTTGTACTGAGCTGATATCAAATGAGTGTGTGGTTTTAGCTGGGGAGGAGAGTACATCTTCCATCATTGCTTTCCACTCAGTTCCATGTGGCCGTACTTTGCCAAATTTTTGGAAAGTCAGTAAATGCGCAAGTTCATGGGGAATGACTTCATTAATAAAGGCTAAAGGATTTTCTCTGAAAAGAACGGGATTGAGACGAATGTGCCACTGTTGTAAGTAGGCTTTCCCTGCTACTTTTCCGCGTAATTTGAAGCTGACTGATGGGATGGGTATCTTGTTCCCTAACTGGTTTTCTGCGAGATGAATATACTTTATTAGTGCTTTATTGGCGTAGTAATAGAGGTCGATATTGCTCATTGAGCCCCCTAAGACTAGATAGAACAATATAATGAAGGCCCTCGATTGAGGGCCTTCTTTATTATTACAAAATTATAAACCAGCAAACTCTTTAATTAGAGCGGCTTTATCAGTGGCTTCCCATGGGAACTCTTCGCGACCAAAGTGTCCATATGCAGCTGTTTTTTGGTAAATCGGTTGCAACAGGTTCAACATTTCTTGAAGACCATAAGGACGTAAATCAAAGAACTGACGTACTGCTTCGATAATGATGTCATGAGATACTTTTTCAGTACCAAATGTCTCTACCATGATGGACGTTGGATCCGCAACACCAATAGCATAAGACAATTGGATTTCACAGCGATCGGCTAGACCCGCAGCGACAAGGTTTTTCGCCACGTAACGTGCGGCATATGCGGCACTACGATCCACTTTTGAAGGATCTTTACCAGAGAATGCACCACCACCGTGACGAGCTGCGCCACCATAAGTATCTACGATAATTTTACGACCAGTTAAACCACAGTCACCCATTGGGCCACCGATAACAAAACGGCCGGTTGGGTTAATAAAGAAGTTCGTCTCTTTTGTTAACCACTCTGAAGGAAGAACCGGTTTGATGATCTCTTCCATTACCGCTTCACGAAGATCCGGCGTTGAAATAGAGTCACAGTGCTGAGTTGATAATACCACAGCATCGATACCCACAATTTTACCCTGATCATACTGGAAAGTTACCTGAGATTTTGCATCTGGACGCAACCATGGTAGTGAACCATTCTTACGGACTTCCGCTTGTTTTTGTACTAACAAGTGAGAGTATGTAATTGGCGCAGGCATCAAAACATCGGTTTCATTTGTTGCGTAACCAAACATAATACCTTGGTCGCCAGCACCTTGTTCTTTTGGATCGGCTTTATCAACGCCTTGGTTAATATCTGGAGACTGTTTACCAATGGTATTCAATACTGCACATGAGTTGGCATCAAAGCCCATATCAGAGTGTACATAACCGATATCACGTACGGTTTCACGAGTGATCTCTTCAATGTCTACCCATGCAGAAGTAGTGACTTCACCACCAACCATGACCATACCTGTTTTGACGTATGTTTCACAGGCGACACGTGCTTTAGGATCTTGCTCAATGATTGCATCAAGTACAGCATCCGAAATCTGATCGGCAATTTTATCTGGGTGACCTTCTGATACAGACTCAGAAGTAAAAAGATGCTTAGCCATATGTGGTAGCTCCAAGTTGTTGATTAGAAGATGTATAACACATCTTCAAAAATTACGTTTAGAGAAACAGCAGCATGATTGATTGCTAGGTGTTTCTACATCTAGACGTCTATTCTAGTTTTTAAGGCAAAAAATACAAGTTTTTTTTGCTATAACTGAGAATCATTCCAAATAACAATAATTATTATTTCGGATAATGAACTAGGTCAGTGTATTTAGTAAGGCTATATAAGTTATCCCGCTCTAAATGACGATGGTCTAACTTTGTCATGATCTGTTATTTGTTAAATTGTGCTTGATGGACGATAAACAGGGGTTGAAATCGATTGCAGTCCTAATTTTGCTTTGAGAGAATAGCGCCGCTGATTTGTTCGCAAATAATCAGTATGTTTCCCCTTATATTGAAACCGCTTATGCACTCAGGAGCAGACATGTCGTCTCAAAAACAATTAGCCAATGCAATCCGCGCGTTAAGCATGGATGGTGTACAAAAAGCCAACTCTGGTCACCCTGGAGCCCCTATGGGAATGGCTGATATCGCAGAAGTCCTTTGGCGTGGCCATATGGACCACAACCCACAAAACCCACAGTGGGCTGACCGCGACCGCTTTATCTTATCTAACGGCCACGGCTCAATGCTGATTTACTCTTTGCTTCACCTGACTGGCTATGAGCTGTCTATTGATGATTTGAAAGACTTCCGTCAACTTCATTCTAAAACACCGGGTCACCCAGAATATGGTTACGCTCCGGGTGTTGAAACTACAACGGGTCCTCTAGGCCAAGGCATCACAAACGCTGTGGGCATGGCACTGGCTGAGAAAACACTGTCTGAGCAGTTCAACAAAGAAGGCCACGACATTGTTGACCATAACACTTATGTGTTCATGGGAGACGGCTGTCTAATGGAAGGTATCTCTCACGAGGCGTGTTCTCTGGCAGGTACTCTAGGTCTTGGCAAGCTGATTGCTTTCTGGGATGACAACGGCATCTCTATTGATGGTGAAGTGGAAGGTTGGTTCTCTGACGACACACCTAAACGTTTTGAAGCGTACGGCTGGCATGTTATTCC
>NZ_VTXE01000056.1 GCF_013114595.1 Vibrio sp. 99-8-1 | reverse complement strand
AGTAGTACAGATAGCAGCAGTTAGAGTTGTTTTACCGTGGTCAACGTGGCCGATAGTACCAACGTTTACGTGCGGTTTCGTACGTTCAAATTTTTCTTTAGACATGAGTTGTCCCTCTAGGTACGGATTTAGGTGGCTTTGATGACCACGCAACCAAAAAAATCTTGGTGAAAAAATGTTCTTAACAACTAAACTTAGTTTAGTCATCCAAAAATATCAAAAGGAAATAATTGCTTCAGAGCTGGTGCTGATAGGCGGATTTGAACCGCCGACCTCACCCTTACCAAGGGTGCGCTCTACCAACTGAGCTATATCAGCACTTTTATAGATTGGAGCGTGCAGCGGGAATCGAACCCGCATCATCAGCTTGGAAGGCTGAGGTAATAGCCATTATACGATGCACGCACTCGTAACTCTGAGAGCTATTTCCTTAAGAATATGGTGGAGGGGGACGGATTCGAACCATCGAAGGCGGAGCCGGCAGATTTACAGTCTGCTCCCTTTGGCCACTCGGGAACCCCTCCAAAATTCTTTTTCTTAAAAGCTCTTTACTTTTAAAAAATGGTGCCGACTACCGGAATCGAACTGGTGACCTACTGATTACAAGTCAGTTGCTCTACCTACTGAGCTAAGTCGGCACATAAGTGGAGCGCATTCTATGGGATGATCTTTACCCTTGCAATAGGAAAATTGAAAAAAATATCTTTTATTCTCTTTCATCGCGATTTGATGTTCAATTTCATAGCAAAACGCTGTAAATTTGCACAGTAAATTGCTATAAAATACCATCTGGAACGAATCGCTGTTAAAATCTTTTCTCTCCCAAAATAGCAGATAAAAATCGATTAAAATTTACTCAACCACACTCATATCACAACGAGATGTCGGCTTTATTGCTCTTTTTTTGCTTTTTTTCTTCTTGGTTATTCTGTTCTGTAGTCAATATCTCTTGAATTCATCTTCACTTGATGTATTTTCGCAAGCTAGCTAATAAAAAATCGAGATTTTCTATGAGTCCTTATATGTCATTTAGCCGCAATCAATGGGCAGAACTTCGCAACGCTGTCCCTATGACATTGTCGGAAGAAGACTTACAAGAGCTTCAAGGTATCAATGAGAGCCTTACCATGAAAGAAGCGGTGGAAATTTACTTGCCACTATCTCGGTTACTAAACCTCTATGTGTCAGCTCGACAAAGTCGCAATACCGTATTGCAGAGTTTCTTAAATAAGCAAGAGCCGTCAACACCCTTTATTATCGGCATTGCAGGCAGTGTTGCGGTAGGAAAAAGCACCACCGCCCGTTTGCTTAAAGCGTTACTGTCTCGCTGGGATAAACACCCCAAAGTAGAGTTGATTACCACCGATGGTTTTTTGCTACCCAATCGAATATTAAATGAACGGGATTTGATGAAGAAAAAAGGCTTTCCTGAGTCTTATGATATGCGTCGTCTTGTTCAGTTTGTTTCAGACGTAAAAGCAGGAAAGAGGAATGTATCAGCGCCTGTTTACTCACATATCACTTACGATATAACCCAACATGAAAAAGTCGTTGATCGACCCGACGTGCTGATTATTGAAGGGTTAAACGTGCTGCAAAGTGGTATGGATTACCCTCATGATCCTCACCGGGTATTTATTTCTGATTTTGTCGATTTTTCTATTTATGTCGATGCCGAATCCGATCTGATCGAACGATGGTACGTCGAGCGATTTTTGCAATTTCGCCAAAGCGCATTTAAAAAGCCGGGGTCATACTTCTCCCACTACACCAAAATGAACCAACAACAAGCGATAAAAAAAGCGGAAGATATCTGGCGCTCTATTAATGGCAAAAACCTAAAACTCAATATCTTACCCACCAGAGAGAGAGCCCAACTGATCCTGAAAAAAGGGCTTAATCACACAGTTGAAGAAGTGTTACTTAGAAAATAGACGCCATCTTATTAAAGCTTATTCGCCTACTGAAAGGTGAATAAGCTCGCGATATCATTACTGCGCTCGAAGAGAAATTTCACCGCCAATAAAGCTCTCTACCCCTTGTTCAGTTTCTAAAAGCAGAGCTCCCTGTTCGTTAATACCCTGAACAATGCCACTGATCTCCCTTTTGCCAAGGAGCAGTTTGGCTGGACGACCAATGAAATTATCAAGCCGATTCCAACGTTCCACAAACCCTAGCATCCCATTACTTTCATAATCCGTTAACGCGGCCTGCCACGCCTTTATCAATCCCACCGCCATGTCGTTACGCTCTGGCAATGACTCTGCCACTTCCATAAGTGACACCCAAGGTTGGTCGATACCCGATATTTTTTTCGACATGCTGACATTAAGTCCCATACCAATCACTAAATGTGCTGCACCACCAGCTTGCCCACTCATTTCAACCAAAATACCAGCCAATTTTTTGTCTTGATAATAGAGATCATTAGGCCACTTCAATTTAACCCCGTTGATCCCCATTTTTTCTAACGCTTCAACAATGGCGACACCGACAACTAAACTGAGTCCCATCGCGGCTGCCATGCCCGCATCTAACTTCCAGTACATGGAGAGGTAAAGATTGGAACCAAATGGAGAGATCCACTGCCTGCCTCGTCTGCCCCGACCTTGCGTCTGATATTCAGCAAGACAAACCGAGCCGCTTTCTAATTGCTCAACGTTATTCAATAAATGCTCATTGGTGGAATCAATAACTGAAATAAGTTCTACAGGCGATGAGATTTTCTGTTGTAAATAACGAAGATCTAGCAGTTGTAACGGCGTTGCTAACTTATAGCCTCGCCCTTGAACACTAAATACATCTAATCCCCAATCGATTAATCCTTTAATATGCTTGCTTACCGCAGCACGAGAAATATTGAGTTGTCCGCCGATTTCCTCTCCTGAAATAAACTCACCTTGTGCCAGTAGCTCAATGATTTTATGCTTTGCGAGATGCTCTCTCATCAATTTGTTCTCTCTATCAGCGCCAATAATGACGTTTCTTGCTGACCACCCATAAACCGAACCTCATGCTCTAAAGAAACAGAAAACTTATCGTAAACCACTTGGCGAACATGCTCAGCGAGAGCAACAATGTCTTCCGCGCTAGCTTTATCATGGTTAATTAATACTAACGCTTGCTTCTGATGTACTTGAGCGCCACCAACCTGCTGACCTTTTAGGCCACTTTTATCAATCAGCCACCCAGCGGCCAATTTCATCTCACCTGCAAATGGAAACGCGACAAGATCAGGAAACTGCTGCAATAGCGTTTGATAGTGAGAAACAGATACCACTGGATTTTTAAAAAAACTTCCGGCATTACCCATTACCGCAGGATCAGGTAACTTGCTCATTCTAACCTGACACACTTCATCAAATACACGCTGAGGCGTCAGGTGTTGCGCGGGAATATCCGCTAAGCTTCCGTAATTCACCAGTGGTTGCCACTCTTTATCTAACTTAATTCCCACCGCCATTATTACCACTCTGTTGTAGAGTGATTGTTTAAATATTGAATCTCGGTAGGCAAACAGACATTCATCAGCGCTGAGTCGTTGTTCAGATAGGTCATCTAGATGTAGTACATCAACGTATTGGCAAACATCTTTAAACTCTTTTCCATATGCACCAATATTTTGAATAGGAGCCGAACCGGCGCAACCTGGAATCAGAGCAAGATTTTCTAACCCCGCCATGCCTTGCTTAACGCTCCACTCAACCAGCTTAGGCCAATCTTCTCCGCCATTAACATGCAATAACCAGTTATTGCTATCTTCTGCGACGGTAATGCCTTTAATACGGTTAACAATAACCACACCATTATAATGCTGTGTAAACAGCAGATTGCTTCCTTTACCCAGCATCAATTTAGGTAATGAGGACCATTGCGGATCTTTATAAACGGATATGAGTTCTTCTTTCGACTCAATAATGACCAAAACCTCACAACTAACATCAATGGAAAAGGTATGAAAAGGTTTAAGGTTGGCTTTTTTATATATCTGCATAACGTTCAAGGATAGAATAACACTGGACCTATTCTACCCTATTGATCGAAGAAGCACAGTTTTGAATGAACGCTATCATTATTGAACCATTGGAGCCGATAAAGCTCCCATTAGTGCAGAAGTTATATAAGCAATATTACCCTTCTGCCAAAGCAAAAAAAGATGAACTAATTTTTACTGCATATTGTCATAATGATCTCTGTGCAGTAGTACGCTTTCGTACTATTGATAAGTGGCGGCTGTTAACGGGTATGCTAGTGATTCCAGAATATCGCCAACAAGGTATTGCTCATTTATTAATGCAAGAATGCCAGCGGCAGACATTAAAAGAAGGTGACTACTGTTTTGCCTTTGAACATTTAGCGCAGTTTTATACTCAACATGGTTTTAAGTCCGTCGCAGCCAATGCGCTTCCTAATACACTTGAGCAGCTATTTCAACGCTACTCAAATAGCGGTAAACACATTATCGCTATGAAATTTGTCAATAATTAACACTATCCAGTAAAAGTGACGATTATTATTAGTCACTAAGCATCTATCTTTGATAAAATTTGCTACTGGCTATTTTGAAGTAACCGAGGTCAACAACTCAATATGATGGCGTTTAATACTCCTTTTAAGAACATGCCGACAATTGCCGTAGAACCAGAGCAATTTGAAGTACTATTTGCAGCAAAAGATTTTCGTCACCGTTTAATCGAGAAAATACGCGTGGCAAAAGAACGGATCTATATTACTGCTCTTTATCTTGAGGATGATGATGCTGGACGCGAGATATTGACAGCGCTATACGAAGCTAAGCAGAACAATCCTCAGCTGGATATTATTATTTGTGTTGACTGGCATCGTGCTCAACGGGGACTCATTGGCGCAGAAAGTTCCGAAGGAAATGCAGCACTCTACAAAGCTTTTTCTCAAAAATATCAACACAAAATCCCAGTTTACGGAGTCCCGGTTAGAGGCCGAGAAGTATTTGGTGTACTTCACTTAAAGGGATTTATTATTGATGACACCGTTTTCTATAGCGGCGCCAGTTTAAATAATGTCTATTTGCACTTTGATCAAAAGTACCGATTTGATCGCTATCATATTATTAAAAACAAAACACTCTCTAATAGTATGGTGAGCTTTATTCAATCAGAAATGCTGTCTCATCCGGCGGTGAATAGATTATGCTGCGATGACAAACCTCATACCAAAGAGTTGAAGCAAGCCATTCGCCAGTTTCGGGCATCATTGTCGCAATCTAGCTATCATTTTGTTGATCAGTCCATTTCTGACCAGCAAGTTGCTCTAACTCCATTAGTCGGGTTAGGTAAACGAAGAAACCGTTTAAATAAAAAAATAAATCAGCTACTTGCAAGTGCAAAAGATGAAATTTTCATTTGTACGCCCTATTTTAACTTCCCTAAAAGTGTCGCTAAAGAAGTAAAAAAAGCGATAAAACGAGGCGTAAAGGTCTCTATCGTGGTGGGAGACAAAACCGCGAATGATTTCTATATTCCACCAGAAGAAAGGTTTAAGACCATTGCGGGCTTACCATACCTATATGAATTAAATTTAAGACGTTTTGCTAAGGCGAATGAAGCAAATATGGCAAGCCGAAAGTTGTCTATTTACTTATGGAAGCATGATAAAAACAGCTACCATCTTAAGGGCATCTGGGTAGACAAAAAGCACATGCTGTTGACGGGTAATAATTTAAATCCAAGAGCTTGGAGTTTAGATCTAGAAAACGCGTTATTACTGCAAGATCCAAATGGTTTATTAAAAGAGAAGTTTGAGCATGAAATGGATAATATTCTGGAACATACTTCGTTAGTCGGCAGTTACCGGCACTTAGATAAAGTCGATACCTATCCAATGGAAGTGCAACGTTTACTAAAGAAAATCACTCGAGTTAAGGCGGATAAAGTACTGCAGAAAATACTATAGTATCACTCTCCTTCAAGAGTACCTCAGTTCACGACTCTATCTCTTACAAAGCCTTCTAATTTTAGAAGGCTTTGCTGCATTTTTAACAAGCACCATTGCATTCGTTGCAACATTGTTAATAAGAAACCATGAAATTCCCTCGCTTCTGAAACAATGTGAAAAGTACTATTTACTTTTTTTCTTATCATTATTTTCTTATCAATATTTTTTCTACCTCTACTCATTTTGGAGTAGATAAAATTAACCCTTAAGTGGTACAAGCCCCGCATAACAAGGGATTCAGGGCTTGTATAAAAAAATGAACAGAGTAGTACCCACAAAGTGGTAAGGGTTAAAATGGTTATTTTCCCACCTATCAATAAAATTGAACTCAGCGCAAATTTTTGCAGAACGCTTTTCTGTTTGTCTCTGCAAATTGATCTAAATCAACCGCAATTGTTAGTTCAGTGTTAACTTTTATTAGTCATTAGTTTAGTTAGAGCTAATATACCTCGTTCTACTTATAATTAATATGTCTGTTAACAAAAAAAAATAAAAAGGAAGGCCCATATGGATGGCTACGATCTCCTAGAGAAAAACGGCATAACCCGACGCTCTTTTATGCAATTTTGCACTGGTTTAGCCGCAACGATGGGAATCCATAACGCTTCTGCTGGTCAAACTGTTGCCGACGCACTAACACAAAAAACCAGACCTCCAGTAATTTGGATTGGTGCTCAAGAGTGTACAGGCTGTACTGAATCTTTACTTCGTTCTACTCACCCTACTGTAGAAAATCTCATTTTGGATATGATATCCCTTGAGTATCATGAAGTACTGTCCGCTGCTGCTGGACACAAAGTCGAAGAAAACAAGCATCACGCGATCGAAAAATACAAAGGAAAATATGTTCTTGTCGTGGATGGTTCCATCCCAATCAAGGATGGTGGTGTGTATTGCATGGTGGCGGGAAAACCAATCGTTGAACACATCAAGGAAGCGGCCGAACATGCCGCGGCTATTATTGCCATTGGTTCTTGCGCAGCATGGGGTGGTGTACCATCCATTGGTGTAAATCCTACAGACGCTCGTTCTCTGCAAGATATTCTTCCAGGAAAAACTATTGTGAATATTCCTGGCTGCCCACCAAACCCACACAACTTCTTAGCAACGGTCGCCCACCTTCTTACTTACAATAAGTTGCCTGGATTAGATGAAAAAGGCCGACCAACATTTGCTTATGGCCGACTTATCCATGAAAACTGTGAACGCCGCCCTCATTTCGATGCTGGCCGCTTTGCCGTTGAGTTTGGTGATGAAGGACACCGCGAAGGTTGGTGTTTATACAAGCTTGGCTGCAAAGGCCCAGAAACCTACGGCAACTGTCCTACTTTGGAGTTTTGTGATGTGGGTGGTGGCATATGGCCTGTTGGTATTGGTCACCCATGCATCGGTTGTAATGAAGAGAATGTTGGCTTTACCAAAAGCATTCACCAACTATCAAACGTTCGCTTACCCACACCTCCTGCTCAGCTTCCTGAAGTAGGAACACAAGTCGGGGAGTCCGCCTCTCCGGGTGCATCTGCGCTACTAGGCGGCATAGCTGGGCTTGCTGCGGGTGTGAGTGTCATGACGGTTCGTGAACTTACTCGTCAAAATAAAGCCAAGGAAACCTCATCCGAAAATAATGAGGAGGCGTAATGGATCGCCGAAATTTTTTGAAGCTATCAGCGTCGGGGGCGGTTATTGCGACCACCAGTAACCCCTCTGCTGCTCGGGAACCGCTTCTTCCCCCATCGGAAGCTATTGGTATGCTCTATGACGCGACACTTTGCATTGGCTGCCAAGCTTGCGTGGTAAAATGTAAAGACGTGAACCATATGGAACCAAATCCAAATGGTGATCCTCAATGGGAGCAAAATAGCCATTTATCACCATATGCACTGAATGTTATTCGTAAATATTCTAGTGGTGATGGCACAGAAAAAGATGTTGAGTTTAATGGGTTTTCCTACGTTAAACGTCAATGTATGCACTGTGTCGATCCAAACTGCGTATCCGTTTGTCCTGTATCTGCAATGCAGAAAGACCCTGTTACTGGCATCGTCACTAACGATCCCGACATTTGTACCGGCTGTCGATACTGCATGGTTGCATGTCCTTACAACATTCCTAAGTATGAATATCACGACCCGTTTGGTCAGCTGCAAAAATGCCAGTTTTGTAACCAGGAAGGCGTGGAAAGAATCGACAATGGTCTTCTTCCAGGCTGTGTAGAGGTGTGTCCTACAGGTGCCATTCTTTATGGAAAACGTGATGAGCTGTTAACTGAAGCCAAAAAGCGCTTAGAGATGAAAGTGGGTGAAGATTACCGTTACCCAAGAGAGCGTATTGATGCCGGATTAGAACACCAGAAAGCGATACCTAAATACCACCCGCACGTTTATGGTGAAACGGAAGGTGGGGGTACTCAAGTACTGGTTTTATCTGGTATTCCACATGAGAAGCTTGATCTGCCTGACATGCCAGCCAAGTCATACGGAGCTCGTTCAGAGACGGTACAGCATACTTTGTATCAAGGAATGATGTTGCCATTTGCAGCATTTATGGGACTGATGTACGCCACGCGCAAAAACATGTACCAAGATGACAACAGTCATTCTGATACAGACTCATCAGCAAAAGATAAGGAAGATAGTCATGAATGATCATTCTGATGTAAAACCTTTGGGTGGTCGATTATTTACTTGGCCAGTCCTATTTTTTGGCTTTTTTGCCATTGTCTGTGTTGTGGTTATAGGCAAACGTCTGGTTCTCGGTTTAGGACCTGTCACCAACTTAAATGGTGGTTACCCTTGGGGAATCTGGATCGGTTTCGATCTATTAGTAGGTACGGGGTTTGCCTGTGGAGGATGGGCACTCGCTTGGGCGGTGTATATCTTCAACAAAGGTGAGTATCACCCACTCGTCCGCCCTGCTCTACTGGCCAGTTTATTTGGTTACGCTTTGGGTGGTTTATCTATTTTGATGGATATCGGTCGCTGGTGGAACTTACCGTATTTTTATATCCCCGGATATTTTAATACCAACTCGGTTCTATTTGAAACGGCCATCTGTATGACCATTTATATGTTTGTACTTATGGTGGAGTTTGCCCCTGCCCTGTTGGAAAAACTAGGCTTGAAAATCCCTCTAAAGGTACTGAATAAGATCTTATTTGGTGTCATCGCGCTAGGTGCTCTATTACCTGCAATGCACCAATCATCAATGGGTTCATTATTCTTATCTGCGGGTCACAAAATTCACCCATTATGGCAAAGCTACGAGTTCCTTCCGCTGTTTTCTTTACTTGGCGCTCTAATCATGGGCTTTTCCATTGTGGTATTTGAAGGTGGTTTGGTTGCTGCCGGAATGAAAGGGCGGATGCCCGATGAAAGACCACTGTTTAATAAACTTATCTCATTTGTTCAGATCTTAGTTGGGATGTTTATTGTAGTTCGTTTCCACTCTATCAACCTTACGGATAAATGGGAGTACGTGTTTGCAGGGGACATCTATTCTTGGCTTTTCTGGATTGAAAACTTCCTACTTCTATGGCCAATTTTATTGATCAAGCGTGTTCATAAGAGTGCAGTAATGCTATTTGCTGCCGCGATTAGTTTGCTCGTTGGCGCGGCTATGTATCGTATTGATATGGCCATTGTCGCCTACAACCCAGGTGACGGATATAACTACTTCCCATCTATAGAAGAGATACTACTTTCATTTGGCTTAGTTGCTATCGAAGTCGTGGGTTATATCGTCATCATTAAACTGCTTCCGGTACTTCCCGGTGTCAGTACTACAAACCGTATACACAAAGCCTAAGTGGCATAGAATAATTACAAAGGGATATCACAATGAGTCAACGTATTACTATTGATCCGATTACCCGCATCGAAGGCCACTTGCGTATCGATTGCGAAATAGAAGATGGAAAAGTTACCAATGCATGGTCTTCAGGGACTATGTGGCGAGGAATGGAAGAGATATTAAAAGGGCAAGATCCTAGAGATGCTTGGGTGATCACTCAACGTATTTGCGGAGTGTGTACCACTGTTCATGCGATTGCTTCTGTTCGCTCTGTAGAAAGTGCTCTGGATTTAGATATTCCAGTGAATGCACAGCATATTCGTAATATGATTGTTGCGGCCCACGGAATACACGATAACGTGGTTCACTTTTATCAACTATCAGCGCTGGATTGGGTTGATGTTGTTTCTGCTCTTTCTGCGGATCCAGTCAAATGTGAAAAAATCTGCGCACCTTTATCGACTTGGTCTCTAAACTCTGCTGCAGAATTCCAAAAAGTAAAAGACAAGCTACAAGGTTTAGTTGACAGTGGTCAGCTTGGTATTTTTGCTAACGGATACTGGGGACACAAAGAGATGAAACTCTCTCCTGAAGTGAACCTAATTGCCGTTGCTCACTATTTGCAAGCACTTGAATATCAAAGAAACGCCAACCGAATCGTTGCGATTCTTGGCGGTAAAACCCCTCATATCCAAAACTTGGCCGTGGGCGGTGTAGCGAACCCGATCAACCTTGATGCTCCAAGTGTGCTAAACCACGAACGATTAATGTACATAAAATCATTTATCGATCAGCTGGATGAGTTTATCGAACAAGTGTACAAAATTGACGTGGCTATTGTTGCAGCTCACTATCCTGAGTGGCTGTCGATTGGGGAAGGGGTGACAAACTATCTATCCGTTCCTGATCTACCAACAGATGGCAAAGGCGGCAGTTTCTTAATGCCTGGTGGCTATATTGAGAATGGAGACATTTCTACCTTTAAGCCTATTACCAGCCATAAAGATCAATACCTAATCGATGGTGTAGAAGAGAGCAGTAAACACTCTTGGTACCAAGAGGATGGCCCATTCCATCCATGGGATGGTAAAACAAATCCGAACTACACAGGGTTTGAAGACGAAGGTAAGTACTCGTGGGTTAAATCTCCAACCTTCTACGGTAAAGCGGTTCAGGTAGGGCCTCTAGCTCAAGTTCTGTGTGCCGTCGCTGCTGGTGATGAATCCACCACCAAACATCTAAACGATGTACTTGGTACCTTTGAAGCTCTAACGAATATTAAACCTGAAATTAAGCACCTTCACTCAACTCTGGGGCGTCATGCAACAAGAGCCGTAAGGTGTGCCGTGTTAAAAGATATTCTCGCGACTGAATGGCAAGCACTTATAGACAATATTGCCACTGGCGATACCACTACGTTTGTTAAACCTTACTTCCCTTATGGTGTAGTAAAAGGAGTCGGCTTCCATGAAGCACCACGCGGTCTGTTGTCTCACTGGATTGTCATTAAAGATGGCAAAATAGAGAACTATCAAGCCGTTGTTCCTTCAACTTGGAACTCGGGTCCAAGAAACAGTAATGACGATCTAGGCCCATATGAACATTCACTGATTGGCACACCAGTAGATGACCCAGAAAATCCTTTAGAGGTGATTCGGACCATTCACTCATTTGACCCATGCATGTCATGTGCGGTGCATATTGTTGATACCCGAGGAAAAGGTATCACCAAAGTAAAAGTATTGTAGTCATCTAACTAACCAAACGATGGCATAGCACTATGCCATCGTAATCATTAAACCACCTTTACCAAGTGAGTCGTAAGAGGGAAATTCCATTGAATATTCTAGTGTTAGGTGTCGGTAATTTATTGCTTAGCGATGAGTCCGTAGGTGTCCATACAGTGAATCAACTTGAAGATGAGTATCTCTTTCCAGAAGGAATCGATGTCGTTGACGGGGGGACAGCTGGAATGGAACTGCTTGATTATATCGCCAATAGAGAACATATCGTCATCGTTGATGCCGTATTAACTGGCGACGAACCCGGTACTGTCGTCACTCTTAAAGACGATGATGTTCCAGCACTGTTTAACAACAAGGTCTCTCCTCATCAGTTAGGCTTGTCCGATCTTCTCGGTGCATTAAAGCTAACAGGAGAGTCCCCAAAAAACATTTTATTAATCGGCATAGTTCCTGAATCAGTAGAACCGGGATTAGAAATGACCCATACCGTTAGCAAAGCCATTCCTACCATTAAAAAGTTGGTGGTAGACCACCTGCAAGACATCGGTATCACTTTGCAAAAGAGAGAGGCACCTGTATGTGCATAGGTGTGCCTTCCAAAGTCGTTAGTTTATCTGATGATAATTTATCTGCGGTGGTGGAGTCCAAAAATGGTCAACAGACCGTCAGCCTACTGATGATGGACAGTGGTGTTCAAGTAGGTGATTACTTACTTATTCAGGTGGGTGGGTTTGCCGTAGACAAAATGGATAGTGAAGAAGCACTTAAAGCGATTGAGTTAATAAAAGCCATTGAACATGGAGACATAGAACGTGCCATTGAACTTTACTAATAATCCTGCGGAACTCGTTGAGCAAGTATTTACCGACATTCACCTCAATGAGATGGCTGACTTGCCTTTCGTGAATCCATATCTTTCTGTAAAAAGTGTTGGTTTCGCTCTCTTTGAGGGTGATTGGCTTGGTATATTGCTTACTCCTTGGACATTAAGTGCACTGGTTATCGCAGGTCCTAATCGAAACTGGCAAGATTTTACTGTCGGCGACAAATTTGGCCTAAAGCTACCATCCGGTGACTACACTTTTTTTGTAGGGCAGCATGAAAAGTTAGGTACTTATCTCTCTTGTTCATTGCTCTCTCCAGTTGGCGATATTGCGAATCAACAAGCAGGATTAAAACTGGCGGAGGATATTCGCCGCTTAATTACCGCCATTCCAACCACTGAATTACATGTAGATGACCAATCTCGTCGAGCGTTATTTGGCAAGCTACTAAAAACTGAGCTAACCAGTTAAATGTCTACTCAATTGCCCACCAACAAGATAGCTATTGCGGCTCCTTCTGCCGGGCATATTAATTTATACGTAACGGTTGAAGAGACAGTAATCACGAACGTATCCATTGCCAATAAACGCCCTCAACATATAGGGCGCTTACTGTGTGACTTATCTTCATCTGACGCACTAAACCGCATTCCAACACTTTTTATGTTGTGCTCTCAAGCACAGCAAAGTGCCGCACTTGGTGCATTATTACACGCAACAGGAAACGCTTTTTCCAGCACTCAAATTGAACGTATGTCTGTCGGCTGTGCACTTGAATGGTTAAAAGAACACTGCTGGCAATTATGGCAAATGGAGAGAGAGCTATTTGGAGCTGACTTTGCAACAGAAGAGAGCATTGCATTAAGTCGCCTGCTGCTCCAGCAGTTACGAACACTAACACCATTAGCTATGTCTGATTGCCAACCAGTACCTCAACCAGATTGGCATGCGATTCAATTAGCACTTGAACCACTGTTTGGTGTACCAGTACAAACATTTATCGATTTTTCCATGAAACAACTCGATCAATGGGCTCAATGTAACTCCCCTTATGCACAACTTTTTTCCGCCATGCTAGCAACAGAAATCAAAAATTTTGGAGCCACAGCCGGTGAACAGTGCGACCAAGAGAGTGGCCCCCTCTTACGCCAGAAAAATCATCCCCTTGTGGTGAGTGCAATGAGCAACTGGGGAAACAGTATCACCACCAGAACGTTAGCTCGACTGGTGGAAATAGCCTCTGTCAGCCAACACCCTGAACAAGCAATGCCGACTATGATGGGAGAAGCCTTCGCTTCAAGAGGTACGGTAAGTCATCAAGTCTCGATGGATACGCAAGCGAGAATAACCAACTATAAAATTGATGCACCGACTGACCGTTACTTCTCTGACAATGGCTTCGTTGTCCGTTCATTGATAGGACAAAAGTTTGTTGGCGAACAGTGGATTAGACAGTTGATATGGGCAATTGATCCCTGCGTTGAGTTTTCTATCCATCTCAATACAACACATGGAGAGCACTAAATATGCATGAAATGTCATTGTGCGAAAGCTTAATTCAAGTCGTAGAAGAACAAGCAAAAGCGCAAAACTATTCCAATGTCAAAACAGTATATTTGGAAGTGGGTGCTTTTTCAGGTGTTGAAAAAGACGCTATGTGTTTCTGTTTTGATGTCGTTTGTCGCGGAACCATAGCAGATTCAGCAAAATTAGAGATAACGGAATTACCCGCAACAGCTTGGTGTTTCGATTGCAGTAAAGAGATAGCCATTTCTAGCCGTTTAGATTCATGCCCTGATTGTCATGGATACAGCATACAAGCGAAAGGCGGAGATGAAATGCGAATTAAAGAATTGGAGGTTTACTAATGTGTACAACATGCGGCTGCGGAGCTGGAAACGTTAGAATAGAGGGTGCTCACCATCATCATGAACATGATCACCAACACGATCATGCTCATCATAACGATCATAATCACACCCATGATGATGGACATGACCATCATCACTCACATGACCACTCTCCTCAGGTCGTTCATCACCACCATTACCATGGGCCAGTACATATTCATTACCACATATCTGCTGAAGCCCAACCCGATGCTCCGCATTCTCATCCTCATCCACACGACCATGATCATAGCCACAGTCACAGTCACAGTCACAGTCACACGCATGAGCATGAGCATGAGCATGAGCATGAGCATGAGCATTTTAAAGCAGAAAAACAGGGAGAAGACCTTCATTTTGGAAAAGGTGCTGCACACTCCCACGCTCCCGGAATGACGCAAAGCCGAATGGTGCAGATTGAAAAAGATATCCTAGGTAAAAATGATGCTATTGCAGAAAAAAACCGTCAGTTTCTGCATAGCAAAAACATTACTACCCTCAATTTAGTTTCTAGCCCCGGCTCTGGGAAAACAACGCTGCTCACTGAAACATTAAGTAAATTAGATCACCTAAAATGTGCCGTAATTGAAGGCGATCAACAAACTACAAATGATGCAGATCGTATTAGAAAAACCGGGGCAAAAGCGATACAAATTAATACAGGCAAAGGTTGCCATCTAGATGCACAAATGGTTTCTGAGGCCATCGCCCATCTTTCTCCTAACGATAACACGACTCTATTTATTGAAAATGTAGGCAATTTAGTCTGCCCTGCTGCATTCGATCTTGGAGAGAGCCATAAAGTAGCGATTCTTTCCGTCACAGAAGGAGAAGATAAACCACTTAAGTATCCAGATATCTTTGCTGATGCAGATCTAATGATCATCAATAAAATCGACTTGCTGCCTCATCTTACATTTGATTTGGATGCTTGCGTCCAGAATGCAAAACGAGTGAACCCAAACATACAGCCACTGCTTGTTTCTGCGGTAACTGGGGAAGGAATGCAAGAATGGCTCGATTGGCTAGGGAGTCATTAAGATATGTGTTTAGGTATTCCGGGACAAATAGTGGAAATCACTGATGCACAAACCATGTTAGGCAATGTTGTGGTTAGCGGCATCAAGCGTGAAGTCAATCTGGCGTGTGTCGTTGATGGTGATATTAGCGATCTAATAGGAAAATGGGCATTGGTACATGTCGGTTTCGCCATGTGTATTATTGATGAAGAACAAGCAAAAGAGACCTTACACGCACTCGAGTCCATGCAAGCTCTTGACCATGAAATTGATGATTTTAGTCAACGCCAGCAGATAGGAGAGTAATGATGGATTATGTAGATGAGTTCCGCGACCCTCAACTCGCTAAGGCGATTGTTGCCAAGATTAAAAAAGTGGTTGATGCAATACCTGAAGAGATGAAACCACTACAGATTATGGAAGTATGTGGCGGGCATACTCATACCTTGTTTAAATACGGCATCCTACAACTACTACCTACAAGTATCGAGTTTGTCCACGGACCTGGCTGCCCTGTGTGTGTATTACCTAAGTCCCGACTTGATCAGTGTATCGCCATCGCAGAGCAACCAAATACTATTTTATGTACTTTTGGCGATGCAATGAGAGTTCCGGGAAGCAACGGTTCACTATTTGATGCCAGTTCACGAGGTTGTGATGTCCGTATGGTTTATTCTCCTATGGATGCGCTACTTATTGCGGAAAAAAATCCCGACAAACAAGTGGTGTTCTTTGCATTAGGGTTTGAAACCACAATGCCTGCCACCGCAATGACATTACAACAAGCCAAACATAACAACATCAGCAACTTTAAACTATTCTGTCAGCACATCACTTTAATGCCGACCCTTGTTGCGCTACTAAATCAAGATGATGTACGCATTGATGGTTTCTTACTACCCGGCCACCTTTCTATGATTATAGGAACCAAGCCTTATCAGCCATTGGTGGATCAATTTCACAAGCCAAGTGTTGTTACTGGCTTCGAACCTTTGGATATGCTGCAAGCCTTATTAATGCTAGTCAAACAGTTACAAGAGAAACGTTGTGTTATCGAAAATCAGTATTCTCGCGTTGTGGCAGATGAAGGTAATAAGAACGCACTGAGTGCAATGGCTGATGTATTCCAGATAAAACAAGCGAGTGAATGGCGAGGGTTAGGTGTAATTGAAGGTTCCGGCATTAAATTATCACCAGATTACCAACCTTTTGATGCAGAGCTTCATTTTAAACCGGAAAGTAGCACCGCCGCGGATCCGGAAGGGAGCCGATGTGGTGAAATTCTTGCCGGCCGCTGTAAACCTGATGACTGTCCACTGTTTGGTCATGCTTGCACCCCTGAAACAGCCATTGGCGCATTGATGGTCTCTTCAGAAGGCGCTTGTGCTGCCTATTATAACTATCGCAGAGAACCACTTGCAGAGGAACAAAATTGATGGAAGAGAGAATCACCTTAGCCCACGGTAGTGGTGGGAAAGCGATGCAGCAATTAATTGATCGTTTATTTATGAAGCAGTTCTCTAATGACACGCTTTGTAAGCAAGAAGATCAGGCTAAAATTCCTTTAGCACCACTGCTCACTAATGGAAGTCATCTCGCCTATTCAACCGACTCTTTTGTTGTTGATCCTATCGTTTTTCCCGGCGGAGACATTGGTAAGTTGGCGGTTTATGGCACGGCAAACGACGTGGCAATGAGTGGTGCAAAACCACTTTATCTATCCAGTGCTTTCATTTTAGAAGAAGGACTACTTTTTTCTGAGCTGGAAACCATTGTTATCTCTATGGCCAATGCGGCGAAAGAGGCCGGTATTCAAATTGTTACCGGGGACACCAAAGTCGTGCCTAAAGGCGCTGCTGATAAACTGTTTATCAATACTAGCGGCATTGGTGTTGTTCCTGAAGGTATCCTTTGGGGTGCTGAGACAATAAAGAGTGGTGACAACATTATCATCTCTGGAACATTAGGAGATCATGGCGCAACCATACTAAATTTGAGAGAAGGTCTGGGGCTAGATGGTTTGCTACAGAGTGACTGCCAACACTTATACCCATTAGTAGAGGCGTTACTGCCGATTAAAGGGGTGCGAACTCTTAGAGACGCGACGCGTGGAGGCGTTAATGCAGTACTACACGAGTTTGCTTCATCATCAGGTTGTGGCTTTCAACTTAACGAGGAATCACTACCAATGACTCAGGAAGTTAGAGGGATTTGTGAGCTACTCGGCTTAGAAGCCATTAACTTTGCCAACGAAGGCAAATTAGTAGCCATTGTCTCTCCACAAGATACAACATCAGCTCTTGAAGCATTAAAACAGTTATCTGGAGGTAAAGATGCTGCGGTAATTGGCCAGGTCAATGCCAATAAGAAAGTCACTATTGCTAATGCTTTTGGTGGCAGCCGTTGGTTAGACCTACCATCAACCGAACCGATGCCGAGGATCTGCTAGCCTATGATAGGGATTGAGATTCGAGTAAAAGGCAAGGTACAAGGGGTTGGCTTCCGCCCCTTTGTCTGGCAAATCGCTCACCAGTTAGAAATTAAAGGTGAAGTGCTTAATGATGGGCAAGGCGTCGTTATACGTTTAACCGATGCTGATCAGCTAGATGAATTTGTTCGTTTACTGCAAGCTGAGTTACCCCCTCTTGCTGAAATCGAATCTCTTGATACGTATGACTATTGTTGGGTATCAATGCCGGAGGCGTTCTCCATTGTTCAATCTCAATCGACATCCGTAGATACACAGATAGTTCCTGATGCCGCAACCTGCCCTGAGTGCATTGAAGAGCTCTATCAGCCAGAGAACGCTCGATACCTCTACCCATTTATTAATTGCACCCATTGTGGTCCTAGATTCACCATAATCAACGCCCTTCCCTATGACCGCCCAAAAACGGTCATGAAGCACTTCCCGTTATGCTCTCAATGCAGTTCCGAATACGGTAACCCCGCAGATAGAAGATATCATGCACAACCCGTCGCCTGCCCTGAGTGCGGACCTACTGTCTGGTTATTGGATCGCCATGGAGAGAAGATCAGCGGTAACTGGCTAGAAGTCATTGCAGATCAATTAGAGCAAGGAAATATTGTCGCAATCAAATCTGTTGGCGGCTTCCACCTTGCATGTGATGCCAGTAACCGTATTGCCGTGCAAACGTTGAGAGCTCGCAAAAATAGACAATTTAAACCTTTCGCTGTTATGGCAAACAATATCGATAGCGTCGTCGCTATTGCTCATTGCTCTGCATCACAACGTGAAATGCTACAAAGTCGTATCGCACCGATTACATTGCTTGAGAAGAGGGAGAGTAAGCTGCTTGCCGACAACATTGCGCCTGAGCTGGCTGAAATTGGCGTTATGCTACCATCTAATCCTTTGCAGCATCTCATTTCCAGCTACTTTCCTAAACCCGTTGTAATGACGTCAGGTAATGGTTCAGGGCTTCCTCCTGCATTAACAAATGAACAGGCGATATGCGAGTTGGCTGAAATAGCCGATATATTTGTCCTCCACGACCGAGAAATATTGCATCGCTGTGATGATTCACTCGTTCGGGTCAGTGACGAAGGAGAACTAGAAACACTGCGTCGCTCTAGAGGTCTAGTTCCTGATGCTATTCGTCTACCCAAAGGGTTTCCTTCTGCGGACGGTTATTTTGCTTATGGCGGTGACTTAAAGAGTGCTTTCGCGATAGGAAAAGGTAAACAGATCATTGTTAGCCAATACCTTGGTGATCTTGCCAATATCGAATCGCAACAACAATACAATCATGCAATTGAGCATTTTCAGTCTGTCTATCAGCTCTCCTTTAAACACCACATTGCCGACCTGCATCCCGGCTACTATAGCCATCAGCTAGCAGAAAAAACCTCAGAGTCAGTACAGTATGTGCAACATCATCACGCCCATATTGCCAGTTGCTTAATCGAGAATGGTTGGCCGAATAATGGCGATAATGTTCTCGCTCTTGCTCTTGATGGATTAGGCTTTGGCGATGATGGTGAGTTTTGGGGAGGAGAGCTATTTATTGCCAATTATGCTCAGTATAAAGTCATTGGCGGAATACCTTCGGTGACGCTTATCGGAGGAGATAGTGCTGCGAGACAGCCTTGGCGTTCTTTTTACTGCCACTTGAAAACATTTTTACCTACACTTTCAACCTCTCAACTTGATGCGCTTTTTACCGACAAGCCGTATAAGTTGCTTGATACCGCCATTGAAAAAAACATAAATACCCATGTTACCCGCTCTGCCGGGCGTTTATTTGACGCCGTAGCAGCATCATTAGGCATTGCTGTAGACGCCATTGAGTATGAAGGACAAGCGGCTTGCCAGTTGGAAGCTCTTGCTTCTCAGTCTGCTAGCACGGTGCCTTGCCCTATAAAAATTGAACTCACAGATCTGAAGCTAAATCTTCAGGCATTCTGGAAGCAGTGGTTACATCTTGAGGGCCGTCGTTGTGATAAAGCTCGATGGTTTCACATAGCTCTTTCTACTGCATTAGCAAAAATGGTTAAACGTGCTAATCAGACACATAACATTGATCACTTAGTGCTAACCGGTGGCGTATTTCACAACAAACTTTTGACCTCTCTGCTAAGAAAAGAGCTAGAGCAGTCAATGACGATCTTACAACATAAAAAATATTCATGTGGCGACGGTGGGATTGCTTTAGGGCAATTGGCTGTCGCACTTAGTCAAAACAAACAAGCTAATTAAAAAGTAATACCATTAAAGGAAAATGAAATGAAAAAATTACTTATCTCTACATTGATTCTACTTCCAGGTTTGGCGTTCGCACACCCGGGAGCCGCTCACTCTCACCCTGAAGAGCTTACTGGTGGTTTAATGCTATTGGCCGCGGCAGTAGGTGCTTACTATATTTGGAAGAATAAGTAACTTCTGTTCTAAATATTTTTAGTCCGTTAGTTCTAACTTGCTATAACGAGGAGTTTTCTCTTGTTATAGCAAGTTGACGGTTCAATATCTTGGTGCAATTATTCTTTAATCCAGCGCCATGCATCATTTAATTTGGTTATTTCAAAATGCTTTTCGTCTATCCCAACTAACTTTCCAAAAGGGCTGTCTGCAGCGACAAGTAAGCCGATCAGTTTACTATCAGAAACAATCGCCAATTTATTAATGTTCTTCAAATTTGAGAATGTCCATTTCAAATCTTTATAGACCACATTAGCATCCATTGAGAATTTTCCATTAAGTACAATAAGCACATTAATTGCGCCCTGCTCTTGTATAAGATTATCCAGTTTCTCAATCCATTGATTTTCTTGTTGTGAGTCTATTTTTCCTGAAATCTCAAGGCCAATAGTCGCACCTTCACTCTCTATTAATTGTTTGATCATTTTTTCCACCAATGATGTCAATAAAACTCAATATTGATTATGCATGATGCTGCTTAGGTTAATGTCAGAAAAGTGTATTCATGCTTCTATTTGATCGAAGTCGATATTTCCTGACCATTTAACAGATATAAAAAAGCCTCAGCATTTTCTGCTAAGGCTTACTGTTCTTATTCCTAAGAATATCTGGCGGAGTGGACGGGACTCCCTACGCCTTGAAAACAAGCGCGCCCCCGGCGTGACAGGCCGCTTTCTCTAACAAAGAGGCTAGAATCTCCATGGATGGAGTGAATGCCAATCAATGTCGGGAACATTGTTGGCACAACTGAACTACCACGCTTAAACGAAAAAAACCTCAGCATTTCTGCTAAGGCTTACTTTTTTTATTCCTAAGAATAAATGGCGGAGTGGACGGGACTCCCGACCTCTTGAAAACAAGCGCGACCCCCGGCGTGACAGGCCGCTTTCTCTAATAAAAAGCTAACCAACTGAACTACCGCTCCTCTGCCCGCTTTGCTAGAGCTAACCATCGGTATTTTTTTATAACCGCTTAAACACAAAAAAGCCTTAACATCTCTGCTAAGGCTTA
>NZ_VTXE01000055.1 GCF_013114595.1 Vibrio sp. 99-8-1 | reverse complement strand
GGTGCTGGCGGTAGCTGGTTTGCAATGATAACGCCAGTAACCGTATTGGTACTGGGCATTCTTGTTCCATTAGGGGTGATTGATGCTGAAGCGATGAGTTACGATCGTGTGGCCGATTTTGCCACCAGCTTTATTGGTGCACTATTTGTCATTGGAACATTAGCATTGCCTATGTGGCATGCAATGCACAGATTACACCACGGTATGCATGACTTAAAAATTCATATCGGTGTGGTCGGTAAAATTGCTTGCTACTTTATCGCGGCGTTAATTTCTGCATTGTCGGTTATTTTTGTATTTATGATTTAAATAACTCGACTTGTAAAAAAGGCCGATAAATCATCGGCCTTTTTACTATCTATAGATCTAGATAACTCAGATTATCTGAATCTCATTCAATATTAAAATTACTTAACACGACCAACATATTCTGCTGAACGGGTATCAACTTTAATCACTTCACCAATTTGAATAAACAAAGGTACACGTACTACGGCACCAGTTGTTAGGGTAGCAGGTTTACCGCCGGTACCTTGAGTATCGCCTTTCAGGCCAGGATCTGTCTCAGTAACTTCTAATTCAACAAAGTTTGGTGGCGTAACTGTAATTGGGTTGCCATTCCACAAAGTAATCATGCAAGTGTTGTTTTCCACTAGCCACTTTGCGTTTTCACCCACGGCTTTCTCATCAGCAGCAATTTGTTCGAATGTTTCTGCATTCATAAAGTGATAGAATTCGCCATCTGTGTATAGGTAATCGAGATCGATATCTAAAACATCGGCTAGTTCGAAAGATTCACCAGACTTAAATGTCTTCTCTAGCACCTTACCAGAAAGTAGTTTACGAATTTTAACACGGTTGAACGCTTGACCTTTACCCGGCTTAACATATTCATTATCTATGATTACGCAAGGCTCATTATCAAGCATTAATTTAAGACCACCTTTGAATTCATTAGTGCTAACTGTAGCCATTTTGTCCTCTTACATTTATTCGAGTTAAATTTTAATGTCGCATATCATAACCCGAAAAGCGGTCGCTGTTGAGCGAAACTGGATCAATGAATTAGCGAATGCGATCACTGATCCTGAAAAACTGCTTAATCATCTACAAATCCCAGTAGATAAATGGCCAAAAGATCAAAATGGTCATATTAGTTTTCAAGCAAAAGCTGCTTTTTCACAAAGAGTACCGATCAGTTTTATTGAGCGAATGGAAAAAGGGAATATTAATGACCCTCTACTTCGTCAAGTGCTGCCCATTAGCGAAGAATTAGTCATACACTCAGGCTATTCATCTGATCCGTTAGAGGAACAAGACAACGAGCAACCCGGAATACTGCACAAGTATAAAAACAGAGCATTATTAATACTCAAAGGCGGTTGTGCTGTTAATTGTCGTTACTGTTTTCGTCGTCATTTTCCATACAGCGACAACAAAGGAAGTAAATCCGTTTGGCAACACAGCATTGACTATATCGCTGCTCACACAGAACTCAATGAAGTCATATTGTCTGGTGGTGACCCATTAATGGCGAAAGATCATGAGCTACAGTGGCTTGTAGATCGCCTTTCCAATATTTCTCACATAAAGCGTTTACGAATTCATTCGAGATTACCTGTCGTCATTCCTTCACGCATAACCGATGAACTATGCAACATTCTTTCCTCAACACGTCTTAAAGTGGTTTTTGTTTCTCACATTAATCATACCAATGAAATTGATGACACCTTAATTTCAGCGTTTAAGCGATTAAAGAACAGCGATGTTACGCTGCTAAATCAAGGCGTATTATTGAAAGGGGTGAATGATTCTGTAGCAGAACAAGTTTCACTCAATGAGACTCTCTTTGATGCGGGAATACAGCCATACTACTTACACGTACTGGACAAAGTCCAAGGTGCCGCTCACTTCTATGTCAGCGATGCAGAAGCAAAAGCGATAATGGCAGAAATGATGACTCAAGTATCAGGTTATATGGTGCCGAAACTGACTCGTGAGATATCTGGCCGGCCAAGCAAGACTCCACTAGATTTGGGTCTAGAGTAGATGAACCTGTTTAGGCCAAGTCGATGGAACAAAGTAAGGACTACGATGTAAATTGAGTTCCTCATGTAAACAATTAATATGAGGAACTCAATGAGATTAGCTGTCGGTGCTCTCAAAGATCTTATCGGCAGAAGCGGCCACAAAACCTTGATAAAGTTGACCACTATTCATCGGATAACGACGAGCAAATTCATAGAAGCCACCCGGTACCAACTGTTGCTCTCCCGCGAACATCACAGGAACACGATCAGCCATTGTAGACGATTGTTCCAACAGAACCTCTGGCGATCCTTTGACTTCACCACCAGATTCGTTAATAGCGAAACCAGCTTTTCGTAAATGATCATTCACGCCTTTGACGGTTTCAAAATGAGATAACTGATTAACACTAACCGTGAAGTGGTTAGCGCCATAACCGTGAGCTGACAGCCATGCTGCATACTCACTCTCTTTTGCTAACGTTAAGTAGTCCTGATAGCTGATGTCCCATAAGCGTCCACCGTAAAGAAACTCACTACCCGTCAGTTTTTCAGCATCTATTTGAGCCACTAACTTAGCAACAATCTGTTGCAGCTCTTCAGAGCACAGTTCCACTTCCAATTGACTAATAAACACTTTAGGTTGATTTAAGTCTGGATGTTCAAAATGTTTCGCCGTCAGTTTTTTACTTTCAAAAACATAATCACCACACTCTTTATAACCCAAGGCTAAAAATGGCGCCGCCAAAGTTTCAATAGCCAATGGTGCATTAGAAAAGGTACGTAACGCAATGTGATCGTTAATAAGAGGTTCGCCCTCTTCTAACAGTTTATGTACCTGATTCGCTTCTGGACACAATCGTTCAATGTAGTCGTTCCATAAAGATTGGAATAACGCAGTTGGTGACATAGTAGTTCCCTTACTTTGTTCTATGAGTTAAAGGTTTATGGTACGACTGAATCCAAACCTATAAAAATTTATATCTCGACACCCGGGCTCAATGTAGCGGGTAATACGGTTTCCCCGCCTTCCATTGATGCCATTGGGTAAGCACAATAATCCGCTGCGTAATACGCACTCGGACGTAAATTACCAGACGCCCCAGGGCCACCAAATGGCGCATCGCCACTAGCACCGGTTAACTGACGGTTGCGGTTAACAATTCCGGCACGAATATGGTCAACAAAGTAATCCCACTCTTTGTCATCGGTCGAAACTAGACCTGCCGACAAACCAAAACGAGTGTCATTTGCCATTTCAACCGCACTTTCCAGATCTTGATAACGCACCACCTGCAAAAGAGGACCAAAGTACTCTTCATCAGGTAACTCGGCGATATTGGTTACATCAATAATACCCGGAGAGACAAAAGCAGCTTTGCTATTTTTCGCTTCAATTAAGCTTTCTCCACCAAGTTGCTGTAAATTCTTTTGCGCATCAATTATAAACTGTGCTGCAGCAGCAGAAATCTGAGGCCCCATAAATGGCTGAGGCTCAGCGAACGGTTGATCAACATTGATGTTTCTTGTGACCTCTAGCAACTTGCTCATCAACAAATCACCCTTGTCCCCAACAGGAACATAGAGACGTCGTGCACACGTACAACGCTGCCCTGCACTAATAAACGCAGACTGTACAATGGTATAAACTGTTGCATCCAGCTCGCCATACTGTTCAGAAATAACCATAGGGTTATTTCCTCCCATTTCTAGTGCCAGCATTTTATCCGGCTGACCTGCAAACTGTTTATGAAGAATATGTCCTGTATTTGCGCTGCCAGTAAAGAGTAAACCATCGATGCCTTTCGATTCGGCAAGAGAAATACCTGTCTCTTTCGCACCTTGGACTAAGTTAATCACACCATTTGGTAGGCCGACTTTTTGCCAAAGTTTCATTAGTAACTCGGACGTAGCAGGAGTCTGCTCTGACGGCTTCAAAACAACGGTATTGCCCGCTAACAATGCAGGAACAATATGTCCATTAGGTAAATGCGCAGGGAAATTATAAGGACCAAAAACAGCCATTACCCCTAAAGGACGATGACGAAGAACAACCT
This sequence comes from Vibrio sp. 99-8-1, assembly GCF_013114595.1. GTDB lineage: Bacteria > Pseudomonadota > Gammaproteobacteria > Enterobacterales > Vibrionaceae > Vibrio. Next base: position 17,990 of record NZ_VTXE01000055.1, on the reverse strand, counting down.
GGTTCCCCGCGACTTCTCGTTGAGCATGGCCCGTTCTATCATGATAAGCTCGTATAGAAATAGCGATTTTTCCAGCTACTGCTCCGGCTTCTGTACGTGTTTCCCAAATCGGCTTCCCGGTCTCTTTAGCAATGATCTGTGCGATTTCTTCACTATTGGCTTTCACCTCTTCAGCAAACGCCAGTACATATTCTTCGCGCTGCTCATAACTCAGCTTCTTCCACTGTAAGAAAGCGCCCCTAGCAGCCTTTACTGCCTGTTCTACTTGAGCAGGTGTTGCACTATCACCTTGCCAAACTACTTCGTTACTGTAAGGCGTTTTCGAATCTATCGCTTCGCCTTGGCCAGCAACCCACTGGCCTGAAATCCACTGAGTCATTAGAGTGTCCTTATTCTTTTTTTACTTGCAAAGAAAGCATTTGCAAAGAAATTGTTTACAAAAAAAGCGTTTATTGAGGAAGCATACGTACGTAGTCGCCACTATCGACTTCAAGAGCCGCTGCAACATCTTTCGCCAGTATCACTGTCTCCGATTCTTGATCGTAAGCGCCTTTTGCTGCCACACCTCTGAAGTTTTCAAAGGAAGTATTAACCAGCAAGTAATCCTGAGAACTGGAATGTTCAGAGATTTTCACCTTGGCTCTGAATGAGTGACGAACAGACTCAATATTGCGCATATCACATTCTACTGTTGGGCCTGCGTCGAAAATATCGACATAGTCTCGGCAAACAAAACCTTCATTTTCCAACAATTTCAGTGCAGGCACTGTGTTTTCATGCACCTTACCGATAACCTCTTGCGCTTCTTTACTGAGCAGGTTGATATAAATTGGCAATCTTGGCATTAAATCTGCGACAAACCCTTTTTTACCAATTCCAACGAGGTAATCAGCTAAGGTGAAGTCAATAGAGAAGAAATGGTCCTGTAGCCATTGCCAAAACGGCGAGTTTCCGTGTTCATCCGATACGCCTCGCATCTCGGCAAAAACAACTTTAGAGAAACGTTCCGGGTGTTCAGCCATCATTAAGAAGCGGCATTTAGACATCAAGCGTCCATTTAATCCACCACGGAATGCTGGTCTCAAAAACAGAGTACAAACTTCTGAACAACCAGTGTAGTTATTACCGAATGTCAGCAGTTTTACGACATTATTCACTCCTAACTTTGGTGAAGAGTGAACAATTTTACTGATGTGGTAAGTATAAAATGGCACATCCCAACCAATAGACGCTTCTATTCCCGTTGTTCCACCAATTTCACCACTTTCCGAATCAACACCCACCATTAAATAACCTTCATCGGATGGTTCGGTGACATTCTGTTTACTAAAACTCTCTACTGAATTCTTGATTCGATTGGTTAGTAGCTCTTCATTTACTGGCAGTGAGGTAAATCCGTGTCCTGATTCTTCTGCGCATACCCGAAGTGCTTCATAGTCTGTTTTTTTAATAGGTCTAACAACCAGCATTTTATACTCCTTTTGCTGTCGTAGATTTGAGGGGACGAGTCGAGTTGAAAGAGAAGCAAGGCGATGCCAAATGCAACGCCTTAGCTAATCAACTGATCGTTATAGCAGCCCTGCGATTGCTTTATCTAATCTGGATAACCCTTCTTTAATGTCATCATGACTGATGATCAAAGAGGGTGTGAAACGTACGATATTTGCGCCAGCCACAAGTACCATTAATCCTTCTTGACCAGCAGCAACCAACACATCTCGTGCGCGACCTTGCCACTGCTCATTGAGCACCGCACCAATAAGTAAACCCTTACCTCGGATTTCACTGAAAATGCCGTACTTTTCATTTATTTCGGTCAAACCTTGACGCAACAAGGCTTCACGCTCTGATACACCAGCCAATGTTTCCGGCTTGCTAACAATATCAACAACGGCTTCTGCTACCGCACAAGCCAATGGGTTACCACCATACGTTGAACCGTGAGTGCCCACTTTCATATGCGGAGCATATTCGTCAGTCGTTAGCATTGCACCAATAGGAATACCACCACCCAATGATTTGGCAGTACTTAAAATATCAGGAGTAACACCTAACCCTTCGTAAGCATAAAAAGTACCGGTACGACCAATGCCTGTTTGAACTTCATCAAAAATAAGCAGGGCATTATGTTTGTCACACAGCTCTCGCACGACTTGAGCAAATTCTGACGTCGGAGATACAATACCGCCTTCACCTTGAAGAGGCTCCATCATTACCGCACAGGTTTTATCTGAAATGTGCGCTTTAAACGATTCGATATCGTTATACTCTAAGTGCGTGACATCTCCCGGCTTAGGTCCAAAACCGTCTGAATACGCCGCTTGACCACCAACAGTTACTGTGAAGAATGTACGTCCATGAAAGCCTTGTTTAAACGCAATAATCTCAGATTTTTCACTACCAAATCGGTCTGCTGACACTCGACGAGCCAATTTTAAAGCGGCTTCGTTCGCTTCCGCACCTGAGTTTGCAAAAAAGACTTTGTCTGCAAAAGAAATATCCGTTAGCTTTTTAGCCAATCGTAGCGCTGGCTCATTGGTCATCACATTACTCAAGTGCCATAACTTATTGGCTTGTGATGTAATCGCATCAACCATGGCTGGATGACAGTGGCCAAGGCAGCTCACCGCGATACCACCCGCAAAATCGATATACTCTTTACCTTGTTGATCCCATATTCTGGAGCCTTCACCTTTTACGGGAATCACTTCCATTGGGTTATAGCAAGGAACCATAACGTCATCAAACCAACTGCGTTCGACTTTCTTTTCCATCTTTATTGCACTCCATATCGCGACCAAAGCTCATACGAATGTTAAATTCTATAAACTTAGTAATTTGTTGGTATTTTATTCTACCCCAGCATTGTATTAACAATTTATTAACCATTTCAATAGGCAGACGGTATTTTTTTGTTACTCATCATTCAAGGCAATGGTCGACTAGTGACCATTTATTCACTAATTTTTCATTGTCTATTTCGAATTTGTCGTATCTGCTAGTGAGTAATGCTAAGTATTCAGTAAACTAGCACATTTAATTAACATGTAAATGAATTGATGATGCATAATCTTTCATTATGAAAAATGATGTAAAAATTGTGAAGAGAATGATATTTTTTAAGAAATGGAGCGATAGAAATGGTATTAACGCTTTAAAAAGTTCGCTAATAGCTCGTGACCTTGCTCAGTTTTTATCGATTCAGGATGGAATTGTACCGCTTCAATAGCAAACTGTTTGTGTTGATAACCCATTATTTCTGCCACTGAGCCATCATCATTTTCGGTCCATGCTGTTAGCTCAAAAACATCAGGCAAACTATCTCGCTGCACCACTAATGAATGATATCGTGTAACAGTTAGAGGATTGTTTAACCCCAAAAACAGCCCTTGGTTATTATGTGTAATTGGTGAAGTCTTTCCATGCATCACCTTATCTGCACGAACAACCTTTCCCCCAAATACTTGAGCAATCGCTTGGTGTCCAAGACAAACACCTAATATAGGTAACTTCCCAGCAAAATGCTGAATAGCGTCAAGGGATATTCCGGCCTCATCAGGGGTACATGGTCCCGGAGAAATAACGAGATGGCTAGGATTAAGCTGTTCAATTTTCTCAATGGTAATCTCGTCATTACGAATGACATTCACTTCAGCCCCTAACTCACAAAAGTATTGGTATAGGTTGTAAGTAAAAGAGTCATAATTATCAATGATTAACAGCATAACATCCGGTTAAATGTCCATTAAGATAGGCGGTATTGTGCAGCAGAGATTTAGAAAGGCAAGAAAAAGATAGGCCCTTAATTGAACCTATCTTAACTTAAAGCTTATCTTATTTAGATAATAATTTATGGGCGAGTAACAAAACCCACGGCTTCATAGACCTTCTTAAGAGTAACAGCAGCACGCTCGGAAGCTTTATCTGCCCCCTTCTTCATGACCGAATCTAAATAAGCTCTATCTTCACGGATACGCTTATATTCAGCTTGGACAGGGGTAAGCATAGCAACGACTGCTTCAGCTACGTCGCCTTTAAGATGGCCGTACATCTTACCTTGGTAATCCGCTTCTATTTCAGCGAAGGTTTTGCCTGTCGCCCCTGACATTAAGCCCATAAGGTTTGCGATACCCGGTTTGTTTTCGATATCGTAAATAACACGCGGTGGATCTTCTGGGTCTGTTACCGCGCTTTTAATTTTCTTGGTAATCGATTTAGGATCTTCTAGCAAAGTGATTACGTTTTTACGGTTATCATCGGACTTTGACATTTTCTTGGTCGCATCTTGCAAACTCATTACACGAGCGCCTACTGTCGGAATGTACGGTTCTGGCACTACAAAGGTTTCGCCATAAAGATTATTAAATCGTGTCGCGATATCTCTCGCTAACTCTAAGTGCTGCTTTTGATCGCTTCCCACTGGAACTTGCTCTGCTTGATAAGCCAAAATATCAGCTGCCATAAGCACAGGATAATCATACAAACCCACATTAATGTCATTTGCATAACGCTGAGACTTATCTTTAAACTGAGTCATGCGGTTCAGCTCACCCATTTGCGTGTAACAGTTTAACACCCAGCCTAATTGCGCATGCTCAGGCACATGTGACTGAACAAATAGAGTGCTCTTCTCTGGCGTTACACCAACCGCTAAACAGATAGAGAGAGCGTCTAATGTGGCTTCATACAAGGCTTTAGGATCTTGACGAACGGTAATCGCATGTAAATCTACAACACAGTACTGGCAATCATAATCGTCCTGCATCTGTTGCCACTGGCGTAGAGCACCTAAGTAGTTACCTATACTTAGTTCACCTGATGGCTGAACACCACTCAATACAATCGGTTTGCTCATGATTATGATTCCTTTATAACTTCTTTTTAAAATGAATTGTTAGGGTCTGTATATGTCAATCAGAACGCTTCACGCGCATGAAGCAGTCGCAAGCGGCTAGAGATATACCCGAAAGATCAACAGACCTTATGCAGTGTACTCATTAACAAGTATTTTTCCACCACTGATAACAGATAATCCGCTATTTTATGCTAACAGCGTTAACAGCTCAGAGAGCTGGTCTGCAACAAAATCTGGATTAGCACTAGAAATAGGTTTTCCATGGTTATAGCCGTAGGTTAACGCAAATGACGGGCAATTAGCATTCTTTGCTGCTTGGATATCATGTTTCGAATCCCCGACCATTAGCATTTCATCACTGGTTAACTGATATTTTTCTAACAGCCAGTTAAGGGCAATTGGATCGGGTTTGCGTACAGGAAAATCTTCTCCACCAATCACGTCACTGAACAGATGTTCAATACCCTGTTGTTGCAAAATTTCGGGCACAAATTGAGACGGCTTATTGGTAACAACGGCAAGCTTATACCCTTTAGAGTGCAGCGTTTCTAATGTGCTTTTTACCTTAGGATAAAGATGGCTTTTCTTATGGCCACACTCCGCATAGGTTTTATTGAAGACTTCTCGTCCTTTAGCCAGTTCATCGCGATCCAGATCTTCACTAACGGTTATGCTGCGGCAAATGGCTCTCGATAGCAAAATCTCTACACCGTTACCAACCCAATGACTTACTTGTTCTTCCGTGATAGGAGGATAACCTAAAGCTTGTACAGCAGCATCAACACCAATGGTCAAATCAGGAACGCTATGCAGCAAGGTTCCATCGAGATCAAACGCAATAAGCTTTACTTTACTCAACGACATTTTCTACTCCATTCTTAGCAAAAAAAAGAGGCGATAATTCGCCCCTTCATTGCAGTTACATTACTTTTTTACTTGCGCCAACTCTTGGCGCATTAGGTCAATGACGGCTTTATAGTCTGGCTGACCAAATATTGCAGATCCCGCCACAAACATATCTGCACCTGCTTCAGCAATTTCGCGGATATTATCAACTTTCACACCACCGTCCACTTCTAAACGTATGTTACGTCCAGAGGCGTTAATTCGTTGACGAATATCAGCCAGTTTATCAAGAGAGGAAGGGATAAAAGATTGACCGCCAAAACCTGGGTTCACTGACATTAAAAGAATCATATCAATTTTATCCATTACATAATCTAAATAATGTAATGGTGTGGCTGGGTTAAACACTACTCCCGCCTGACAACCGCACTCTTTGATCAACTGCAAGCTACGGTCTAAGTGATCTGTTGCTTCAGCGTGAATTGTAATCATTGTCGCACCTGCATCCGCAAAATCCGGGATGAGTCGATCCACCGGTTTTACCATCAAATGCACGTCAATTGGTGCGGTAATACCATAGTCACGTAACGCTTTACAAATAGGAGCACCAAAAGAAAGGTTTGGAACAAAATGATTGTCCATCACATCAAAGTGAATTACATCTGCACCAGCATTAATTACGCGCTCAACATCCTCACCTAAGCGAGCAAAGTCAGCAGATAAAATGGAAGGTGCAATTAGAAAGTCTTTCATATCGGGTCTCTTGAGTGATGGGCAAAATATGCTCACGATTCTACCGAATGAATGTCAAAGATCCTAGGGGGCAATAGCGCTTTAAAACGGATTTTATTGCAATTAAAGGTTAGCGCTTACACCAAGCTCATTTTAATACGTTCTGAATCCACCTTCTCTTTGGCTTCAAACAGAGCAAAAAGCTCATTGACTTTGGTTCGACCTGAGCCATTACGACTAATGGTTCTTTTTACCTGAATGGTCTCTAAACTTGCCCCTTTATAGAGCCGTCTAGTATGAGCGGTGTCGTGATTGGAAATAAGAACTGGCACTCCCCTCACCTTCGCTGTTTTCTCTGAGATTTCGGCCAAATTGGCTTGATCGTCTAAAGTAAAACCATTACCTGCATATGAGGTAAAATTAGCGGTTCGAGATAACGGAGCATAAGGAGGATCACAATATATTACGCTGCCTTTTCGCGCTCTAGAAAAGGTGTCAGCATAACCTTCACAGACAAAAGTGGCTTTTTTCGCTTTTTCAGCAAAGAAGATCATCTCTTTTTCTGGAAAGTAAGGCTTTTTATAAGAACCAAAAGGAACGTTAAAACCGCCTTTTTTGTTATAACGGCATAAACCATTAAAACCATAGCGATTCATGTATAGGAAGGCTAATGACCGAAACCAGATATCATCTGTCGCATTAAACTGAGCCCGAGTATCCAGATAAAATTCTCTGTTGTTGGTTTCAGGTTGGAAGAATCGTTTAGACTCTTCAATCACTTTTTCTGGCTCTGTTTTTAATAGGTTATAAAGATTAATTAAATCTTTATTAATATCGGCAAGCAGATATTCATCATAATCAGAATTCAAAAAAACTGAACCTGCTCCAACAAACGGTTCAATTAGCTTTCTTGCTGGTGGCAAGTGACGCTGAATGTCCTCAACGAGGCCATACTTGCCTCCTGCCCATTTAAGAAAGGCGCGTTGCTTTTTCATTTACTGCTCTAACCACCAACAAAAAAAGAAGATGCGGAATGTAACACATTTTATCCCTAAGCTCAGCGCTAATTTGCAAGTTCAATCTCTCTATGAACTTGCAGCATGGATTTTGCCCAAGGCTCCAGCAACTGAACCGACACAGGAAGTTCCACTCTTGCATTACGAGCAGCCTGAATCGTTGAAAAATCTTTATAAGTCACAATGTACCATTGAGTGTTATTTCTCAGCGTTGGATAGACTCTAACTTTATCCTGCAATGCATGTTTATCTATAAAGCTTTGCACATCATCAAGGGAGAGCAACGCTGCAAGTTGCAGAGTATAATTTCGATCAGATACCGCCAGCAACTCTTGCTTAGAAAATGAAAAAGTGACAAGAGGCGGGCTGTTCTCTTCACGTTCAACCTCCACACTCTCTAACGGCTGCTCAACGGTACTCGCGTCAGGTTCAGTCGTAATGACCACCGTTTCAGGAACAGCAATACTTTCTAAGCTCTCTTTGAGCAGTTGTTCATTTGCCGCCTTGTCTGTCGCTGCTTTAAACGCATCGTCAATCACTTGAGTATTAGCCTCTTCCCCTTCTAAAAGAGCATCAACAACCGTTGAAGGAACAACAACACGTTGGCCATCGTCAGATTGCCCTACTGACGCGACATTCTCTGGTATTGATGGAGGAAGGCCTGACTCATCGATTGCTCCTGTTAAAGCATCAGACGCCATAGATGTCTCGCTAGCTGCATGACCAACTTCTGCTGTCTCTGCTGTGCTCGCATCTTGATTATTTTCAGAAGAGTCTGTTGACAGTACCAGTTGTTCTCCCGTACTCGTCTCTTCTGTATTACTGGTGACCATCTGACTATCGCTCACGATGTCTCCCTCAGGCACGGCTTGAGTGAAGAGCCACAGATAACCCACTGCGATACATAAAAGCAGCACGAGTACTGCCACAGCAATTTTAATAGGTGAACCAATAATTGAGCGAATAATAATCCTTTTTTCCACTTTTCGTTCTCCTAACATCATTAAAGCACCCGGCAATGGTTGCGCCTTAGTTGCCTGAGTTCTAATTGCTTTTTTAGCATCTTCACCAGAGACATATTTAACAACCAATAGCTCAACAAACAGATCAACTTCGTTTTGAGAAAGTGATTCAACTTCCAGTGCTAACGGTTTTGTCTCTTGTCCGTAGCTTAATCGAGAGAGTACCGCATCTAATCTGTCGCCTTGGGTAAAGAGTACAACATTAATATTCCAAGCGGGGATTGCTTGAGCTTCTTGAACGAGTGTCCATAGCTCTGCTAATACCGTATCACTCAACATCTGAGCGTCATCGATCACTATGACGACATCACACGTCTGATCGGCCATCATTCGAGCAAAGCTATTTACAATAGTATCTTGTTCATTAAAAAGAGGATCAGGGACAATTTGGTTAAGGATAATGGCTCTTTTTTGAGCATCCGTCTGGCTAGGATGACACATAAGCAGAGATTGGTTTTTATCTTGTGACCAAGCCTCTAAATAACGCTGAGCTATCCATGACTTGCCTGAACCTTTGTTACCAGAAATATTGGTAAGATTAGAGCCAAAGCGAGTCAGCAGCCGCAATCGATCAAGCAGATCGATTTGTGACTCTAAATCCAATACACGCAACTCATGAGCCAAACTCATCAGACAATCCTATCGGTTAATAGTAGTGTTATTCATCAGTTGCGGCAAAAATCTATCGCTTGCTTGATGCGTTCATTTGCAACGTCTGCAACCACATCTGCACAACCAATTCCTGTAGGCAAAACAAGGCGAAGCTTACCAGATAATACTTTTTTGTCTCGCATCATATGCTTAAGAAAATCATCAAAAGACATTGAATCAGGAGTATGTACCGGCAACTTAGCGCGTTTTAATATAGAGATTATACGTTCAAATTGCTGCTGAGTAATCAATTCTTGAAGCAGAGCTGTTTTTGCAGCCATCACGGTGCCTGCAGACACTGCCTCGCCATGCAGCCAATTTCCATAGCCTAATTCTGCTTCAATAGCATGCCCAAAAGTATGCCCTAAATTCAGCAACGCCCGAATACCAGACTCTTTTTCATCTTTCTGTACAACTTCAGCTTTAATTTGACAACAACGAGCAATGGCATACACAAGCGCCTGCTCATCATGCTGGTATAATTTCTCTAAATTGTTCTCTAGCCAATCAAAAAACTCTGCATCATAGATAATGCCGTATTTTATTACTTCTGCCATACCAGCAGAAAATTCACGCTCTGGTAAGGTTGATAGGCAATTGATATCAATAATCACAGACTTGGGCTGATAAAAAGCACCAATCATGTTTTTGCCCAACGGGTGATTCACAGCGGTCTTTCCACCAACAGAAGAGTCAACTTGAGAGAGAAGCGTAGTAGGAACCTGAATGAAATCAACGCCTCGCTGATAGCACGAAGCCGCAAACCCCACCAAATCACCAATCACACCGCCACCAAGTGCCACTAAAACCGTATCTCTGGCAAAGTTACCTTCTAATAAGAAACTCATTACGGTTTCAAAGGTAGCTAAGCTTTTGTACTTTTCACCGTCAGGCAGTTGCAAAACTGAAACATCACAACCTTGTTGCTTGATCAGTTCTACTATTTTATCGGCATATAAGGGCGCAACGGTAACATTACTGATCACCACTACTTTTTGTTTTGAGGATAGAAAAGAAAAGTACGCCGAGTCATTAAATAACTCGGCGCCAATAGAAATAGGGTAGCTACGTTCACCAAGATCAACCGTGATCTGTTCCATGATCTGCTCTCCAGTCAAATGAAATTATAGAGCCTGATACAGGCTCTATCTTTCTTCTAGCATTTTTATGATTTGATTAGCTACTACTTTCGCACTTTGGTCGTCAGTGCGGACGGTGTAATCGGCAACTTCTTCATATAGAGTGTTACGCTCGCCAGCTAGAGATTCTAGTACTTCACGAGGGTCATCCGTTTGTAAAAGAGGACGCTTTTTATCACGATTTGTACGCGCTAATTGTTTTTCTATTGTTGTTTCAAGATATACAACAATACCACGCGCAGATAGGCGATTACGGTTATCTTTACTTTTTACAGAACCGCCGCCTGTTGCCAGAACAATACCTTGTTGTTCAGTCAGGTCGTTTATTACGGTCTCTTCGCGTTTGCGGAAACCATCTTCACCTTCAACATCAAAAACCCAAGCAATGTCCGCTCCGGTACGCTCTTCGATTACAGTATCTGAATCTAAGAACTCCATATGCAGTTGCTGAGCTAGATGTCTACCAATTGTACTTTTGCCGGCACCCATAGGACCAACAAGAAAAATATTACGTTTCTCGGCCATGTTAAGCAGTAATTTACAACGTTAATTCAATGAAATCGCCACAAAGATAGTCCGCTAATTTAATAGCCCTCACTATTCAAGTGACACCAATTCCTCACAGTTAAGTCGTGATAAGACCCGAAATTATCTAGATATGATGCCATTAATGCAACTTTATTTTGTATTGAGAGGACTATTTGTAGTAGAAAAAAACACTAAAACACCCCTACACGCCATATGACACATGGCTTAGCGCATTTTTTATCGCCTACGGAAAAATCACTTTTGGAGTAACAAAAATCAATAATTCTCGCTTATCTACTTTTTCCGACTGCCGTTTAAATAGATGCCCGAGTACGGGAATATCACCAAGTAGTGGCACTTTATCTACCATTGATAACATGCTGTGCTGAAAAACCCCACCCAATACAATCGTCTCTTCATTCTTTAACCATACTTGTGTCTCTAGCCTCTGAGTATCTATCGCCAGAGCTTCCCCTACCCCAGTTTTCACTACTTCACCAGGACTATCTTGTGAAATAAGCAGATCTAAAATAAGGCCGTTCCCCTCTGTTATCTGAGGTGTCACCGTTAAACTAAGTACCGCCTTTTTGAATGACACGGAAGTAGCACCACTTGATGTGGCTTCTTGGTATGGTATTTCTGTGCCTTGTTCAATATAGGCTGGAGAATTATTTGTTGTCACTATCCTTGGGCTGGAAATAACCTCAGCTTTTAGCTCAGCCTGCAGAGCTGAAAGCTCAAGATCTAGAAAAAGATCACCACTCAGCTTGGCTACCTTAAAGGCAAGCCTAGCTGAACTTGTCGACGTCGCGGCAAAATTCACATGCAGTGATGGACTCCTATCTAACGGTTCTGTCTGATCTATGCCATTTAGAGATCCACTATTACTGGTTGCCAAATTGGAGCTGCCGTCCGTTAAATCGGTCCCCCAGCGAGCACCTAACTCTTCTAGGTATCCCTGTTTAATTGATACAATCCGAGCTTCAATCTGAACCTGTTTCACGGGGACATCAATAAGGGCTAACCACTGTCGAAAAGCAGCTATATTGGCCGGAAGATCTTTTATTAATAAGGTATTGGTTCTTTCATCAACCGTCACACTGCCTCTCTCTGACAATATGCGATGGCGGCTATCACCATCTGTTTGCTTCAATAATGCCGCAATATCAGCGTAATGAATCTTTATAGCTTGCTGCTCTAATTCCACCAGCTGATTAAGACTGTTTTTCTGCTCTATTTTTCTCTTAGATAACGCTTCCAACTCTACATTAGGGGCGATTAACAAAATATTACCATCAACTTTTTTGCCAAGTCCCTTTAATTCTAAAATCGCATCGACAGCCTGTTCTGGCGTCACTCCAGTTAGCTCAATAGTGACCGAGCCTGTTACCGAATCAGAGACGATGAGATTATTTTCATCAAAACGAGCTAGCTGCTGTAGTGCATCTCTAACTAAAACATCATTGAAACTAAATGAGAGACGTTGATTACCCTCTGCCGCAACAACTAATGAAGCCTGCAATAGATAAGATGATAAACAGACAAGCAACCAACTATGTTTTGCCTTATGAATCAGCAAGATGTTTTTCCTCCGCCGTTGATAATATTTCTAAAACAAACGTTTTTTTGTTTATGCGACACTCAACTTGATTCCAAAAATGCTGCTCCAAACGAACATATTCCGGATGGATCTCTACTACTTTTATGTTCTCCAGTAACAGTTGCTTGTTCTTTGCTGCAAACACTCTCTGTTCCTCCCCCACACTTATTAGCGCCCACAGCTTACTGCCTCGGGTAATATATCCTCGATATTCAAAGTCGCTGGACGTTAACGAGCTCAACTCTAAATCAAACTGATGAAGCTCTGGATTGCAGCTATCTACACTATTTTCTGTTGGTCGTTGGGGTAAGGGGGAAAACAAGGATCGCCAGTTATATGGACGATACTTCACTTTTTCTTGCGGAGGGGTTATTAACTCATGATTAAAAGTCACTTCATTAGCACGACACTCTGCCAGTAGCAGCAAGGCAATCAACACCTCTTTGCCAAGCAGATGACGATGTATCATTGTGCTTCGAGTTTAGGTTGGTAACCATAACCAAGCGCCTCAAATACAATGGTGTTGTTATCACTGTTATATTGAGCCCAACGACTACGAGGAAAAGTAAGCAGCATTGATAAGTTCGCAATGTCCGCCAAAAACAGACCTACATTGTTCAACGTACCAATCACCTTAATTTCTAATGGCAATAGATAAAAATATTGCTGCTCTTCTTGCTGTTGCCATCGCAATCGCTGCAACGTTAATTTATGCTTGGTCGCCAAACGATGAATCAATACCAAGCTGTTGGCTTTTTGTTCTCCTGCTACTAGTAATGGCTGCTGCAATGCCACTAATTGCTCTATCACGGTTAACTGTTGACGCAGCTCTTCTTGCTTAACCATCTGAGTAGAAGAGTTAAATACTAATTGTTGTGCCTTGACTTGTGCGTCTAAGTTCTCCTTCACCTCATTACTTTGTTGCAACTGTTCTATTTTAGGCAAAAGCACAACAAAATAACTGAATAGAACAACCAAGATAAACAGAACAATGAAAGTCCGCTTTTTTAATGTTAATAGAGGAACAGGTAGCTGCTCTAACAACCGATGTAGTCTATACTTATCCATGCTAACCACCTTTTTCTTGAGCCTGTAACATAAGAGAAAAAGAGAGAGAGAACCGTTGATAATAGTGAGGAACTGGATCATCAGACTCAATAAACTCAAAATGAACGTTGTCTACAAGTAAGGAAGAGTGAAGAGTAGCCAGTAACATATCAGCAGCGTCGCTGCTTTCACTGCGTCCCTTAATTATCACACTCTCATCTTGATAGTAGATAGCATCGAGGTAAATTCGACTTGGAATAAGCTCTGGCACTAGATTCATGATCTCTACTATACGATTGCGCCTGATCTGCCTATCTCTTAACCATTGCCACTTATCAACCAGTTTGTCTCGCTGTTTACGGAGATTTGTATACTCAGCTCGTCTGCTGTTCGCATCAGCTAATTGCTTTCTCATTGCAACTGTAAGCTCCTCTTCTCTCTGTATCTGTGAGTTGAGGATGTCACCGTAAACTATTGCCCCAATAACAATTGTCATAATGAAGAATGAAAACAGAGTAAGTGAGCGCTTACCCTTATTACGCAACTTTTCTGTTCGCCATGGTAAAAAATTAATATCATGATGCATTGAATGTCCTCTTCCAATCAGCAGCATGAATAGCAATGGCGGTAGCTTGGACAAATCGATTGACATTATGCAGTGGTATTTTTTTTGCTATTTGAACTATCTTATTAAGCCTGACAGGGATAAATGTTATCTCACTGCTCTCAAGCAAGGTTTGACTGAGTGGGTTCGACATATCTCCCATAATAAGAACCCGATTTAACCCCAGAGAAGGAGGTGAAGAGTGCAGTTCAACAGAGTTGCTGGAAGCCAACGAAGACATTATCTGTTCAGATATCAAACGTACACTGTCATCTTTATCTTGGCTTCCTTTAAAAAAACATCGATACATAAAGTGAGTTTCAGACGCCACTATTAAAGTAATGCTGTCCTGATTAACTTCAATCATCACAGGAGAACAGTCATACTGCTGAGCGAACTTCTGTACTAACGCCCATTTGATCTGTTTTTCGTCGCCAATAAATACGGGGCGAAGTCTCGCTTCTATACAGCTTTTTCTTCTTAATTCTATTTCGGCTTTATGGGTAGCAAAAACATGATAGCGTACCGTCGAATCCAACGTCTCTTCAGCGGAGTTGCTTTTCACATAGTCAATGCAGAGCTCATTTAGAGGAAGAGGAGAAACGGAAGAAAAATGGTGATAAATCATCGCCTCTTCTTCTACGCTAGATAAATTTGACTCGATCTCTAGCTCTTTACAAAATACGGCGTTTTCTGGAATTGCCATGGCCACTTTTTGCGCTAAAATAGGTAATTTTCTTTTTAATTGTTGGAGTTTCTTAACAATTTCTTGATAATTGAGCTGATAATTATTAGAGAATAGCGGTGTGGTTGTAGTTAGTTCTTCACAACCAACTAAAATATCTCTTCCCTTATAGGAATGAACCACGGCTGCTCGCAAACAAAAGCGATCAATGTCAATTCCTGTCATTATGGTTTTACGCAATGTTGATAACTCCATAGAGTGAAGAGAGACGCTTGGAAGTAAAAAGTTAAATAAACGCGAATTAACGCTTTATGTTAATCTTGCATGTTAATGTATTAGAGTTCGTAGCATCACGACCTCAATCAATCAGGGATTTTTCGGTGAAGTTCATAAAGCGATTACTCATACTTTCAGTGATTTGCACAATTCTTGGCATAACCACTATTGTCAGCTTTTATTTTTATTTAAAGCCGCAACTTCCGGATGTTGCGACGCTTAAAGATGTGCAACTGCAAACGCCAATGCAGGTGTATAGCCGAGATGGCAAGCTCATTGCTCAGTTTGGAGAAAAACGACGAGTACCTGTTAGCTATGAAGAGATCCCTCAAAATCTAATCAATGCGTTAATAGCAACAGAAGATAGTCGCTTTTACGATCATTACGGTATTGACCCAATTGGTATCGCACGTGCTGCTGCAGTTGTCGCAATGTCTGGCTCCGCCAAGCAAGGGGCAAGCACCATCACTCAACAGCTGGCACGAAATTTCTTCTTATCTAATGAAAAAAAATTAATAAGAAAAATCAAAGAGATGTTTATTGCTATTCATATAGAGCAATTGCTTTCTAAAGAAGAGATTCTGGAGCTTTACGTCAATAAGATCTTCTTAGGTTATCGTTCTTATGGATTTGGTGCTGCATCGCAGGTTTACTTTGGCCGACCTTTAGCACAGCTCACGTTAAGTGAATTAGCAACGTTAGCAGGGATGCCTAAAGCACCGTCAACAATGAATCCTATTTATTCGATTCAACGTGCAACCAACCGCCGTAATGTCGTTCTAGGGCGCATGTTGGCAGAAAAATACATCACACAAGAGCAGTACACTGCCGCCAAAGAAGAGTCGTTAACGGGGCAATATTTTGGTGCTGAAATAGAGCTTAATGCCCCTTATGTTGCAGAAATTGCTCGTTCATGGATGGTAAAAAGATACGGTGAGGATGCTTATACTTCAGGAATGCAGATCACCACAACCGTAGACTCTACGTTACAAAAAGCCGCCAATGAAGCCGCTATTAATAATCTTCTCGCTTACGACGAGCGACATGGCTATCGAGGTGCAGAGCAAGAAGTATGGAGTGCAGGAAGTGCTGAATACTCTGAAGATGAGATGAAAAAACACCTTCGTCGCCAGCCTACCTATGGCAAGTTGCGTCCTGCAATTGTGGTATCCGTCACCAGTGATAGCGCCCAAGTGTATATCAAAAACCAAGGGTACTCAGAACTCAGCTGGGATGGTATTAAATGGGCAAGAAAATTCATCACAGATGAGAAACAAGGGCCTGCACCAAAAACGGCAACTGAAGTGTTATCTTCTGGCGAGCAAATATGGGTTCGTCCTCTAAGTATAACGCCAGTTGAAGGCACAGAAGAGAGCGATGAACCGCAACTAAGTTACCACTGGAAACTCAGCCAAGTACCCAATGCAAACACCGCATTTGTGGCCATCAACCCAGAAAATGGCGCAGTACTCTCTTTAGTGGGTGGATTTAATTTTGTTCATAATAAATTCAACCGAGCGACCCAATCTTTGCGTCAAGTAGGCTCAGGGATTAAACCATTTATTTACTCAGCAGCGATTGATAAAAAACTGACACTTGCCACCCTAATTAATGACGCACCAATTAACCAGTGGGATGAACGGGGTGGCACTGCTTGGCGACCTAAAAACTCCCCACCAACTTATATTGGCCCAACAAGAATGCGCATTGGTTTGGCTCAATCTAAGAACGTTATGGCGGTTCGCGTATTAAGAGAAGTTGGTCTGGATGACACAAGGGAATATTTAACGCGTTTTGGTTTTGAAAAAGATAAACTTCCTCGCTCAGAAACCATCGCCTTAGGTGCAGGAAGTCTTACACCGATTAAAATGGCACAAGGCTATTCCGTATTTGCCAATGGTGGCTACTACGTAGAACCGTTTTATATTTCTCGGGTAGAGGGACCATTTGGCGATTTAGAGTTTGAAGCAACACCGAAAACCATTTGTCAGAATGACTGTAGTGAAACAGTCGCTCCCCTTAACATGTCAGATACTTCTACTGAATCTGCTATGGCTAGCGATAGCGAACTTACAACCACTTTTTCCAGTGAAATTGCAGCACTGGATGAAACTGAAATGGAAGTCACACCAGCTGAAGAAGTTACCAGTCCATATGCACCGCAAGTTATCAGTGAACAAAATGCCTTTCTTGTTAGAGAAATGCTCTACAGCAATGTTTGGGGAGGCGGTAACTGGCGAAATGGTACAGGTTGGAACGGGACCGGATGGCGAGCTCAAAAACTGAAAAGAAGAGACATTGGTGGAAAAACGGGCACTACCAATGATGCCAAAGATGCTTGGTATAACGGTTACGGTCCAGGTATTGTCGCCACGGCTTGGGTTGGCTTTGATAGTCATGATCGTAAATTAGGCAGAACAAGCAGTAACAGCAACCTTTCAAAAGGTGAACAGATATCTGGCGGCGAAGCGGGAGCTAAAACCGCTCAGCCAGCTTGGGTTGACTTTATGCATGTAGCATTAGATGGTGTAACCGAGCAGAGAAAAGTGCTGCCTAACAATATCGTTCGCGTTCGAATCGATCGAGATAGTGGTCTACTGACAAGAAAATCGGATGAAACCACTATGTTTGAGTATTTTGAACAAGGCACTGAACCAATAGAATTTAATGAAGATTCGCGGGTAGACGAGTTAGATATCTACTCTGCAGACAGCGAACAAGGTGCTGAAGAGTCACTGTTTTAAACCGCGTTATACTCAAGTGACCTCAAGGTGCTTGAGTATATAGCATTAATTCCTTCATCATCGAGTAACACAGAGTCACTCTTGATGATGGAGACAAATACAGAGGTCAGCCCAATATAGGGCTGACCTTATTTTGTTAAATTGTATTAGTTCCGACTAGATCTGACACTTCAATTTGAAAAGAAGAGAGTTACCCACTTTGATTAAGGTGCTGAATCTTAAATCAAAGAAAAGAGGTAACTCTC
>NZ_VTXE01000054.1 GCF_013114595.1 Vibrio sp. 99-8-1 | reverse complement strand
TAGATGGGAAATTAATCTGGGCTGAAAAGAATCTAGCCCAGATATAATCTGACAGGCACCAACAAAGTGGGTAACTGTCAGATCAGGTCTGAGCTAGTACAGTTAAATATCCAGAAACCGCTTTAGCCAATGTTTCAAACCGATTTCGTAATGGAGAACCGGGTCGATAAGCCAAAACAATTTTTCGGGAAGGAACAGGATCCTTCGCTTTCAAGTAACAAACCCCATCCTGAACTCGATTTTCTGGCACGGATAATTGAGGCAATAAGGTAATACCTCCCCCCGCCGCGACCATATTGCGCAAAGTCTCTAAACTCGTCGCTTTAAACCGTTCATCATCTTTTGCTCCTGCTGCAAAGCAGAACCCCAGAGCTTGATCTCTAAGACAATGGCCATCACCTAAAGCTAAAATGGTTTTCCCATCCAGTTGACTCATTGCTAATGTCTCTTCCGTTGCCCACTCGTGATCACAAGGAACAGCAACATATAGAGGTTCATCATACAGGTCGAGCTCAATAAAAGGTTCTGTCTCTGCCACTTGAGCCAATATAAGACAATCTAACCGTCCCTCTTCAAGCTGTTTCACTAACTGATGGGTTTGAGCTTCATGCAAAAATAGATCGAGTTCCGGAAAGTCTTCTTTTAGATGAGAGACTATTTTCGGCAATAAATAGGGACCCACAGTAGGAATGAACCCAATATGTAATGGACCACTCATCTCTTTCCCTTGCAAACTCGCCATATCAGTAAAAGTTTTCACTTCAGACAAAATTCTTTTCGCTTGATCAACCAGCTGCAATCCTGCTTCGGTAAACAAAACTCTTCGGCTACTTCGCTCTAATAATGCCGTCCCCAGCTCATCCTCAAGTTTGCGAATCTGTCCGCTCAAAGTAGGTTGACTGACATAACAGGCCTCAGCAGCTTTTCGAAAATGTTTATGCTCCGCCAATGCCACTAAGTACTCAAAATCTCTAATATTCATCACGTGTCACATAAATAGCTATTACCTATCGTTACTATAGTATTAAACGATTAGAACTATCAATTGTTTTTGTTGATAATGACTACATCGAAACGGAGAACATCACTCCAACAGCAATTAACATTACGTCCACTACGTTACTCATTTAAGGAAACAGATTATGTTTACATCAAAAGAAGGCCAAGCCATTCCTCAGGTTACTTTCCCTACTCGTCAAGGTGATGCATGGGTAAATGTAACCACAGATGAACTTTTCAAAGATAAAACCGTTATTGTATTTAGCTTACCAGGTGCATTTACACCAACCTGTTCATCAAGTCACTTACCACGTTACAACGAACTTCATCCTGTATTTAAAGCGCATGGTGTTGACGATATTTTATGTGTTTCCGTTAATGACACGTTCGTGATGAATGCTTGGAAAGATGACCAAGAAGCAGAGAACATTACCTTTATTCCAGATGGCAATGGTGAGTTTACTGAAGGTATGGGCCTCTTAGTTGACAAAAAAGAATTAGGTTTTGGTAAACGCTCATGGCGCTACAGCATGCTAGTAAAAGATGGCGTGGTAGAAAAAATGTTTATTGAACCAAATGAGCCAGGCGACCCGTTCAAAGTTTCTGACGCTGACACCATGCTTAAGCACGTAGCACCAGATTACAAAACACAAGAATCCATTACATTGTTTACTAAACCAGGCTGTCCTTTCTGTGCTAAAGCGAAACAAAATCTGCAAGATCACGGTCTTCAGTATGAAGAAGTAGTTTTAGGTAAAGATGCTACTACCGTTAGCCTTCGTGCAATTACCGGCAAAACATCGGTACCACAAGTATTTATTGGTGGACAACACATAGGTGGAAGTGAAGAGCTAGAAACATTTTTAGGTTAAAGAGCAACAAATAACCTCTAGCTCGGGGCCAGTCCCCAAATTGTTTATTAATTTGGGGACTGGCCCCGTTGTATTTAAAAGAGAGTATTGCAATGAAAGAATTACATGTAGACGTAGCGATTATTGGTGGTGGTACTGCCGGACTTGGCGCTTATCGAGCCGCTAAAGCTCATAGCGATAGTGTTGTGATGATTGAAGGAGGCCCATTTGGCACGACCTGCGCACGAGTTGGTTGTATGCCTTCTAAATTGCTTATTGCAGCAGCAGAAAGTGTACACCAAATTGAGAAAGCTCCTAGTTTTGGTATTCATCCTCAAGGAGAAGTAGTCATCAACGGCCAAGAAGTCATGGCACGAATCAAAAGTGAACGAGATCGCTTTGTTGGCTTCGTACTTGAAGGCGTTGATGAAATTGCTGCAGAAGACAAGATCATTGGCTACGCGAAGTTCATTGATGACCATACTCTTATGGTAGATGACCACACGACTATACAAGCCAAACGCATTGTCATTGCTACGGGCTCTCGTCCAGCTTACCCAGCGGTTTGGAATGAGTTAGGCGATCGACTAATTATTAATGATGATGTTTTTGAGTGGGATGACCTACCAGAATCAGTCGCGGTATTTGGCCCCGGTGTCATTGGTTTAGAATTAGGCCAAGCACTTCATCGTTTAGGTGTAAAAGTGAAACTATTCGGTGTCGGTGGCCAAGTGGGTCCTTTAACAGACCGCGACATTATGAATTACGCAGAAAAAACCTTTAGCGATGAGTTTTATCTTGATGCCGATGTAAAAGTTGAGAGCATGAAACGAGTTGGCGATAAAGTAGAAATTCTCTTTATCAATAAACAAGGTGAGCAAGAATCATTCATAACTGACTATGTTTTAGCCGCTACGGGTCGACGTCCAAACACTGACAAGCTCGATATAGAAAACACATCTATAGCACTTGATGAAAGAGACGTTCCAACAGCAGATCACTTTACTCTGCAAACATCGGTCAGTTCGATTTTTATTGCAGGAGATGCCAGCAACCAAATTCCACTGTTGCACGAAGCTGCAGACCAAGGAAGAATTGCTGGAGATAATGCCGGTCGCTACCCTGATATTCGAGCAGGATTACGACGTTCAACTATCTCTGCAGTATTTTCCGACCCACAAATCGCTATGGTCGGAGAAACCCACAAACAGATCACTCAAAGGTTAGGGAACTGTGGTTGTTTTGAAGTTGGAGAAGTCTCATTTGAGGGACAAGGCCGCTCTAGAGTAATGTTAAGAAACAAAGGTCTATTGCATGTTTATGGCGAACAAGGAACCGGACGTTTCTTAGGGGCAGAAATGATTGGTCCTAATGCAGAACATCTAGCACATTTACTGGCTTGGGCACACCAAAATCAGATGACGATTAGTGACATGCTAGATATGCCATTTTATCATCCTGTGATTGAAGAGGGGGTTCGCACCGCACTGCGTGACTTAAACGCTAAACTGCACCTTGGCCCTGAAATGATCAAACACTGTTTAGATTGTGGCCCCGGCTGTTAATAGAAATCTCATACATTACCATCCACTAAATTGAGGAGATCGCTATCTCCTCAATTTTTATTTTTCATTCTTAACTCTGCCAAGATCAGGTATCCTAACCAACCAGATATTAAAGACATAGATGCGATGCAAGATAAGCACGGCCTGCTAACGGGTCATATCCCTCAAGTTTTACGTAACATGACCATTCCAATGGTATTTGGCATGGTCGCAATACTTATGTTTAATCTGGTGGATACTTTTTTTGTCTCACTTCTTGGTACCGATGCACTTGCTGCCATCAGCTTCACTTTTCCTGTTACATATGCGGTAAATTGTATCACTATGGGCATAGGCATTGGTCTTTCAACCTGTATTGCTCGCCTTCTAGGGCAACGTAACACCCAACACGCTGCGCATTTTACTACTCATGGATTACTGCTCGCGATATTACTGATTAGCGCAACGTCATTTGTCGGCCTATTTACAATAGAACCACTTTTCTCAACGCTAGGAGCAGAAGCAAAACTGCTCCCTCTTATTCATGATTATATGTTTATTTGGTACCTGACTATCCCGCTACTTGTTATCCCAATGGCCGGAAATAGTGCCATTCGTGCAACGGGAGATACCAAAACACCCGCCAAGATCATGATGTTTGCAGGCTTGGTTAACGGGGCTTTAGACCCTCTACTGATTTTCGGCTTAGGACCTTTTCCTGAACTAGGAATAAAAGGAGCGGCCATTGCCAGCGGGTTAAGTTGGTTAGCAGCTTTATGTTGCTCTTTGTACCTGCTGATCAAACGCGAAAGACTGCTCGGTTGGCCTGATTTATCCACTCTACTTCCCGATTGGAGGCAGGTTTTAAAAATTGGCACCCCTGCCGGATTCTCTAATGCTATGAATCCACTATCTGGCGCTGTGTTAATGATGATTTTGGCCTCACATGGTACGACAGCAGTGGCTGCATATGGTGCAGCTCAACGAATAGAGTCTCTTTTGCTGTTGGTTGTTATGTCCTTAACGTCAGCATTAACGCCATTTATGGCTCAAAATCTTGGTGCAGAAAACCCAGAGCGAAGCTTCAAGGCACTCTTTCTATCGATGCGATTTTCGGTAGTATTTCAGTTAATCATATTCGCCATGATGGTGCCGTTAAGCATTCCCATCGCCGCACTATTTGGTCAGGAACAGTCGGTAAATGATCTCATTTGGCTTTACCTAATTATCGTGCCCTTTAGTTATGGTTTTCAGGGCATCATAATGCTACTCGTGAGCAGCCTTAACGCAATGCATAAACCCGTCACCGCTTTTTACTGGAACTTTATGCGGCTATTTGTATATACGCTTCCACTCGCTTGGTTAGGAAGTTGGCTATACGGTATTGAAGGGCTTTTTGCGGGTATTACTATGGGGAATATTGTCGGTGGTGTGATGGGGTATCTATACGCGTTAAAACTTAGAAAAGAAGCATTAGTAAGTTAATCCCCAAATGCTTACACAAACAGTTTGGGGAATCTTATTACGGTTGATTAAATACCACCACCATCAACATACGCATCTGATTTGCCATTAAAGGCTTGATCCATATCTTCTGACGGTTTATCGGTTTTTGGTACGCCTACAATTTTAGCAGGGACACCCGCAACCGTGGTATGTTCTGGTACCGCTTGCAATACCACTGAGCCTGAGCCAATTTTCGCTCCCACACCAACTTCGATGTTACCCAGTATTTTCGAACCCGCGCCGATCATCACCCCTTCTCTGATCTTAGGATGTCGATCACCGCCTTCTTTACCTGTACCGCCCAAAGTTACGTTCTGTAGAATAGAAACATCGTCTTCCACTACAGCAGTTTCACCAATAACAATACCTGTCGCATGATCGAGCATAATCCCCCGGCCTATTCGAGCGGCTGGATGAGCATCAACCTGACACGCTACCGAAATCTGGTTTTGCAGATAAGTCGCTAATGCGTAGCGACCCTGTTTCCAGAGCGAGTTTGCCACGCGGTAGCCTTGAAGTGCATGAAAACCTTTTAAATACAGTAACGGTGTCGAATAGAGTGAAACCGCAGGATCTCGACTCACTGTCGCGCAGATATCACACGCCGCTGATTCTGTAATGTCTGAATCTGCGTCAAAGGCGGCTTCAACCACTTCTCGTACTGCCATGGCAGGCATAGATGCGGTTTTAAGCTTATTCGCTAGAATATAGCTTAGTGATGCCGCCAAGCTATCATGATTAATGATGGTAGCGTGATAAAAGCTGGCCAGCATGGGTTCTTGCTCTGACTGCTCTCGTGCTTCTTCTATGATCGTCTGCCACACATTACACGGCTTACAATGTTTCATTTAATACAAATCCCTATCTAACTTGAAACGAGTGTTGTACTCACCCTTCCGCTTTTTTATCTCTCGCTAACAAACTCTGTGCCGCGAGACGAGCATCTTTTTGTTGATAAAGCACTTGATAGATCTGCTCAACAATGGGCATCTCAACCCCTACTCGTTTAGCCAATAACCACACTTCTTTGGTATTGCGATAACCTTCCACAACTTGACCAATTTCAGTTTGAGCACTGTCAACATCTTTGCCTTCACCTAATGCTAGACCAAAACGTCGATTTCGCGATTGGTTATCAGTACAGGTAAGAACTAAATCACCCAAGCCAGCCATGCCCATAAAGGTTTCTTGCTGAGCGCCAAGAGCGATGCCCAATCGTGTCATCTCAGCAAGGCCGCGAGTAATCAACGCGGTACGAGCATTAGCACCAAAACCAATACCATCTGACATACCTGCGCCAATAGCAATCACATTTTTTACCGCGCCACCAAGTTGCATGCCGGTAAAGTCGCTATTTGCGTATACTCGAAACGTCTTACTGCAGTGTATCTTCTCCTGCAGATCTTCAACAAATTCTTGGTCAGGCGAAGCAACAGAAATGGCCGTTGGCATTCCAGATGCCAGTTCTTTAGCAAATGTCGGCCCAGAAATCACCGCAAGAGAGTTATTGTTGCCTATCACTTCATGAGCCACTTCTTCGAGTAGACGTCCGGTTTCAGGCTCTAATCCTTTCGTCGCCCAGCAGATACGAGTCTCTTCGGTAAGGAAAGGTGCAATACTTTTTAGTACCACAGCAAACACATGGCTGGGTACCACGACTAGTAAATCTCGACAAGCTTGAACGGCTTTTTCTAGATCTGATTCAATTATCAAGCTTTCAGGAAATTCAATGCCCGGTAAAAACTCATTGTTGCTACGATCCGCTTCTAGACGCTGCATATGGTCGACTTCATGCCCCCACAAAACAACATTAGCCCCATTTCGAGCAAGTGCTATAGCTAACGCTGTTCCATAAGAACCAGCACCAATAACCGTCATTGCGATCTCTTTTCCATAGGCGTTTTGCAAACTAGTCATACTCATATCCGGTAGATAAAAAAAGTGCACATTACAAATCAGTTCTGTGCACTTTATCAATTGCTTCTGTTTTCTTAAAGCCTTGCGGCATTAGAACTGACGTAAATTATGCGTCAGTTTCTTCTTGCTGTGCTTGGTTTTGAAGGTAGTTCATAAACAGAGCATCAAAGTTCACTGGCGCTAGGTTTAGTTGAGGGAAAGTACCTTTAACCACTAGGCTTGAAATAGTTTCACGTGCGTACGGGAACAAGATGTTTGGACAGAATGCACCTAAGCAATGAGCAAGTTGACCGGCTTCCATCTGTTCAGCAGTGAAGATACCACCTTGCTGAACTTCACAAAGAAACGCTGTATCTTCTGCATTCTTAACCGTAACAGTCAAGCGAAGAACCACTTCATAAACACCTTCGCCTAGTTCACGACTTTGAGTATCAAGATCCAACTTAACATCAGGGTTCCACTCTTTTTGGAACATGTCTGGTGAATTTGGAGCTTCAAACGATACATCTTTTAGAAAAATACGTTGGATTGTAAAGTTCTGTTGGTTGTCTTGTGGTGCTGCTTCAGCCATTTTAAAATTCCTTAAATTGTAAATCTGTTGATTATCGTGGCGCTGAACTGAATGTACCTATTAAATAGCCAGTACAGTTAAATCTATCTGCTCTATTTCTATTCAATCAATGAACACTATTCAGTAGCTTGACACTATTTAGTCGCTCAGCACGACTCAGCGCAGATGAATTTGTTATTTTTTACCACGAATAAGTGGCATTTTTGCCTCGCTCCAAGAAACAAGACCGCCTTTCAAAACAAATACCTGTTCATATCCTGCTTTGGCTAGCAAATTGGCACTCTCTTGAGCGGTAGTACCTGTTTTACATATCACAGTTATTGGGCTTGCTTTGTATTTTTCAAGGCTTGGAACAGAGCCTGATTTAATGTCAGATGGCAAAACGTGAACTGAGCCAGTAATGTGGCCTTGTTTAAACTCATCTTTAGTTCGAATATCAACCACAACACCTTCATCTTTATTAATGAACTGTGTTAGCTCCGCAGGGGAAACTTCTTTATAAGCGGCAGTCGCTGACTTAATAAAGCTCATAACAATAGCAACAACCAAACCGGCCCAAACTAAAGCTAAGATCATGTTGTTCTGGATAAAATCTATGTATTCCTGCATGTTTTGCACTCTTGCAATATTTATATACCCACAGTGTTAAAGTTATTACCAGTCACAGATAAACACCTTCTTAACAGTAACAAAATTCTTGTCATTACTAAGGGGCGTCTATACCACTTCTAGTGTGTTCACTTCAAATTCACAGGGTATAGCGATAAAAATTAAAGCGTGAGTATAACCTTGTGAGGTAGAAAATTCGACATTGAGAACAGAAATAAAGCGGGATTGCTTCATAAATTCTACCTAGGTCATCTATGCAATAACTGAAACCCCAATACTTTGTCACTTCTTTCTCGACTGTTTGAAGCAAATCGCAACTTGCTTATTGAGAATTATTCGCAATAATATCTAGATAAGAAAAAAGATGGTTGCGTTATTCAACGACGTCATATCAAAGGTTTAAAAATGAGTTCACCCGCCATCGAGAGTCTTAGATAGCCGTTCCTTGCGGTATATGAGTAACGCTTTTTGAAAATTAGTAACAACAGATAGCCACTATTATTTGATCTAAGGCTACAGTTTTGTGCTAAAAATGTAGTAAAGTTACGTTAGTTTAATTTTTAAATTACTTTAAATTTAATGAGGTCATATCTATGTCTGCTAAGAAGCCAATGGCTCTAGTGATTCTTGACGGTTGGGGATATCGTGAAGACAACGCAAGCAACGCAATCAATAACGCAAAAACACCGGTAATGGATGCATTATTTGCCAATCAACCAAATACGCTTATCTCTGCGTCTGGTCTGGATGTTGGTTTGCCAGATGGGCAAATGGGTAACTCTGAGGTAGGCCACACCAATATTGGTGCTGGACGTGTTGTTTATCAAGATCTAACTCGTATTACCAAATCTATTGCTGATGGCGAATTCGAGCAGAATGAAACCTTAGTCAATGCCATTGATAAAGCCGTAAAAGCAGAAAAAGCCGTTCATATTATGGGGCTAATGTCTCCTGGCGGTGTACATAGCCACGAAGACCACATTTATGCCGCCATTGAGATGGCAGCAAATCGCGGTGCAGAAAAAATCTATCTTCACTGTTTCCTTGATGGACGTGATACTCCCCCTCGCAGTGCAGAAGGCTCGCTAACTCGCTTTACCAAGCTTTTTGACACATTAGGTAAAGGTCGCATAGCCTCGCTTGTTGGCCGTTACTATGCGATGGATCGAGACAATAACTGGGATCGCGTTGAAAAAGCGTACGATCTTTTAACTCAAGCTAACGCTGATTTTACCTATGACTCAGCTGTAGCAGGCTTAGAAGCCGCTTACGCACGCGATGAAAACGATGAGTTTGTTAAACCAACCGTATTGCAAACCGCGGATCAAGAGTCTGCAGCAATTGTAGACGGTGATGCGGTTATCTTTATGAACTATCGAGCTGACCGTGCTCGTGAGATCACTCGCGCATTTGTTCCTGAATTTGATGGTTTTGAGCGCACTGTCTTCCCAAGCATCGATTTTGTTATGCTGACACAGTACGCAGCAAACATTCCTCTGCTTTGTGCATTCCCACCAGCATCGTTAGAAAATACCTACGGTGAGTGGCTATCTAAAGCGGGAAAAACACAACTTCGTATCTCGGAAACAGAGAAATACGCGCATGTTACTTTCTTCTTCAACGGTGGTGTCGAAACCGAATTTGCAGGAGAAGAGCGTAGCCTAGTTGCTTCACCAAAAGTTGCAACTTACGACCTTCAGCCTGAGATGAGCTCAGAAGAGCTGACTGAAAAACTGGTTGCAGCTATCAAGTCAGGCAAATACGACACCATTATTTGTAACTACCCGAACCCTGATATGGTTGGTCATACTGGTGTTTATGAAGCAGCAGAACAAGCCATTGAAGCCATTGATGCTTGTGTAGCAAAAGTTGTTGATGCGATCAATGAAGTGGATGGTCAACTGCTGATCACTGCCGATCACGGTAATGCTGAAATGATGGTCGACCCTGAGACGGGCGGAACACATACAGCGCATACTAACTTACCAGTGCCACTTATTTACGTGGGCAGTAAAGATGTTGAATTTAAGTCTGGTGGTAAATTATCTGACTTAGCCCCAACAATGCTAAGCTTAACCGCGATGGATATCCCGACAGAAATGACGGGCGAAGTACTGGTTAAATAATACTTCTATCCTTGAATCGCAAAATTTGGGCCTGACTCTACATTAATCTAGAGCAGGCCCAATTTTATAACCAAATACTTTTGGGTCTACGCCTTTCTTATTGTAATCTATCGGTTCACTTTCCATTTTGCTGATATTCTTAAATATGACTTTGCGTACTTCTCACAATTTCCTCCAGATCTGTATCGCAACTTCCGTCCTATTGACGAGCCTCTCTGTTAGCATTTCAAGCTATGCCAATCAGGATGAACTTAAAGGGGTGAAAAGTGAAATTTCTCGCCAACAAACGTCCGTATCCAAACAGCAAAAAGAGCTCAATACATTACAGCAATCATTAAAAAAGCAAGAGCTGTCTATTTCATCCCTTGGACGGGAAATTAAACAAACACAAAGTAAATTACAAAGTGCCAACAAAAACCTTGCTCAATTCAATCAACAAAAATCGTCCCTAGAGCAGAAGAAGCAGCAGCAAGAGCAAACATTAGCAGAGCTCATCAAAACCTATTACATCATCAAGCAAAATAACGATATCAATAGCCTGATGAATCACCAACAAACTGAAGAACAAGATAGAATCAGTCAATACTTTCAGCACTTGGCAAAAGCAAGAGCTGAAGCCATCCGACAACTTGATGCCACCAGCAAACAGTTAAACGAAAAAAACCAACAGCTCTTACAAAAGCAGCAGCAGATTAAAAACCTGTTAACCCAACAGACGCAAAAGCGAGACCAGCTTGCTCGTTCACAGAAACAGCGTAAGGGCACAGTAAGCAAGATCCAGAACAATATCTCTAG
Organism: Vibrio sp. 99-8-1; assembly: GCF_013114595.1. Taxonomy (GTDB): domain Bacteria; phylum Pseudomonadota; class Gammaproteobacteria; order Enterobacterales; family Vibrionaceae; genus Vibrio. The sequence goes on along the minus strand of NZ_VTXE01000054.1, from coordinate 11,787 downwards.
TGACAAACATTATTTAGCGGAACTTCAACGCAATGAGATACGATTAAAATCAGAAATAGCAAAAGCCGCCAAGCGTAATACCATCCCAATGGACGGGCTCGCAAAACAGAGAGGTAAACTACCATGGCCTCTTCACGGTAAAGTTCTTCATAATTACGGTACCAGACAGAGTGGCCAAGTTAACTGGAAAGGAATGGTCATCAATGCCAATTATGAGCAGCCTGTAAAAGCGGTTTATTCTGGTACTGTGGTATTTGCCGATTACTTAAGAGGCTACGGCCTTGTTGTTTTGCTTGATCACGGCAAAGGCGATATGACTCTATACGGCTTTAATCAGACCTTGTTGAAAGGCGAAGGGGACAAAATTAAAGCCGGAGAAGTGATTGCTTTAGCAGGAGACACGGGAGGCCAATCTCAGTCGTCGCTCTATTTTGAGATACGACGAAACAGTAAGACACAAAACCCGAAAAGCTGGTTAACTCGTTAATTTGCCCCATTTGACTTCAATTGCATTGATAAGCTTCTCAACCTCACTTTTTGCTAACACATTGATGCCGGCGGCGGCTTCTCTTCCTCCTCCGCTCACGAACTGACTGCACACTTCACTCGCACCATACTTGTTGTTAAGCGGCGCACGTAGCGATACCGTATAACTGCTATCTTCATTTTCCGTTAACACCGCATGCGCCTGCTTTAGGCTCTCATTGGCGAGCATATTGCCAAACACACCACTTATTCGCCTTGAAGCAACACCTTGCTTTAATTTATATAATCGCAGACAGTGGCTTTGATAACTTGGTTGAGGAGTAAACTCTTTTCCTGAGAAAGCATTATCGGTCATCAACGCTTGTCTCATATCTTGCTGAAACGCTTGTTTTAGCTTGTGATACGGAGAGTTTTTGTCTGTTATCGCTTGGAAAGGAGAACGGTATTGTTTTAATAGTGAATATAAATCGGCAGGATGATAATGAAGCTCTTCTATATTGGCACCATAACCGTTGTAGTTAATGAGAGTTCCCAACTCTTTAAGCTGTTCACTCTCTTCTCTCGATAAACCGGATGAACCTGATAAAGCATCCGCTTTTGTTATCATATTATCGCCATAAGCAGCAGTAATTGCCCACAAGCGGTATTGGCCAGCCAGCAGGTGATCAATGATCAATGCCGTACACGTATCAGCATTCAAATCGATATGCGCATTCAGGTTTTTGTATTTCGGAATTTCTCCCGATAGATGATGATCGGCATAAAAAACATCAGCACCACCATCTAATACTTTCTCTAAAGCGACACTATTTTTCGCCATTGAAATATCAAGAATGGTAAGAGAGTCAGCTTTATCTAATGGAACTTGCTTAACCAACTCAATATCTCTTTTAATTCCAGTAATCAAAACCGATTCTATGGGGTTAGCAAGCCTAAGTTGAAGCAGCGAGATGATGCCATCGGCATCACCATTAAAAATGTCATAGTGCATAATAGGGTATTAAAACAGCTCCATGTTAAGCGTTCATCGCTTTAATTCCATCTTCTAACAACTGAATTTGTTCTCTACCCATTGCTGTGGTGTGTGGTTTTACAATGGATATCATCTGTAATACACCTTGATGGATGATGCTCTCTGTAATATCTGTTTTTACCGACATAGCAGACTGATAACCAAGCCAACTAGAAGCCACCAAATGCAAACATGTTACTAGAGGTTTCACTTCACTCTGTTCTACATTAAGCAATTTCAGATCGATAAATGAGCTAAATATTCGATTCAAGTTAGTTTGCAGTTTATCTTGAACCGCAAGATAGCGATCATGCAGAATTTCATCTCGTTGCAGAATTTCTGGCAAATTGGCGTAAAAAAAGCGGTATTTCCACATAAGAGTAAAGATCGAATCTAAATACCGTCTTAATAAAACTAAACTCTCTTCATGAGTCTCTACAGGCGCAAACCGTTCTAAAAGCTCTTTGGAGTAACAATCAAAGATGTCTCTAACAATCTCTTGTTTATTGCGAAAATGGTAATAGAGATTACCAGGACTAATTTCAATATAAGCGGCAATATGGTTGGTGGTTATGTTTCGTTCGCCTTGCTCATTGAATAGCTCAAGGGCAGAAGACACAATTCTTTCTCTGGTTTTCATTATTGTTATTCCATCGTTCTCATTACAGCAAGTATAAGCGCAAAATATTGATTCTTAAAACTTCTCAATAAGGAAAGTCGTTTTCATCCGCATTAAGCTCCGTTTTTAAAACGAGATCAAAATGGTCGAATTAGCATTATGGTTAAAGTATAATTCACCAAAACCGGTTTTGGTTGTTTGGAGATATTTCGATGAAAACACTTACTTGCTTTAAATCTTATGATATTCGCGGAGAGCTTGGCTCTGAACTAGACAATGATATTGCTTACCGTATAGGCAGAGCATTTGGTCAATATATTCAGCCTAAGACAGTGGTGGTTGGGGGCGATATTAGACTTACCTCCGAAGAGCTTAAAATGGCAGTAGCAGAAGGCCTTATGGATTCTGGTGTTGATGTCATCGATATCGGAATGACAGGCACAGAAGAGATCTATTTTGCCACCAAGTATCTTAAAGTCGATGGAGGCATAGAAGTCACTGCCAGCCACAATCCCAAAAATTATAATGGCATGAAGTTAGTACGCGAAGATGCCAAGCCAATAAGTGGCGATACCGGTTTAAAAGAGATTCAACGTTTAGCGGAATTAAATGAGTTTACCGATATAAAGCAACGTGGCCGTTATAACCAACAATCGAACTTAAACGCTTACGTTGAGCACCTAATGAGCTATATTCAAGCCGATAACATTGCGCCACTTAAACTGGTGGTCAATGCTGGCAATGGCGCCGCTGGACACGTTATAGACGCGATAGAAAAGCAGTTTATCCAACACAGTATTCCTATTGAATTTATTAAAGTTCATCACTTACCAGATGGCAACTTCCCCAATGGAATACCCAACCCACTGCTTCCAGAGTGCCGCAAAGATACCTCCGATGCTGTAATCAAATCGGCAGCCGATATGGGTATTGCTTGGGATGGCGATTTTGACCGCTGCTTCCTGTTTGACGAAAAAGGCAACTTTGTTGAGGGTTACTACATTGTTGGCTTATTAGCGGAAGCTTTTTTACAGAAAAACCAAGGGGCAAAGATCATCCATGATCCTCGTTTAAGCTGGAACACGATTGATCTTGTGGAGAAAAATGGTGGTGAAGCCATTATGTCCAAAACTGGGCACGCTTTTATTAAAGAGCGTATGCGTAAAGAGGACGCCGTTTATGGTGGAGAGATGAGTGCCCATCACTATTTCAAAGATTTTGCCTACTGCGATTCCGGCATGATCCCGTGGTTATTGGTGGCGGAGTTATTATCTATAAAGAAAACTAGCCTATCAACGATGTTAAAACAGCGCATTGAATGCTACCCCTCTTCAGACGAGATCAACTCCGTATTACAAAATCCATCCGATGCAATTGAAAAAGTTCGTCATCACTACCAACAAGCGGCTATCGCTATTGATGAAACTGACGGGATAAGCATGGCCTTTTCAGACAATGAGGGAGAGTGGCGTTTTAACTTACGTAGCTCTAATACAGAACCAGTTGTTCGGCTCAATGTGGAATCTAAAGGTAATAAACTGCTGATGGAGCAGAAAACGGTTGAGGTTTTGGCTATGTTGCGCAGTGAAGTGTAGTAACAACTATGACTTAGTCTAAAACATAAAAAAGAGGTCTTTCTAAATAGGAAAGGCCTCTCTCAATAATTCGTATATCTAACTAGTAATCAATCAGAACCAAATAGATCACGAGTATATACTTTCTCTTCAACGTCCCGAATTTCATCCACCATCCGGTTAGAAACAATAACATCTGACATAGCCTTAAACTCAGCTAAGTCACTAATTACTTTAGAATGAAAAAAGTGCTGGTCTTGAAGTACCGGTTCATACACCACCACTTCAATACCCTTCGCTTTCAATCTTTTCATGATTCCTTGGATAGAAGAGGCTCTAAAATTATCAGAACCTGATTTCATGATTAAACGATAGACGCCTACAACTTTAGGCTGGCGTTTAATTATCGAATCGGCAATAAAGTCTTTACGGGTTCTATTGGCATCGACTATCGCACCAATAATATTGTTAGGCACTTCTTGATAATTAGCTAACAACTGTTTGGTATCTTTCGGTAAACAGTAGCCACCATAACCAAATGATGGATTGTTATAATGCCCACCAATTCTAGGATCTAAGCCAACACCCTCGATAATTTGACGAGAGTCTAAACCGTGAGCTTCAGCATAGGAGTCCAGCTCATTAAAATACGCCACTCGCATCGCCAAATAAGTATTCGAGAACAGCTTCACAGCCTCAGCTTCTGTTGAGTCAGTAAATAAAACGTCAATATCTGTCTTCTCAGCGCCTTCAACAAGAAGATCGGCAAACACTTGAGCTCTTTCACTTCGTTCACCAACAATAATACGAGAGGGATGTAGATTATCGTATAACGCTTGTCCTTCACGAAGAAACTCAGGAGAAAAAATCAAATTATGACAGTTTAAGTTCTGTTTAATACGCTCTGTGTAGCCTACGGGTACTGTCGATTTTATCACCATCACAGCATCAGGATTGAACTCAAGCACATCTTTAATCACTGACTCTACCGATGAAGTATTGAAGTAATTAGTTTCTGGGTCATAGTCCGTTGGAGTAGCAATGACTACATAATCAGCGTTTTCATAAGCCAACTCTTTATCTAACGTCGCTGTAAAGTTTAGCTCTTTTTGAGTTAAAAACGCTTCAATTTCAGCATCGACTATTGGGGATTTTTTATTGTTTAGCTGTTTTACTTTTTCCTCAATAATATCAATGGCAACAACTTCATGGTTCTGTGCCAACAACATTGCGTTAGACAGGCCTACATAGCCTGTACCTGCGATTGCGATTTTCATATTTAATCCAAAGAAGTTCTAATTCGATAAGTCAGACAATAAGTTATCAATATCATTCCACATTAGGTACGATATTCTTACCATTTTCTTGCCAAACCAAGTCTCCAATATCATCAACAGGAGTAAAACCTGCAGGTGCATCAATCAGCAACTGACGGATTTTTTCATGTTCAAAATTGTGGCAAGCTCGATCAAGATCATCTATTAATTGTTTATATTCATCCAGAGGAAGATAAGATTCATTTGCGGTCATAATTCGTTGATGGGCGGTTTGCTTAACATCATCACCTATAAGTAACTCTTCAAACAACTTCTCTCCCGGCCTTAACCCTGAAAATTTAATTTCGATATCACCATACTCATGCTCATCATCTTTAACTTCCAAACCCGACAAATTAATCAAGTTTCTCGCTAAATCGACTATTTTTACAGGCTCACCCATATCAAGCACAAACACATCACCACCTTTCCCCATAGCCCCAGCTTGAATCACAAGTTGAGCAGCCTCAGGAATAGTCATAAAGTATCGAATAATATCTGGGTGAGTTACGGTTATTGGACCACCAGATGCAATCTGTTTTTTAAAAAGAGGGATAACTGAGCCAGAAGAACCGAGTACATTACCAAAACGTACCATACAAAATCGAGTTCCAGAAACTTTATTATTCTCTTCAGCGGCTAATGCCTGTAACCCAAGTTCAGCCAATCGTTTAGTGGTCCCCATGACATTGGTCGGTCTAACCGCTTTATCTGTAGAAATAAGTACAAATGATTCAACCTTTGCCTCAATCGCGGCTCTAGCAGTATAAAAAGTACCGAAAACATTGTTGCGTACTCCTTCTACCACATTATGCTCAACCAGCGGAACATGTTTATAGGCTGCAGCATGATAGACCGTCTGAACGTTAAACGCCTTCATCGTAGCAGAAAGCCTATTTATGCGTTGTACAGAACCAAGCAGGGGTGCGATTTCGATATCTAATGATTGAGACTCAACAAGTAAACGCAACTCTCTATCGATTTGATACAGACCAAATTCAGACAATTCAAATAAAACTAAGGTTTTAGGTTTCTGTTGAACAATTTGCCGACAAAGTTCAGAGCCAATTGATCCACCAGCGCCGGTGACCATAACCACTTTATCTTTGATATTGGCTTCCATTAAAGATTGTTGAGGAGCAACAGGATCTCTTCCCAATAGATCGTCTATCGCCACATCTTTAAGTTCATCAATATTAGCCTTTCCTGACACAATATCACCCATATCAGGAATAGTAAGTACCTCAGCTGGTAAGTGAACCAAGGTATCAAGTATCTGTTTTCGTCGTTCTCTTGAGACGCTAGGAATAGCTAATAGTATTTGATTAATACTCTGTTTACTCACTAGTTGTGTCGCAGACTCTACCGTATGAACTTGCAATCCAAGGATAACCGTATTTTCTAATGTTCTGTCTTCATCAATAAAACCAACAACACGATGTGTCTCTGAAGAACGCAATGCTAATGCCAGCTGTCTACCCGCAGCACCTGCACCATAAATCAGCACTTTATTTTTGTATTTTGAATAAGCTAGAGAGAACAATGTTAGAACTATCAAGCGAGAACCACTGCATAGTAAACAAAGATAAACTCCATAAATAAATGGTACAGAACGTGGAACTGGTACATCAAGGTAATAGGCTAACCACCCTACTAAAACTGCAGAAACCAGTGTACCTATACAGACAATCAAGAGGACATGAAAAGTCAAGTATCTTAAAATCGCACGATATAATCCCAGCCTAGAAAAAGTAAAAAGAGTAACAACTAAGGTAGCAGCAATAACATATACAACATTAGAGTAACTAATTAAATCAATGTCGCCAGCTTGAGTCCAGTAAGCGGCACTAAGTGATATAAAAATAAAAACTGCATCTATTATCAAATAGATTATACGTTTATATAATCTAGGTAAGCTAAATATACTATCGAGTGCCATAAAATAGCCTTACAAATCTAAGTGCATGATTCCATTGAACATCCTTTCAAATCAAGTAAAATCCCTAGCTAAATTAAAACATTGGATTGTATAGCTTTGCTTTATGGTCACTCGAAAAATCCATTTTCTATCAATTTAAACTATGATGTGATTATTACTACTACATCAAAAATCTTAGCTAATTCGCTAAATCAACATTGTTTACCTTAGACATTAATCATCAAACCTATCATAACACCTTGAGAGCTAGAAAGCATAGCAGATAATACTCGAATTCTCCTTATCAAGCCTCAAAACTTATTGACGTTTAACAGTTATTCTTTCGCTATTTACTCACTAAAACCGCTATCAATTTCAAACATCTGTTCTGGTCAAGCTATGGTTATTTTTGCTAAAATCATAACTTACATCAATTACAAGACAACTTCTCCATTATGATGAACAGTGAAAAATTTTGGCCATCGATCCGTTCTTGCTCAACATACAGGTCATTTTGAAGTTTGCTCTACTAACGCAGCTCTTTGCTTTAAATGTGGTGACAAAATAGCTAATAAGTTCTATATTTTACTGAAATTACATCATTACAATTTGTAAAATCACCAAAGTTTTAACATATATAAATAGATAGACTAATGATGTAAGAGCATAATGATTATCAATAACTTTTCAAATTCCGCTAATAGGCTTAACCGTGTTAATACCATTTGTTGATTTATCGTTCCTTTTCTTTTTTTCTTTAGCTACAATTTTTATTATGCGAAAGTTTGCCAAAAAAATTGGTCTAGTCGATAAACCTAGCGCTCGAAAACTACACAGTGGTTCGGTTCCTTTAGTGGGAGGGATATCTATCTGTATTTCTATATTATACTTTCTTTTCAACAACCCTGATATACTCCCAAATACTCCTTTATTTTCTACATGTTTATTGATACTTGTTGGAATTGGAGCTTTAGATGATAAGTTTGATCTCAGCTTTAAGCTAAGAATTGCAATACAAGCAGCCCTTTCTGTAGCTATGATGATACTAGGTGGCATTGAATTAAATACTATTGGAGACATTTTAGGTACAGGAGAAATTATTACTTTAGGCTGGTTTGGCTATTTTGTCACCGTACTAGCAGTTATTGGATCCATTAATGCATTTAACATGGTTGATGGCATAGATGGACTCCTCGGCGGCTTATCAATAGTAACTATTAGTGGGTTAGGTATAATGCTAGCTCATGACGGCCAATATAATATTGCATATTTTTGCTTGATCATGGTTGTAATTATTTTACCCTATATCCTTCTCAATTTAGGTGCCTTTGGTAGAAAAAGAAAAGTTTTTATGGGGGATGCTGGAAGTATGCTTATAGGTTTTACAGTCATTTGGTTACTGTTAGTATCTAGTCAAAACGGCACTACTCCCCCATTAAGACCCGTAACAGCTTTATGGCTTATTGCAGTTCCTCTCATAGATATGATTACGATTATGATAAGACGAGTTCGCAGAGGAGATTCACCTTTTCGACCAGATCGTGAACATTTACATCACATTTTTCAAAAGGTGGGACTTAGTTCAGTCCAGACGCTAATTTCAATATGCTTACTAGCATCTGTTTTTGCTTTTATCGGCATTTACTCCGAAATATCAGGTTTTCCAGAGCACTTGATGTTTTACCTATTTATATTGTGTTTTGGAGTTTATCTAACAATAGTCCATAATATATACATCATTAGAAATATTATATGCAATATAAAAAATAAATTTATTTAGACAAAAGAAATCTAATCATACTAGAAATATGCCAAAAAAAATGTCGAGAAAATAACTTTCTATTCGAGTGTTGGCCTAGGTGACGTGCTTTTATATTTGGTAAGTAAACTACTGGCACTCCCAATTTATTACTTCTATAACAAATATCAATATCTTCACAATACATAAAATAGTTCTCGTTAAAGCCATTTAACAGAGAATAATGACACGACTTGAATACTAGAAATGAACCTGCAGCCCAATCAACATCCACAGGTTTTTTAATGGAACTTTTATCAATTAGTGTTTCATTACCTAGCTTAAAATACGAAAGAACAAAATCTTTCAGTCGAGGAAATTTTCGTATTGAATTATCATATTCTTTAAATAACTCATCTTTATACAAATTAATTGCCGCTAGGTTAGGAGACAACGATTTAATAATCAACAACAACTCATTTAACATATCCGAATAAACTACCACATCAGGATTAATAACTATGAAATAATCTTTACTTTCCATATTAAGATAGGATTTACAATAATCAAAAATTAAATTATTATTCCTTCCGAACCCTGAGTAATACTGTTCATCAATCCAATGGAAATTATCGAATCCAATATAGTTTAAAAACTCATCACCTTCTTTGTTGCTCTTTATAATTAAAACGAAATCATCCGATAGTTCATTAAGCAACCCTAGCTCATTAATCAACTCACCATGACCATGTGAAACCATAGATAAAAATATTTTCATACTTACACTCATCAATTACTAACTAGTTGGATATATGTTTTAAAATAATTATTAGCCATAATTTCACTAGTAAGACAGTTACGATACTTCTGATTAAGATTATATTTATATTTCTCTGGGCTACTCATAACTTTATTTATTGCATTCCTAATCGAATCTTCTTCATCTAAATTAAAAAACGACACTTCATTCTCACTAAAAACCTCTACTGTGACGTCAATACGCGAACATATACAAGGCAAATTCAAAGATGCTGCTTCAAGTAGAGCTAGAGGAAAACCTTCAGCCCTAGAGGGCAACACAAAAGCATCAGAGGAGAGCAATATATTTTCAACATTTTCTGTGAAACCATGAAAGACTACTCGTTCGTCTACACCAAGCACGGAAGCAATCGCCTGCAAATACTTCTTTTCTTTGCCATCACCGATTATATGGAATACAACATTAGGTATAGCTGGAAGAGCAAAAATAATTTGCTCTACCCCCTTTCTCTGAGTTAATAAACAAGCAGTTACTATATTAAAGTAGGTACTAGACATACTAACAGAAGATACATTACGTAAGTCTTTTTTTGCAAAGCTTCTCCCATTAAATACTATACTTGAACGTGTATTATTGAAAAGATGTTTATACTTATAATAGTTTTTCATTGACTGAGAAAGATATATAAGATGATCATGCTGACTCAATCCAACTCTCCACAAAAGCGAAGCTAAAAAAGCTTTCAACTTAGAATTATAATCATAAGTCAAATTAACGTAGTCTTTTTGATGCAATGTAGATAATGAAACAAACTTATAGCGGTTAAATAGTTTCATTCTACATACGTAAAGATCAGGCTTTAGCATATGAGAATGAACTAAGTCAAAATAACCTAAATCCACATTATCCCAAAAAGAAATTTTTTGAGTTATACATGGAAAGCTAAGAGTACAATCACTTACTTCATCGAAATAATAAACCTTAAATTCAATATGGATGTTTGACTTCAATAAATTAACTATTATGTCGTACGCTACTTGATTTGGCCCTTTCTTAGCTAAAGACGGTAAAATCATGCAAACCTTCATAAAAAACCTATATTTTAAGTATGTACAAACTTATCTAGAACAAAAATTCACTCTAAATAACAAATTATAAAGTATTGATTATCAAAAATCATACCTTTTTACTATAACTATAGCTAAAAGAAACAAATGGTAAGACCTCAGAACTCTAAGCACTTTCAAGTTTCTGAAAATACTGTCTATCATACTCATTTGGTGACAGCCCACCATTAGTACCATGGTTCCTCTTTGGGTTGTAGAAGCATTCAATGTAGTCGAAAACTTCAGATCATGCTTCATCGCGGGTCTTGTATATCTTTCTCTTTACTCGGTCTTTTTCCAATAAAGAGAAAAAACTCTCGGCAACAGCATTATCATGACAATTTCCCTTTCGACTCATGCTAATTTCCATGTTGTGTTCTTTGACGAAACTACTCCAGTCACTCGAAGTATATTGAACACCGTGATCAGAGTGAGTTAGTACTTTATTATTTGGACACCTTCGCCAAATCACCATCAAAAGCGCATCTATAACAAGATCCGTTTTCAGGCTACTTTTCATCGTCCAGCCAATCACTTTTCTTGAGAAAAGATCAATAACTACAGTGAGGTAAAGCCGGCCTTCGTAAGTACGTATATAAGTGAAGTCTGTTACCCAACGAAGATCTGGCTTATCGACCAAAAACTCTCGTTCTAAAACATTGGGCGCTGCCAAATTAACTTTCCCTGAATTAAACCTCTTATGCCTTTTATAGCCGCGTATGGCCTTAATGTTGGCTGATTTCATTAGTCTGTAAACTCGATTTTTGGCACAGACTTGTCCGTCGCTTTTCATATCAATTGTTAGATTTCTATAACCATATACACATCCGCTTTCTAACCAGAACTGCTTGATTTTTCCTAGTAAGCGCTTATCTTCACTGGCTCGAGCACTAAGTGGTTGTCGACGCTAGGCATAAAACCCACTACGCTCAATACCAAGGGGGTCACATACTACCGTGATTGGATATCCTTGAAGCCGTTCAATTATGAACCTGTACTTTTCTTTGACTCCCTGCAAAAGTACACCGCGGCTTCCTTTAAAATGTCCCTCTCCATAGTTACTCGTTTGAGCTCAGCTTTCAGTTTATGTAATTCAGCACTTTGGTTGTCTTCTTGCTTGCGCCGAATTTCTGGTTTGTCGTATTTTTTGATCCAATTGTAAACATCCCTTCTTTAGTGGCACTCAAAATTAGAGTTTTTCCTTTGTTGTGATTTAGCCAAATATTCCCATGGCGTTAGGTCGCCCAGTGAATCATGT
>NZ_VTXE01000053.1 GCF_013114595.1 Vibrio sp. 99-8-1 | reverse complement strand
GCTTCACGAGCAAATGCTTCTAGAGCTTTCTTATCCATGTTGCTTATCCTTAGCCATGACTGGCTTAATTATAAGCAGATACACAAATTAAATTACAGTCTCATACATCCCGAAACTTCTCTCTTACTTCGATAAAATCGGATAAGTGTTGAAAGAATATATCGATAAGCTGTGGATCAAAATGTTTGCCTTTTTGAGCCGTCAATAATGCAAAAATATCTGAGTCTCCCCACGCTTTTTTATACACTCGATCACTACCTAAAGCGTCAAAAACATCTGCCAACGCAATAATCCGGCCATATATATGAATTTGTTCGCCCTTTAATCCTGCTGGATAACCACTACCATCATATTTTTCATGATGTTGATGGGCAATCAATGCAGCCGCTTTTAATATCGGTCTATTTGATGATTTAAGCATTTGATAACCGATCTCAGCGTGAGTTTTCATTATTTCAAACTCTTCTTCATTAAGCTTTCCGGGTTTATTGAGTATGCTATCGGGAATCGCTACTTTACCAATATCATGCATTGGGCTTGCCTGCTTAACTATCTCTGCATCTTGTTCACTCAGGCCATAATGCACAGCGAGTAACTTAGAGTACTCTGCCACACGCTTAACATGATTACCGGTTTCTTTAGAACGCGTTTCGCCAATCGCTCCCATGGTAAATACCACTTCCCGCTGAGTCTCTTCTATTTCATGGCTTAAGATCTCAACCTCTTTGTGGGCGGTGATGTCCTGTTCAATCGAATTGAAGCCGGTAATGTTATTATTAATGTCAAACTCTGGATGAATAACTTCATAAACCCAATAATCTGTGCCGTTCTTTCTACGTTTTTTTATCTCTCCTGCCCACGCTTTACCACTATTAATGGTATTCCATATTTTCTCATAAAAGGAATTACTCGTATCAGGATGACGAGCTAGGTTATATTTTACCTTTAATAGTTCACTCTCTTTATAACCGGAGATCTCACACAAAGCGTTGCTAACATAGCGAATTTTACCTTTTTTATCTGATTCAGAGGCAATAACATTATTAGAATAGAGTTTTAATAGCTTATTTAATTTCTTTGTTCTTTCTCTTACCAGATATTTAAGTCGCCAACTAAATATAAATATCGTAATAATAACCGCCGCACTAATGGCGACAATAATGTAAACGATGCGATAATCCACTTCGGTTTTTACTTCTACCTTTACCCATGCATCATATATTTCACGTTTTTTATTTTCAGTAATATTGTTGAGCGCTTTATTCACTATCGACACTAATGGGCGCATATCATTTTGTATCAACATATGATGTTGAAATTCAAACTCTGCAAAACCTGATATTTTAAGATTTGTAAACCGGCTATTGATGTTATAAATCGCCACAGAAATATGAGAAAGAAAAATATCGGCTTTTCCCGAACTCACTAACGCCATCGACTCTTCAATAGTATCCGTTAAAATCACCTGCAAATGCGGGTAATTTTGTTTCAAAAATTGGTGACTGGTAAAGGCCTTGGGTACTGTGACGACCTCTTCAGATAATATTGCTAAGCTATCAACGTAGTCTGCATCGTCTCGGGTGACAATGGCGAGAGGAAAGCGCAAAAATGATTGACTCATCATGCCTAAACTTTGTTCATAAATGGAGTTACCCGCTCCTGGAATGATGTAAACATCATTGTCTCTAAACTTTTTTAGTGTTTCAGGCCACGACATCGCAGGTACAAATTGAAAATTTATACCTGTGCTTAAACTGATTTCAGTTAGATAATCTGCCAGTATGCCAGAAAACTTGTCTCCTTTAACAATCGACAATGGTGCCCAAGGGCTTTCACTGAAATAAACAACGGGATGCTTTTCAATCCACTCTTTCTCACTTTCAGAGAGTAAAACTGTATTTTCCGCATAAGATAAAGGTATAAAAAACAGCCATATAAACAGAGTTAATGAAAAGAATTTATTTAAATATCGCTGTTTATGATCAAGCATAAAATATAATCGCCTCTTATACCAAATGAAACAATTGGCGTATCGCTTTAATGATTAAAACTCAACCACATTATTAACAATGAATATCAACTTCACTTGTAATGCACCACGACGAACGGCTGCTAAGCCTATGTCCGTCGATAAAATTATAGTCAAGCAAATTTAGTTAAACCAATTTGACTATATTATTTACGTAAAAGCTATTAATATTTTTGTTAATTAAGGCGTTCGCCAACGACACGGCATAAAACGAGTCGATTAACTTGCAGGCCACTAAGAGTGGCTAAACTGTGTGACCAGTCGTTGCAAGCTTTCCAAACTACCCACAAGCTCTTTGGTTCTCCCTAAAGAACTATTAGATAAGTTTCTATTGGTGTCGTTTGCTTCCTTCATTCTAGAAACATGTTCTGTCATGGTTTGTGTTACTTGTACCTGCTCGACAATAGCCGTGGAGGTGTTGCCGCTTTGTGTACCAATACTCACTAACGCATCAACGATCGTTTGAAATGCTTCTTTACTCTGTTGCGATTTATCTACGCTATACACTGACGCTTCTATGCCTTTTTCCATGGTGGAACCCGCTTTGTTTACCGTCAGCTGTAGTGTTTCAATATTTGAGCGGATCTCTTCTATAGAAGACGTTGTCTTAGCAGATAAGGCTCTTACTTCATCCGCTACCACTGCAAACCCTCTACCGTGCTCTCCTGCTCTTGCTGCTTCAATTGCCGCATTCAGCGCCAACAAATTAGTTTGCTCAGCAATGCCCTGTATCATAGAAAGAATTGATTCAATACCATCCACGTCAGCATAAAGTTGGTTAATCGCCGTTTTAGAGTGCTCCAACTGCTCACTTAACGATTGAACATTAAGCACTGCATCATCAATGGTGTTCACCGCGACATCCGCCTGTTTTTGAGCATTTAACGCAAATTCAGAACTCTGTTTTGCCTGCTCAGCTACTTCACTAATGGATCCTAGCATTTGCTCTGCGGACGCCGCCATCGCATCAATTGCCACGTCTTGTTGATTTAACTCTGAGTCTATTGCTTGGCTATTTGAAAACTCTTCCTTCGCAGCCACTAATAAGCCATCTGAAGTCTCATTCGCTCTAGCGGTAACCGCTCTAAGCTCAGCTTTTTTCATCATCATCGCCAATTCAACTTTGGACACATCATCACAGTGTCCGGTGTATGGCTGTTCCATTAACGGATTATCATAGTGGCTCTCAGCTAATTGATTCACTGATGAAACACGGCTATTAAGCTTTAATATTGAGATGAATTGCGCGATACCAGTGACAAACAGTGCACCTGTAACTAAGTAATTGGATAAGAAACCTGAGGCTAACAAGGCAATAAACACTATCTGAGCAACCGATAAAGATAGGATAATTTTAAGCCACGGAATACGACGAATCGTAACATCGCCTTTTGTGAGACGCTGATAAAGTGCAGCTGCACGAGAGATCTGCTCATCACTTGGTTGAGTTCTGACAGACTGATATTCAAAGATTTTGCCATCTTTACCCATAATAGGAGTAACAAACGCCGAAACCCAATAGTGCCCACTGTTTTTGCACTTGTTTTTAACTATGCCCATCCAGCTATTGCCAGACTGGATATACTGCCAAAGCTGACCAAATGCCGCCTTGGGCATATCATCATGGCGAATAACGTTATGTGGTTTATCTAATAGTTCTTCTTGCTGATAGCCTGCAATCTGGCAAAAATCTTCATTGCAATAGGTGATATGGCTATCGGCAGTAGTGGTTGAAATAAGGCTATCATTTTCAGAAAACTTGACTCTTTCATCCGTCATCGACATCTAACTCCTGTAAAAAAAGTTCGGCTTACACATGCGAGAAAAC
Organism: Vibrio sp. 99-8-1; assembly: GCF_013114595.1. Classification (GTDB taxonomy): domain Bacteria; phylum Pseudomonadota; class Gammaproteobacteria; order Enterobacterales; family Vibrionaceae; genus Vibrio. Next base: position 19,452 of record NZ_VTXE01000053.1, on the reverse strand, counting down.
GACAATATAGATAACAAAATCAGGGTCGTTTCAATTTGTAGAATCGCATTAAAATAAGCAACTAGTATTACAATAGAACTAATTGATATCCTTATATATATACAAATAACTTCTTTGTGACACTAGTCTCTAAGATTATGAGATCGCGCTCTTTATCCAGATATTTCATGCAACAATTAAAGCGTTTTAACTTGCATAAGCTTTAAGTTGTCTCAGCACTGTATCGGCATCCTGATAATCTATACTCAATTCGACTGTCTTCTGCTCTGTACGCAAAAATAGTGATGGAAAACTGTTGCCACCAATTGAGCGTGCAAAAGCAATCTCATCCAATAAAGATGCCTGAGTACTTTCGGCAAAAAAATCAGCGGCAAATTGGTCGCCATCTAACCCAATCTCCTCAGCGATAGCCAACAACACATCATCATCACTTGGGTTTCTTGCTTGTAAATAATAAGCCCGTTGAATGGCATTTTGCATTGCCTGCTCGGCTCCTTGAGAGCGAGCGCTGAGTATGGCTCGACATGCTGGATAGGTTGAACGACGAGGAGAGTTTGATGACCAAAAGTCGTAATTGAATTCGGTTCCAAGCAAGGTCTCTATTTTTTTCCAATACCCCGCTATTTGTTGCTGCATAGCAACAGGCATAACTTCATCGCTATCTGCCGCTAACCCGCCAACCACATACACAACATTATAGCTATCAGCGATGGCTTGCTGAATTTTCTGCCACACTGGCTTAAATCCCCAACACCATGAACACATAGGATCATAGACATAGTATAAAGTCTGTTTATTTGTCATTGTGTGGTCTCTCTCCATTCGATTCTCGTTAACCAAAACTTTACCTTAGTCCCCGTACTCTAGCGACAAGATCTTACATAACCATAGCTTAGATTGACTGATCATCCTATTACTGCTTTTACTATGTTGCTTATATTATGAACCGATTGCCAATCTCCATTTTAGTCCTAACTGCCAGCTTGATTATTGTGGTTAATATGGTTTTTTCTACATGGTCTGAACGTCACCCTTTTAGCCTAGCGAAACAGAACATAGAACGCCGTTTTTTTCCCGATCAGGCAGAGACGTCAAAAAATAATCAACAACTCAGCTCAGAAACAGTGCCTAAGACTAAAGACGGTGCCAAAGACCTTACCAGAGACGTAAGAGAATCATCGGAAATAGCGAAAACATCTAGCTCTTCAGCAGTGCCATCGAAAGAAGAGTTGGCGAATGAAGATCAAACAGACAAGCGCGAGATACAGGCTAAAAGTACATTGGCAGCACAAGCCGAACAGACAAAAAAACCGGCGGCCCAGTACGTCATCAAAAAAGCTAAACGCCAACTGTTTGTTGGTCACTTTGCTACCATCGCCATAAACAGTGATTCCGAAACCCAACTGTCTTTAGCTAAAGCATGGAAAACATTTACAGCAAATAAACACCGCTTTGCCATCAACAATAAGATATCTGATGATATTTATCTTATCTACAGCGACTACTCGCAACACGCTAAGGGAACCATATCTCTATTTATTGGCCACGCAGTTAGCGAGTTTAATGATTTGGCTTCAGATTTTAAGCCACTGACCGTCCCTTCGCAGAGCTATGCATCATTCCAATTAAATGGCGATTTTTCTCATATTGCCCACGATGCTTGGCAGCAGTTGCCAAGCCTAAACCTCAATCGATCCTACAATTATGATATGGAGATTTACCCTAGCAGTAGCACCATTGACCGTATCGGTAGCGCACAACTGCTCATCTCTATTCAACATAAGGAATTATAACTATGTTCCCAGCTGGCTGGACACATTTTGTCATATCAGAAATATTTTTAGTCGCTTCCATTGTGCTTCTACAAATGAGCACCAAAGCGCCACCTAGTAGCTACTTAGGATTAGCTATGTGGCTCTGTTCTGTCATCGCTATTTGGATGCTCGGTCGCGCAATGGCTAACTTCGACTTAAGTAGCTTGTTCGCCCTCTGGCTCGGAATCGCCATTCCAGCGGTTGCCATCATCGCTATGGTGCTATTTAAGGAGCAAGTGACCATCTGGAGAACGCTCTCCATCGCAGTCACGACAGTGGGAATAGTAGGCATCTGTATAACCAGTACCAATCAATAAAGTACTTAGCAGCAATAGTACTTAGCAACAAAAGCAACTAGCAACGACAACAGACTCAGATTTCCTAAACTAAATACTGACGTCAGCGAATATTAACCAGTAATACCAACAATCCACATAAAACCGGGAGCAACAGAGAACTATGCAACGTCATCATGCAAACATAAGCCGATTTCTCGCCCAGTCGACCTTAGGGGCAGATCAGAAGTTAATCAAATCTGTATCCAAGTCGGGCATTGTTCAATGGTTGAATAATGAGCTCGACCGTCCACTATCTGAATTAGCCACTTATCAACGTGCTACCGAAGAGATTTGGACCCAGTTTAAAGCAGACTTAATTAAAAAACATGGCGAGTCAGCAATCAACGGTGATGGAAACAACCCTGCGCTTCCCTATAAGTGGTATTTTCACATGGCGTGGTGGCAAACTACACTGACAAGTGATCACAACTTACTGCGTCAACGTGTCGCGCTAGCGCTTAGCGAAATTTTGGTCATTTCCGATAACTCGTCGTTAGAGCTAGACGCGGTGGGAATGGCCAGTTACTACGACCTATTATATAAACACGCTTTCGGTAACTATACCGATCTCCTCTATGATGTCTCTCTGCATCCTTGCATGGGTGTTTACTTGTCACATATGAACAATCAAAAAGCGCAGCCAGCAGCAACGATTCATCCCGATGAGAACTACGCCCGAGAGATCATGCAGTTATTTTCTATCGGTTTGTACCAGTTAAATCAAGACGGCAGCCGTAAGCTAGACAGCAATAATCAACCCATCGCGACATACGACAACCAAGACATTAAACAACTGGCACGAGTTTTCACCGGTATTACAGCGGATAGCTATCAGTTTGAATGGAATAACTCATTTTGGAGCGACGAATTTAACGGCTATCAGGTAGGCTTCGACGATGGCATAGATAAAACCTATAAAACGGTTCCTTTTGTCGAGATGACAAAACCTATGGTAGTAGACGAAAACTATCATGACCAAGGTGCAAAAACATTGCTACAAGGGCACATTAAGATCAAAGCTAACCAGTTGGGAAAACAAGAGATTCGTCAGGTTGTTAACAAGCTGGTTTCTCATCCTAACGCAGCACCATTTATGGCGCGAAAGTTAATTAATCAACTGGTTACCTCAAATCCTAGCGCCGAATATGTTGCCTCCGTAGCAAGTAAGTTTGGTGAAAAGGGCGATTTAAAAGCCGTTATCAAAGAGATCTTACTTTTTCCGTTAAACAACCCAGTGGGCAAAACACGTTTTCTCTCTGCTCGAAGAGAGAAACAGACCCAAGTGCAATCACAGAAACTGAAATCTCCGGTGCTGCGTATTACTCAGTTGCTTAGAGCATTAAATGTCGACAATCCCTCAAAACGTTTATGGTTAACTGGCGATGATATTCAGCACCAACTAAACCAGCACCCGTTGTCATCCCCTACGGTCTTTAACTTCTATAATGCTCATTTTACTCCACATGGCCCTATCGAAAAACTGGGCTTAGTTGCTCCAGAATTTGAGCTGCATAACTCTGCCACATCCATCGCCTATGTAAATTTAATGTATTACTGGTTTTTTGCCGACTACCTTCCGGTAGTCACTACAGAAATTAGTCAGCAACAAGGCATACTCAACGTTCCAGAGCTCGATATCGAAACCCTGCAGAAAAACAGCGAAAACCGACTAAAATTCGACTTGAGTAGCTATATAGAGATGGCAAAAGAGCAAGAGAAGCATGACCAATTAATTGAGACACTGAGTGTACTGTTGGTTGGCCAATCAAACATTGCTACAAAAGGCAAAATTAAGCAGGCCTTTGCCGCTTATGCCAACAAACCGGAATGGGTGGTACAAACCATTTTGTTTATGTTGTCAATTTCCGCTGAATTTACCGTGTTGGAGGCATAGTCATGGATAAAAACTCACTCTCTCGCCGCCGTTTTATCAAAGCAACATCGGCCGGTACGGCTCTGATGTTATCCGGTATCGCACCTAGCTATTCGGCTCCCAATAGCAGCGTAACAAACGAGACAAAAACGCCAAAACTGAAGCCGATTGCTAAACAGAACAAAGCGTTGGTGTTCATCATGCTTGACGGGGGTAACGACAGTTTCAATATGCTGGTCCCACATAGCGCTAACGACTATGCCGATTACAAACAGACGCGCAGTAACCTAGCCTTAACCAAGCAACAACTTTTGCCACTTGATGGTTATAACGACGCACAAGGTCGACAGTTTGCCGTACACCACGCTATGCCAGAAGTTAAAGCGTTGTTTGAAGATGGTACTTTAGCGTTTGTTGCCAATACCGGTCCATTAGTCGAACCGACAACCAAAGCCACCTTTAAAACGAATCAAGTAGCATTGCCATTGGGACTAATGTCCCATGCGGATCAGTTTAAACATTGGCAATCTGGCATTGCAGATGCGAGAACCAACCGAGGATGGTTTGGTTACATAGCAGATACCATACAGAAAAATAAGGCACTAAAGCAGGTGCCTATGGGGATATCATTAGCGGGAAACAACATCATGCAAAACGGTATTGATGCTTCTTGCTACACGATTAACGACCAAGGTAGCGTTGGTTTAATTGTCAACGAAACTCCTTCACCTTTAAACCAAGTATTGCTAGACAGTTTTGAATCCTCCCTCAACTGGGATTACAAAAATGATCCTTTTAAGCAGAGCTACCTATCAATCACTAAACAGGCTCAAGCGCAGCATCAGCGCTATAAAGATGCCACAAAAGAAGTTGAGATCACCACTTCTTTTTCTCAACACATGCTTTCTCAGCAACTGCGCCTAGTCGCGACATCCATAAAAGCGGCGGATAAACTGGGCCACCAGCAACAGACATTTTTCTTACGCTATATCGGCTGGGATCACCACGATGAGCTGTTAAAAAACCATCACACAATGTTGCAAGTAGTCAGCCGTGCGTTAGGAGAGTTTCAGCAATCTCTCAAGGAGTTAGAGGTCGATCAAAACGTCATTACCTTTACGGGTTCAGATTTCGGACGAACTCTAACATCTAACGGTAATGGCACCGATCATGGTTGGGGTGGAAATACGTTAATCATGGGTGAAAAAGTGAATGGCGGCAAAATATACGGCGACTACCCATCCCTCGTTCTAGGCGACAGAAACCCTCTAGATGTTGGAGATGGCGTTTTAATTCCAACCACGCCAATAGAGCAGATCTACGCCCAACTGGCAACTTGGTTTGGAGTTAATAACTCGGACTTAAACTCACTGTTTCCAAACTTAAGCAACTTCTCATCCAGCTCAAAACAGCACAACCTTAATCAATTGATTAAACAGAGTTAAGATATTAACGATATGATTTTGCATAGAAAGTGATTCAGAGAGTCAGTAAAGACCAAAAAAGCCGCTTTTAAAAGCGGCTTTTCTCTGCGACAACACATTATGTGATAAAACCAAACGAATTCAACCAGTTTAACTGGTCTTTTCTGGTTTATTTAAGCATTGGTTTTTATGCTCTTCAATGAGCTCTAGTGCTGTTTTATCACAAGGCGGTAATTGAGCATCGCTAGTGTTAATTGGCGTAACTCGTTCACCCCACTTCAGTAATCCCGCACCCCAGGTTAATCCGGCACCAAATGCAGCAAGAAGTACATTATCGCCAGGCTTCACTCTGCCCTGCTCTAACGCTTCACAAATTGCGATTGGAACCGTTGCTGCAGACGTATTGCCATAGTGTTGAATATTTACAAACGCTTTAGATTGATCAATGCCAGCCAGATCTGCCAATGTCTGGATAATACGTAAGTTAGCTTGATGAGGAATCAGTATATCGATATCTTCTGTGGTGAGTTCTGCTCTCTTTAGAACACTTCTCGCAGCGGTTCCCATTCCTTTAACCGCGCGTTTAAATATGTCTCGGCCTTCAAAGTTAAAATCAAAATGACCATTATCCGCTGCAAAACGTTCCATACAGGTACCAAACTTAGGCACAGAAAGAATGTCGCGACCATCAGAGTCACAGCCAAGTTGCGCCTGTTGCAGACCGACTTTCTGCTCTGTTCTGCTTAATACTGCCGCTCCCGCACCGTCACCGAACAGTACCGCAGTATCGCGAGCTGACCAATCAATAAAGAAAGATAAATGCTCAGCACCAACCACCAGCGCATGTTTGTAACTTCCTGCTTGAATAAGCCTTGTTGCCGTTTCCAAACCATACACAAAGCCAGTACAAGCGGCATTCAAATCAAATGCAGCGGCTTTACTTGCTTGCAAATTCTGTTGCACTTTTGAAGCAATGTTCGGAATTAACGAGTCAGCAGAACAGGTCGCAATAATGATAATATCAAGGTCTTTAGCTTCAATACCGGCACATGCTATGGCATGTTTTGCGGCTATTGTCGCGAGATCGGATGTATCAACATGGCTAATACGACGATTTTCAATACCAGTACGAGTACGAATCCATTCATCGGACGTTTCCATAAAGGTACTCAAGTCATCGTTAGACAACGTCGCAGGAGGCAAACATTTGCCCCAGCCTGTTATCTCTGCAAAATAGTTACTCATCCCATTCCTCAACTGTAAAATTTATATTTATAAACATATTCTGTTCATGATTATATACTCAAATGACCTCAAGATGCAGGACTCAGAGCAACATCAACACGTTCAGTTCAAAAAAGATAATGGAAGGAATGGCATTCCCTTTCAAGATTATCTGACGCAGAAATGGACATGTTGATGTAGCACCTTGAGGTCACTTGAGTATACGCTGATATAAGCATTCAGGTAAGAGCAGAAACGATTTTGCTCTGCCAGTTAGGTTCACCAGTATAAAAAACAAGCAACGTAGGGTCGATGTAACCAGCGGACTTGTTTTTGGCTACATTCGTTATTATATATGGGTATATGTAAACAGATTAACTACGCTTAGTCTCTCTCAGCGTCATTCACGCTACAAAAATAGGAACCAATAATGAGCCAATTTAACTCACGCTGTACTACTTGCAAAGGAATGAATCGCGTTCCTCTGCAACGAGTCTCTAGCCATGCGACTTGTGGTAAATGTAAAGCGGCACTGTTTGATGGAGTAGCGATTGAAGGAACGACTGATAATTTACCGTCATTACTTAAAAGTGAACTTCCCATCGTCATCGATTTTTGGGCGCCGTGGTGTAACCCTTGTGTGGGATTTGCACCAGTATTTAGCCAAGTGGCCGAAGAACGAAAAGGCGAAATGCGTTTTGTGAAAATTGATACCGAAGCTCAACAGCAACTTGCGGCACAATACCAAATTCGCAGCATTCCTACCGTGATGGTGTTTGTAAATGGCCAGCGTGTAGACTCAATTAATGGTGCACTACCTAAAAGTCAGTTTGATCAGTGGTTAAACCAAGCATTAAATAAGTAGTTCCTGTCATTGAAAATGATGATACCAACTGGTGGTCGTTATCGGATCAATTGTCGGGGTGAGCCATTGGCTTAAATGTCATGTCTCGTTGAGCAACGCTTACCCCTTTAATCTGCGCGTACACTTTTTGCCCTTCTTGCAACGCCAGTTCGTCTAATGCCCAAGGCGTAATATTGGCCCACAAATAACAGTTTGTCTGTAACTCTAATTGCACAGAAACATTTTGCTTGCCATGACTATCATGTTGTTCAATTTTTTTAATGATCGCAGGAAGAATATTCCGAATCGACGTCGTTGTTGAATGCTGCAAGTTTATCGACACATCATTCGCTCGAATTTGTAGACGAATTTCGCTGCCAATCTCCCCGTCGATTTTCTGCACCCACAAACCAATATGGTCATTCAGTGACACTTCAGATAAGGCATACTGTTTATGATGTCTGGTGACTCTCGCTTCAAACAGAGAACTCTGTTCAGAAAAAGCCTGCCATGGCCTTAATACACTTGATCCCCACAATTTCTCTAAACGATCACAGGCTAAAACCCGCCCTTCATCTAGCACTATCATTTGGTCAGCTAACCTTAATATCTCACTCAGGCTATGAGTGACATACAGTATTGGGATATTGACTTCCGTTGATAGCTTTTCCAGAAACGGCATCACCTCTTTTTTACGTGGTAAGTCTAAAGAGGCCAATGGCTCATCCATCAACAGTATATCCGGAGTAGAAAGCAGAGCTCTTGCAATGGCAACCCGTTGCTTCTCACCGCCAGAGAGATCAACCGGATATCGTGACAACAGATGAGAAAGGTTCAGCAACTCAATAATGTGTTTAAAGTTGCTTTTATCTAACTCGCCTTTCACACCATAGAGTAGATTCCCTTCCACGCTGTAGTGAGGAAACAGACGAGAGTCTTGAAAGACATAACCTAAATTGCGCTTTTCAATCGCTCTGTTAAGTCCTTTATCGCTATCAAATAACACCGTCTCATTTAGAACAATTTTTCCTGAATCGGGCGTAATCAATCCGGAGATAGCATTAATGAAAGAGGTTTTGCCCGATCCAGAGCGACCAAAGATCGCAGTAATTCCAGAAGAAGGAATGGTCACATCCACGTTCAGTTTGATATCACCAAGTTGATGTTTAAGGCGAATTTCGATCATCTTGACTTACCATATCCTAATCTTTTTTGTGTTCTGCGAGTTAGCCACTCTGACGCAAATAGAGAGAGTAGAGCAACAATGATAGAGATAACACAGAGTCTCGCTGCACTCTCTTCTGCACCAGGGGTTTCAATAAAAGTATACATAGCTAGAGGTAAGGTTTGGGTCTCTCCCGGGATATTGGACACAAAGCTAATTGTTGCACCAAACTCTCCTAAACTTCTGGCAAAAGACAACATCGTCCCCGTCACGATACCGGGCAATGTCAGTGGTAAGGTAATGGTATAAAACACCTTAAACGAAGAAGCGCCTAAAGTTCTTGCCGCTTGCTCTAACTTAACATCGACGCTTTCCAAACTGAGCCTAATTGCCCTTACCATTAAGGGTAACGCAACAACAGCGGAGGCTAGCGCCGCCCCTTTCCAGCTAAAACTAAACGAAATACCTAAGTAGTGAGACAAAAACCCGCCAATCAACCCCTGTTTCCCCATAACAACAAGCAGCAGATAGCCGATAACAACGGGAGGTAATACTAACGGTAAATGGATAAGGCTATCGAGCAGTTGCTTAGCAAAAAATTGCTTCTTAGCGAGCAACCAAGCAAAGAATATTCCGATAGGTAGCAACCCGATCACTGCGGTAGTTGCTACTTTTAAACTTAAATAAAGTGCTTGTAGTTCAAACTCAGACACGGTGAACTCCAGCTCGCTGAAAATATCTACTTCTAGTTAAAACCATAGTGATTAAAAATCTCTTTTGCTTCATCAGTTGTTATAAAGCTGGCAAACTCTGCCGCTTGAGAAGAATCGGATAATATTACCATTGGATACTCTATTGGAGTATGGCTGTCAGAAGGAAAGGTAGAGAGAATATCGACTTTTTTACTTATCAATGCATCCGTTTTATAGACGATACCAACCACGGCTTCCGCTCGCTCAACTAACGCAAGAGCAACCCGAACCGAATTAGTAGGCGCTGTTCTATCCTTAACGTCATCCCAAACGTCAAGATGGCTTAACGCCTGTTTAGCATAAATACCGGCAGGAACTGACTCTACTTGTCCAACCGCTAATCGGTCATTAGCAAGAAGTTCACGCCACGCCGCACCATCAGCTAATGAAAATGGCGACTGCGCCATGCTGGTTGGTGTGACCAATACCAGTTGATTATGCGCAATTACTTCGCTGCGATTATTTATCACCAAGTTTTTGCTTATTAAATAGTCGACCCATTTGCTGTTGGCCGAAATATAGATATCTGCGGGTGCCCCTTTTTCTATCTGTCTGGCCAGAGAAGACGAACCCGCATAGATAGCAACAACCTCGTTGCCTGTACTCTGTTTGTATCGCTGAATGACTTCACTCACCACATTAGTCATTGACGCAGCAGCATATACGCGAATTTTTTCTGCTGCAAAAAGTGAACAAGAGAGAGTTATCGCAAATGTAATGGTAAAGAAACGAATAATATAAGACATGATTTCAGTGCTACAACAATGGCTAATCCCGCAATATAACATGTATATCTGTTCAATAACTTAGGCAAGTTTCACGATTTTTATTGCGTTTGCTAAAGTTTACTTTCCGTTTGCTGAAGCTTTAACCACAAATTGTTATAACCACCTTTTATAAGCTTCCTATCTGGTCGCGACAAAATTCCGTCGTTAAACAAATTCTAGTGCTATCTTTTGCTCCAATCTCACCTCGGTTCAAACTGAACATAGTAAGGTGAACACCTTTCACGAAAAGATTACTGTGCAGTTAACCTCCCTATCTTCGTTATCTATTAAAAAAGAAAGCATTAGAGCCGATCTTATGCTTGTTTAACTCATTCAACTTTATAATACTTGGCCTATATATTGCATTAATAAATCAGTTTACTTTTTTAATGGAGTTTCCATGTTTCGCAAAGCTCGTCATATCGCTTTATTATCCGCACTGGCAATGACTGCCGGTAATGCTTACGCCAATAACTTTAGCTACAACTCTATAGACATTAATATTGGCGGCGGGCCAACGTCTTTTGGTGGCGCGTTTAACATGCAATTTATGGAAAATGCTCACTTTGTTGCCAAAGCTGAAAGTAAGTTTGATGGGGACTACGATATCGCTGCCGGTGTTGGTTTTAACGGCCCAATGGGTCAATTTGCCGACATGACAGGTCAAATGCTACTTCATAATGTCAAAGAAGATTCCGGTAATATTCTAGGAGAAGATATCCTTCCAGAAATCAACATCGGTACTCGAATTTGGTTTATTGAAGGTATCGAAATGCATGGCAAAATTGGTCAATTACTTGACGGTGATGAGAGTCACACCGTTTGGGAACTCGGTGGCCGTTTTCATTCAACTCAACAATTGGTATTGGGCGCTTCAATATTAAATGGTGGCGTATATGGCAACCAAATTAGAATGCAAGCCCGATTCCAGTACTAAACCGTTTCATAATACTGCTTTTAGCAGCGCCATTTTGGTCGCTGCTTTTTTTTGTTCTTTAACGCCATTAGAGTAATAAATCCAGCCATTAAAGATCATAACCCACAATCGCTATTTCACTACCATGGCCGCAATGCTTATAGTTATTGAGATAGAATGCTTATCGAGATAGAAAGGTGATTGAGGTACAAAGGTTGTTGAGACTAAAGGCGCAATAAGAGATCAATACCTTATCAAAAGAACGACCGAAGGGATGGCCTGATATTTCAGTCTTGCTTAATGGTGGATTAGGCGGGTTTTAGCACAAAAATGACATCGCCTACACAGATAGTACATTCATTTGCTATCAGTGTAGGCGCATTTTATGTTGCTAAGTCCAGCGAGTTGAACTTAGCGTCAACATTTCGTCACTTACAGTTTAAAGCGACCAACAATATCAATTAGCTGGTGGTTTACAGTGGCAATATTTTCAGATTCCGACAGAGCCTCTTTACCATTGGTATCCAGCTCTCCAACAATCTCACTGATGGCCGACATATTACGGCTGACTTCTTGCGTTACGCTACTCTGCTCTTCTGCCGCCGTCGCAATTTGAGTACTTAAGTCGTTTATATCGCCAACAAACTGAGTCATAGTTTCTAAACTTTCTGTTACTTGACCCATTCCATCAGCGGTTTTTTGACAGCGCTCCTTGGTGCTATCCATTGCTTCCACAACCGAGTGGTTTCCTTTTAACAAACTGCCCAAAGCAGATTCAATTTCTTCCGTGCTATCTTTGGTTCTACTGGCTAAGTTACGCACTTCATCGGCAACAACGGCAAAACCTCGCCCCTGTTCTCCGGCACGCGCCGCTTCTATCGCAGCATTTAGTGCCAGCAAGTTAGTTTGTTCTGCAATATCACCAATCACACTCAATATTTCATTGATGCCATCGGTTTCATCACTCATGTTTTGTACATTACTTGCCGTAGAGTCCACATCCTCAACAAGCGCGGTTACCGTATCTTGTGCCTGATGCACCGTCGTTTGAGAGATACCACTTGCGTCATTGGCTTTTTGCGTCAACTGAGCGGTATTCGCCGCATCTGTTGCCATTGCATCTGCGGTGGCATTCATCTCTTCGATTGCGGCAACAATCTGTTCCGTTTCTGAAACATGGCTTTCTAGGATAGACGCATTGCGCATCGATTTATCTTTCAGCCCTTCAACATTACTCTGTAACTGCATTGATGCGCTTTGAATTTCCAGCAACATTTTCTGCAAACTGGCGATAAACTCGTTAACACCTCCCGCAATTTGGCCAAGATCATCTTTCGTTCGTACTTCTAGTCGTTGCGTTAAGTCGCCATCTCCTTGAGACAAACCAATGATGGTTTTCTTCAGCTCAAGTATTGGGCGATATAGGAACTGAATAACAAAGAAGGCCAAAATAATACTGACTACTGAAGCAATAGTAGAGGTGAGAATAGCGCCTACCTTCGCGTCTTCAAGTTCGCTAAACGCCACGGATTTATCTAAACCAATAACAAAATACCAGTTTTTATCACCGACCTTGATCCGTTCAGAAAACATCATTTTGTCTACATCATTTAACACATACTCTTGTACAGCGCTTTCTTGTTTTGTGACATTAGTTAACACTTCTTTTAGAGAGGCAATGGTATCGCCTTTTTGTCCCGGCTTTAATGCAGGAGAAGAAGATGCAAGAATGGTGGTATCGGTATTCATGATGATCGCGGTTGAACCTGGTATGTTGGTTGCTTTCTCAACCATGCTACTTAAGAATTCAAGTTTCATGTCTACCGAAATCATGCCACCAAAGGTTTTTTCTACAATACTGATCCAGTAATCACCGCCATCTGAACCGCCATAAGGTTCTGTTACTGAGGTTCCGTTTGATTTAAATGCTGCTTGATACCAGCCTCTTTCTGTTGCATCACCATCTAATTTATTATTGGGCCATGTCGGCGTGGCTTGGTTCCAATACGCATCACCGTTTTCAAATGCGATAACGGCACTGTTAAGGTTGGCAGCATTTGCCACCATTTTCGTTAATTCAATAATTTGCTCTGGAGAACCTTCAATCTTTTTATTTTTAAACTGACCGGCAAGCTTACCAATAGCACCCACTTTTTCTTCCAATTGCACTTCTACCAGTCTAGCCTGACTCTTCACAAAACCAGAGGTAGAGACAGTAATCATATTGGTTATAAGTTCTGACTCCTTTGAGTAGGAGAGATAATTTGAAATGGAAACGGACAATGCCACTAAAGCGAGAATCGAAATTAAAAGTAAGTTCTTAAATCCAATGTTCTTCATAAAAAATCCCTATTGATAACAACATTTATTAAGTATGGACGTAGGTTTCTACTTTACAAATTCACGGGGTAAATGTGTTGATATTTTTTGAGTAAATCGACTTGAAGCACATTAGCCGAAAATTCAATAGGAAAAAGGCTAAAATCATCACAATTTTAGCCTTTAGTTATTTATATATTACTAATTCAGTTGTTATTCACTTAATCTCATAATGGCAAAGCGCATTTTTTGCCAATCAATGTCTAAGTTTAAAGCATCGTGTTCTGTAAGGGGTCGAGAGAACCAATAACCTTGCAAGTTATCCATTCCCGCCTCAACTAATCGCACTATCATCTCTTCCGTTTCTATACCTTCAACAACCACACTAACACTGTTATCGCTGCACATTTTTAATAGAAATTTAAGATAATCTAATGGCTCATTCGCATCCATCGCGCTTAATGTCATAGTGCGGTCGATTTTGATCTGATCAAGCGGAAGGTTAAAGAAGCTGTTCAACGAACTATAACCCGCACCAAAATCATCCAGCGCAATGTTATAGCCTAGCTGTCGCAATTCTTGCAGTTGAGATTTTGCTCTCACGACACCATCAAGCAAAACCGTCTCGGTTAACTCTAATACGACCCAACTCTTTGGCACATTGAACTTGGCGATAATCGATTCTACAGACTGAATAAAATTACTATTGAGCAACTGCAAAACGGATACATTCACATTGACTCGGATCGGTTCACTATGGCTTTGGTTGTATGCGTTAATAAACTGACAAGCTTTCTCTAACACTACGCAACCAAGATCAAATATCAGCCCTTTTTTCTCCGCGATAGGAATAAATTCATCAGGATAGATTTCACCTAACTCGTCACTATTCCAGCGAACCAAAGCCTCAAAACTCAACACCTTTTGCTGAGATACCGAAACAATCGGTTGATACTTCACCGAGAGAGCTTTCGCTGCGATTGCCTGCTTAAGTTCACGTTCAATATAGAAATAACGTTCAACCTTAGATTCAACACTGTCATCACAGATGATCCAACGTTGATCAAGGCGAGCTTTTGCATACTCACACGTTCTAGACGCCCAACGTAATACACGCTGTGCTGGCATTTCACTTGGTACAAAACGATAGACACCCAAACTCATTTCATCGCCGTACAATAAACCATCTTCTTCCGACAGTTGATGATATTTTTCGATGCAGTTTGAACAGAGCAAAGCGATTTCTTGATCGGTTAACTCTTCATTTAGCAAAACGGCAAACTCATCCGTGCCCACTCGATAGAAATGACAATCATAATTGGAAAACGCATTAAAACTGCCAATAACATGATTGGCGACATCATCTAGGATACTGTCGCCATATTGGTTTATATAAGATTTGATGTCGGCAATACTGATGTACAAGATGGTTTTATTGGTGCAATTCGTTTCATCTATATCTACGATCAACTTTTTGCGGTTATATAAGCCGGTAAAATTATCAAAATAAGCCGCTTGATAGAGGTACTCTTCCATCAGCTTTTGATCAGAAATGTCTTTATGGCTGCCTACCATATATTCCCGACCATTGTCCGATTTAACAACACCTGTCCCTTGTATCCAGATATAACGTCCTGTTTCAGTTTTAATTCTATACTGAGACGTTACTCGCTCTTCATACTCAAAGTGTTGTTTTACAGCATTGTCCATTTTTTTACGATCAAGAGGGTGAACGAGCTGCAACCAATCATCTAATGTAGCGTTTTCTATATCCAGATCAAACTGCTTATAAAAGGTAGGGTTATAGAAAGTCACTTCACCATCGACACTCATAAACCAGAGGCCTTCATTAGATGCATCAAATACGCCGAAAAGACGTTGAACTAGTGCTTCTGATGGACTGTGTTTTGTCATACTACTCCGTCACCACATGATGTTTTTAACTCTATCAATATCACGCGTTACTATATTACTGAATACTTAAAAACTCTTTACAGTTTAATACTATTAGTAATAAAACTCATTATATTTATAGAATCAATACCACATTGCATTGCGCCAGAGGTCATATTTAGGTTCGGATTAGTTGATGGAATTAGCCGACAGCGTACTAACGGTTAGGTCTCCACTTGATACAGTGTTTGAAAAGAAGAAACAGAATGATAGTAGCGAGAACAAGGGAAAAAGGCTTATCAAATAGGGAGAAATGCCCCGAAAGTAAACTGGCTTGAACATCTTCTATGCCTTTAACGAACTGCTTACCTAAAAACAGTCCTAACACCAAGCTTATTACCGGAAACTTATATTTGTTCATCACAAAACCAACCACACCAAAAAGACATAAGATGATAACGTCCCCCATATAGCCGCGATAAAAATAAGCACTAAAACAGACTAGGGATATCAATATGGGTAGAAGCAGTCGATTGTTTAAATTCACCAATCTTGCGATATACGGTGCAACAGAAAACGAAACCGCAGCCAGAATGATGGTACTCAATATGCCACCAAAGATAACCGCATATATTACCGCAGACTGAGCCTCATATAATTGATTACCGATTGGTACTCCCTTCTCGATTAGATAACCAAAAATAACTGCAGAAGAGTTGCTTCCCGGAATACCAAGCAGCAACAAAACCAACATGGAACCGGCAACTGAAGCGTTGTTAGCACTCTCCGGAGCGATAACCCCAGCCACCTCTCCGTGACCAAAGTTAACTTGATTTTTGTTGGCTTTTTTCTCAATAAAGTAAGCCGTCATCGACGATAATGCGGCACCAGCAGAAGGTAATAAACCGACAATTAAACCCGTAATAGATGCTCTTGTAACTGTCATTTTGTTGGTGAATAAAATTTTGCTGGTATTAAAAAGTTGTCGATAGCTTGTCTCTTCAAAGTTCTGTTCAGACTGAAGGAGCGTTTTTTTCCTCGACAGTTTGTACAGCTCTGGAGCAGAAAACAGTCCAACCAAGATAATCACTAACGGCAAGGTATCACCATAAGTGATAAACAGAATATCAACCGGTTCCCCTTGATTAAACGGAACATTATTGACCGAAATCATTAGCCCTAGCAGCCCAGAAAAGAATGATTTGATCAGTTGACCTTGTCCCATAATACCGACTAACACAATCACTAAAAGCGTAATAAACAGTACATCTGTACTGCCTAATTTGCTGGCAAAATAACTTAAAGGAACAAAAAACGCCAAGATCAGTAACCAACTAATGAGGCTACCTGCAGTAGAAGAAAATAAGTGAACCCCTAATGCTAAATAGCTTTTACCACTACATGACATGGGATAACCATCAAATGTGGAGGCTATCGCTCCCGGGTTACCTGGAATATTGAACAGTATTGCCATTGCACCGGCACCTACAATGGTGCTTGAGTACAAGGTGAGTAGCAGCATAAAGCCGGATGATGTTGATAGATTTAACGCGATAGGAAAAAAGAGCGTCAAACATAGAGAAGTAGTAATTCCGGGCATGGCTCCAAATACTAACCCTACGCATACCGCAACTATCACGGTCATTATCAGCTCTATGTCTAGTACCAATAATAATCCCGACAACATTGCCGTATAATCAAACGATATTAAATCCATGCTCAATTACTGTCTCATCTCTAGTTCACTTTGTCCTGATTTGAACGTTGTTATCAATAAACTGTCGTTCTTATTAACAACAGAGCGGATACAAAACTCGTATCCGCTTTAGTTAATATTACTTAAAACTTATTTTCACTATTAACGTTTATAGTTGTTTTGAACAAATTCAACACTTCGTTCAACAATTTTTGCGGAAGATCCTAAATAGTTTTCAGGTTTTAATACTGCATTAATCTCTTCGCTGGTTAAGTGCTTATTTATTTCTACACTATTATTCGCCACGTCACTTAGTGTATCTTCAGGTTTCGCGGCTTTAATCGCTTTTTTAACTATAGAGTATGCATCCGAACGGCCGACTTTTTCAGTGAGTTTATTCATCAATGCCTCAGACATAGAATAGAAGCTGGCTGATGCAAAATTGTCTAGCATCTGTTGCTCATTAACCAGTAACTTGGCAAACATACGCTGTGCTCTTTCAAGTGAGGCCGATGTCACCATGAATGACTCAGGAATAATGCTCCACTCCAATATCCAAGGCGATCCTTGACGAGTATCGGTATGGCTCATAATGTCTAAAGATGCCGCATTGTACATCTTACCCATGCGGTTAAATCCACCCATGAATTCCGATGCTCTAGGATTACGCTTCTGAGGCATAGTACTACTTGCCCCGCTCTCACCCTCTTTAACTTCATTAATCTGAGTGCGTCCAAGATTATTAATATCTACCGCGACTCGACCTAACGTAGCATCAACCATTGCTAACGTTTGAACCATCTCAGCAAAAACATCCCTGCTTGGGTTCCATGGCGCAATTGGAGCAGCTAACCCTAACTCATCAGCAAACACTTTTTGTAATGCCAGACCTTTATCGCCATATGGGGCCAAAGTTCCAACCGTACTACCAATTTGAGCGGTCAAACGAGATGAGGCTTCATCTAGTCGATCAATATTTCGAACCAGCTCCATCAAATAGGTTGTTAAGTGCAAACCAAAGGTCGTTGGAACCGCATCTTGTCCATTGGAGCGTGCAATCATAACCGTATTCTTGTGCTGATCTGCTAGAACGGCAATTTGATTGGCCAGTTCTACCATTTCTACGCGAATGAGTTCACTACCATTTTTCACTTGTAGTGCCGTTGCAGTATCCATGATGTCTTGAGTCGTACTACCAAAATGTAAGTAGCCCGATACATTTTTGTCACCCGCTTTCTTTAACTGTTTGAGTAGCGGCTTGATACCACGACCAACTTTATTAGTGCCTTTTTTAAGTGTTGCGTAGTCTATAGTGACTTTCTCACCAGCGGCTTTGATCGATTGATACGCAGATAAAGGAATAATGCCCACTTTGGACTGAGATTTCGCTAACGCCATCTCAACGTTAATCCATTGGTTAACCATGGCCTTGTCACTAAATACTGAGCGCATTTCTGCAGTACCAAACAAATCACCATATACAGCGGATTCAAATACGCTGACAGATTCATGAGAAGTTGTTGCTTCTGTGGATTTAGCAAATGAAGCAGGAGCGGTGGATATAGCACATAGCACAACAAGTGCTACTTTGGTCATAGTCGTTTTCATAGTTGTCTCACATTACTATTTAATGAATGCCATGTGATTGAAACTGAGTTGCTCATATTAATCTGGGTTAACTTTGTAGCGAGTTTCAATCACTCAAATTATGAATTGAAACTAAACCAAGCTGTCTGTTAGAACAATTTGAATTAACGGAAGGACCATTGCAAAAATTGGAAGAGTTAACCTTACAGCAATGCGTCACGTTACTTATTTCACAAGTAACACTCTAATGTACTGATAAATAATAAGTTTATTTGCCTGATTTGAAAGAGAATGAGAACTGAGTAAGCAGTGGGTTTGTGAGTCGCATTCGACAAATAATCAACAATGGGATGTTGATCTTTTTTCATTGATTATACCGCTCTTTGTGTTCGCTATTTTTGACCATATTCTTCTGCTCATGTTGTAGAGAACACTTAATGAACAAAAATCACTAACAAAACAGGCCAGGAACCGAGCCCTAGCCTGTTTTGCGTCATTGAGTCTACTTTTTCAGTCGATCAAGCTGTACTGCTAGATCATGTAGATCAAAATAATGGATAACGCACTGAAAATTCCAGCGGTCGTATAGCAAACGACTTTACCTGCTAACCCGGCATGGATTTTTAAGTCATGCATACCGTGGTGCAATCTGTGCATTGAGTGCCACATAGGTAAGGAGATCGTTGCAATCACGAACAGCACACCGAAAAAGCTTTTTACAAAGCTTGCCACGCGCTCGTAACTCATCGCTTCAGCATCAATCACCCCTAATGGAACAAGAATGCCCAGTACCAATACGGTTACTGGCGTTATCATTGCAAACCAGCTACCGCCAGCACC
>NZ_VTXE01000052.1 GCF_013114595.1 Vibrio sp. 99-8-1 | reverse complement strand
TTTCTAAACAGAGGCTTTGAACAAGCCGAATTTGAAAACAGAACACAAAGAGCTCAAAAAATCATGCACGAGCAGAAGCTAGATGCGATGATTTTTACCACTGAGCCGAACGTTCGTTACTTTACCGGCTTTCATACGCAATTCTGGCATAGCCCTACTCGTCCTTGGTTTGTTGTGGTTCCAGCTGAAGGTAAACCTACCGCTATTATTCCTGAAATCGGCGCAAGCGGCATGGCGGGAACTTGGATTGATAACATCATCACTTGGCCATCACCACGTCCAGAAGATGACGGTATCAGCCTAGTTGCAAGTGTATTGAACTCACTACCATGTAAGCACGGTCGTGTTGGTGCCACTCTTGGTATCGAATCTCACCTACGTATGCCAGTGAACAACTACCTTGCGTTAACCACTATGGTGAAAAAAGAGTTTGTTGATGTTTCTCTTGCCGTTCACGAGCTTCGTCAAATTAAATCTCAAGCTGAAATCGAAAAAACACGCGAGATCTGCCGCATCACTAACGTGGGTTTTGCAAAAATTCCGGAATACGCCAAAGCGGGTATGTCTGAGCGTGAAATCTGTAAGCAGTTCCGTATTGATATGCTTTTAGAAGGCGCAGATGAATGTCCGTATATCATTGCAGGCTCAGGCCCAGATGGTTATGACAGCATCATTATGGGTCCAACTGATCGCGTTATTGAACATGGCGATGTGCTTATCATTGATACGGGCGCAGTACGTGAGACGTAGGTCGTCTTGGTCACGGTTTAGGTATGGAACTGACAGAGCGTCCTTCTAACACCGCAACAGACAACACTGTGCTGAAACCTGGCATGGTAATGACACTGGAACCAGGCATGGTGTACGCACCTGGTAAGTCTATGGTTCATGAAGAAAACATCGTAATCACAGAAGATGGTGCGGAATGGTTAAGCGAGCGTGCTGAACCAGAACTCATCGTAATTAAATAATTCGCAGGAGAACTGATAATGTCAGCGAATCAACCACAACTAAAACAAGGCCGTATGCTGTTCACCAGTACTATTGGCTTTATCTTGCTTATTGTAGCAGCAGGTATCTTATTCCCAGATAAACTGTACTCAGTAGGTATTGGCACTATGAACTATCTAACGGATACATTTGGTTGGATATATATGGCCGGCTCATTTGCTTATGTAATGCTAATGTTCTTCTTCGCGTTTAGTAAATACGGCAACATCAAGTTTGGCCCAGATGATGCTAAACCTGAATTTAGCACCTTCTCATGGATCGGTATGCTGTTCTCCGCTGGTATGGGTACAGTAATGCTTTACTGGGGTGTTGCAGAACCTGTTTACCACTATATGAACCCACTATCTACAACAGGTATTGACCCACAAACAGCTGAAGCAGCTGAGTTCGCAATGAAGCAAAGCTTTATTCACCAAGGTATTCAAGCTTGGGCTGCGTTCTCTGTTGTAGGTCTTGTTCTTGGTTACCTTATGTACCGTAGAAAAGAGAGTGGCCTAATCAGTAACATTCTAATCCCTTGGGGTCGTGGTAAAGCGAACGGCAACTTAGGTAAAATTGTTAACCTTATTTGTGTATTTGGTGCGATTGCAGGTATCTCTACGTCTCTTGGTCAAACAGGTCTGTCTTTAGGTATTAGTTTCTCTTACCTATTCGGTACGCCGGATGCTCCATGGGTTATCTTCCTGCTTGTTGGTGTAGTTGCGTTAATCACGATTATTTGTACAACGACGGGTCTAGAAAAAGGTATCAAGCTTCTTTCTGACTACAACGCATACTTGTTGGTTGGTTTGATTCTACTTGTTGCGATTGTTGGTCCTACTACAACCATGATCAACGTTTACTTTGATTCGATTGGTAACTACCTAAATGACTTCTTCCAAGATGGTCTAATGCTACCTACGTTTGCAGCAGAAGAAGAAGCGGGTTGGATCCGTGGCTGGCCTATCTACTACTATGCTTGGGCGATTGCATGGGCACCGTTTGTAGGTCCGTTCATTGCACGTGTATCTAAAGGTCGTACAGTACGCGAATTCGTACTAGGCTCTATGATTATCCCATGTATCGGTATCTTCATCTGGGTTGCGTTCTTCGGAACAATTGGTATCCAGTCTGAGCCGGAAGTACTGAAAGCTGCTGCTGCATCGTCTAAAGCCGCTACATTTATTGTGCTTCAAGATTACCCAATGGGTACAGTTATCTCAATTGGTGTTGTTATTGCTCTATTTACTTGTTTCATCACATCGCTTAACAGCTCAACGTTTACGTTGGCAAGTATGTGTGAAGATGGTTCTGAGAACCCAAGTAACAAAATGAAAATCATCTGGGTTATCGCTCAGTGTGCAATGGCTCTTACACTGATGATGACAACCAAAACAGGTATCGACATGCTGCAAAGTATCAGTCTGATATTTGCTCTTCCACTGATGTTTGTACTTTTCCTATGTATCTGGAGTACATTCAAGATGTTCCGTGAAGAGTTTGCTGATGAACCAGTACAAGTTGCTGCTGACGAGCAAACTAAAATTGAGTTAGAGAAAGCTGATCAAGTAGGCTAATTACTAATCAGTTATAAGACATAGCCCCTGACTTTTTAAAGTGCAGGGGCTCATTTATATCTACAGTTATTTATACATATAACGACATCTATGTGAGAGGTTCGGATGACAATTGAACAACAAGTTATCGAATGGCGTCACCATATTCATAAGCACCCTGAGTTTGGTTTCGAAGAAGTGCTAACATCTGCATTTGTTGCTGAAAAGCTGGAAGAGTTTGGTCTGGAAGTACATCGCAACATTGGTAAAACAGGTGTGGTAGGGATCTTAAAGTGTGGCGATAGCGAACGCTCTATCGGTCTTAGAGCCGATATGGATGCGCTTCACATAGAAGAGAAAAACACTTTTGATTACGCTTCAGTACATGAAGGCGTTATGCATGCTTGTGGACATGATGGTCATACGTCAATGTTACTTGGTGCGGCAAAAGTATTATCGGAATCACGCAATTTTGACGGTACGGTTTATTTTATCTTTC
Organism: Vibrio sp. 99-8-1; assembly: GCF_013114595.1. Classification (GTDB taxonomy): domain Bacteria; phylum Pseudomonadota; class Gammaproteobacteria; order Enterobacterales; family Vibrionaceae; genus Vibrio. The sequence continues at coordinate 21,535 of NZ_VTXE01000052.1, read as the reverse complement.
AGCCGGGTGAAGAACACGGTGTTGGCGCTAAAGCCATGATTGCTGATGGGCTATTTACACGCTGGAACATTGATGCAGTTTATGCGATGCATAACTTACCCGGAATTCCTGAAGGGAAGTTCGTCACTCGTCCTAGCTCTATTATGGCCAGTGAAAGCAGTTTTGAGATAGATATTATTGCCACAGGTGGACACGCTGCTCTACCACATATGGGAACCGACCCTATTGTTGTCGGTGCGCAAGTCGTGACGGCAATTCAAACCATTGTCTCTCGTCATCTTAGTTCTATTGATGAAGTTGCGGTTATTTCGGTGACGGAATTTGCCACCAACGGCACCGTGAATGTTATTCCATCGCGCGTAAAAATTAAGGGTGACACTCGCAGCTTTACGGATACGGCACTTCATAAAATTGAAAAGGCGATCGAAAGAGTGGTTGCTGGTCAATGTATGTCTGCTGGTGTGGAGTACGAATATGAGTTTATTAATACTTTCCTATCTACCATTAACACACCGGAAGAGACAGCTCATGCTGTGAAAGCGGCTGCGGCGGTGGTGGGAGAAGAGAATGTTGTTGATAACTGCGACCCGTTTACCATTAGCGAAGACTTCTCCTTTATGCTGAGAGAAGTGAAAGGCTGTTATATTTTGGTTGGAAATGGCCAAGGAGAGTGCGGTGGTACAGCACTACATAACCCGCATTATGACTTTAATGATAACATCCTTGTTAAAGGGGTTAACTACTGGCAAACGCTGGTTGAACAACAGTTAAAATAAGCAAACAATAGATAATAAAAAGCGCCCAACGAATCGTTTCGTTGGGCGCTTTTTGCTTTAAATCTACTGCTGCATCAAGGTTTGCGGTTCAGGTGTCTGCTCTATTTTCAGAGTCTGCGTCGGGAACGCAACATCGGCGTTGTGCTTATGAATAATTGCCATGATTTCTAGTAGCACATCTTGCTTCACTTCATGAAAGCGAACCCAGTTGACCGTCTTGGTAAAGGTATAAACAAAGAAATCCAAAGACGATGGGCCAAACGCGTTAAAATTAACGATTAGGGTCTGCTTCGAGTCAATATCAGGGTGGTTTTCCAGCATCAACTTTACATCTTTAATTATCGCATCGATCTTATGGGTATCATCATAGCGTAGGCCGATGGTTTCATATATTCGGCGATTGAGCATGCGAGAAGGGTTCTCCACCACAATACTACTGAATACGGAATTAGGCACGTAAATAGGACGTTTATCGAATGTTCGTATGATGGTCATTCGCCAACCAATGCGCTCCACCGTTCCTTCAATCTGTCTATCAGGCGAACGTATCCAGTCGCCAACCTTAAAAGGGCGATCAAAATAGATCATCATGCCGCCAAAAAAGTTAGAAAGCAGATCTTTTGCGGCCAAACCGACAATCAAACCACCCACCCCACCAAAGGTAAGTAAACCTGACAGGCTTAAGCCTAGAGTCTGCATGACAGAGAGGCAGCCCATCACGATAAACAGTAAACGAATTACTTTAGCAATGGCCTGTACGGTCGTTTCATCGCGCTTTTTTTCTTTAAGAAACTGTTCTTCGATATTGTTAACAAGGCGAATAGTTATCCAGATGAAGATAACAATCACCAGCAGGATTTTTAAGGTGCTCAGCCAATCGAGGGTGTGATTGACATAACTTTGCAATATCAGGCCAATAGATACCGTGGCAGGCCAGAGCCAAATTAAGCTACTGATGGGGGTTTTTAGGGAGCTAATTACCACGTTATCCCAGTTGAGTTTGGTCTTTTCGGCAATCAATTCAAGGCGGCTATAGAGGATTTTCCAACCAATCCAAGCAACGAAACTGATGCAAGTAATAACGAGTACGTCATTCCCCCATTGGTTTTGTTGAAGCGAGAAGTATGCCTGAAGTTGTGTAATGAGCTGATCCATCATAATCCGTTATTTTATACTGATGGAGTAGAAACTAGCAGAAATTGAGGCGCTTCTCTATAGTAAGCGCCATTCACTTATCATTGTCGAGAGAGCGGTTAGATTTCTGAAACGATCGCCTTTAGCTGTTGTTGTAGGTCCGCATTGGTGAGTTGGCTCGTTTCCATATCAAAATTGTCGTAGAAACTTGGTACTGATAGCGCTCCTTTTACTTCGGCAGCGAAATAGGGCGCAGAGCCTTGCGCGGCGGCAAGAACATTAGCAGCACCACCGGGACCTGGAGAGGTCGCAAGCAAAACCACTTTTTTGTTTTGAAACACTTTTTGATCAATTCTGGATGTCCAATCAAATAGGTTTTTATACGCAGCGGTGTAAGAGCCGTTATGTTCTGCAAATGAAATGACTAATACATCAGCTTGACCAATTTTGTTGAAGAAAGCGTGTGCCAATTCAGGTTGACCCAACTCTTTCTCTCTATCTTCGCTGAAGATAGGCATTTCGTAGTCGTTTATATCAAGTCGTTCAACATGCGCCCCAGCAATTTGCGATGCGGCGTAATTTGCTAACGTTTGGTTAATGGAGTTTCTGCTGCTGCTGGCTGCGAATGCGAGTACTTTCATATTAGTCACCTTTGTAAAAAATTTTTATATTGAGCGTTTGTGTGAATACACTATAGACTTAACTCAATTTGTTATTAATATGGCAAATGAGGAATGATTATTTCCATATGACTCGGAATGGCACTATCTGATGGGAGAAAATACGCATGGCGCAGAGAAATTTGCTCGATGGCATGGTGATATTTACAGAAGTGGTAAAAGCGGGCAGTTTTACCCTTGCGGCAGAAAAAACAGGCCACTCAACCTCATTTATCAGTAAAGAGGTGAGTAAGTTAGAGGAGAGGCTAGGGGTACGTTTAATGCAACGAACCACCAGAACGCTGAATTTAACACCTGAAGGACAACTGTATTATCAACAGTGCCAGCAAATCATTGAAGATGCTGTACAAGCGGAGAATGCGATAAGTGGCAAGTATGGTGAGCCGAGAGGAACATTAAGAGTGAGCTGCCCGGTGAGTTTTGGGGTCTCAATCTTGCGCCCGGTGCTGGCAAAATTTACTGAAAAATATCCCCGAATCTCTTTAGAGATCGACTTAGATGATCGCAAGGTTGATATGGTCTCGGACGGTTTTGATGTGGTTATCAGAGCGACGGCTCAGCTAGAAGACTCAAGTTTAATCAGTCGACAGATTAGACGTTCAACAGCGCTGACATTAGCATCACCAGATTACCTAAAAAAGCATGGCACTCCAGAGACGCCTTATGACTTGGATCGACACAAAGTGATGAGTTATAGCAATCTTAGGCAACCGAATGTTTGGCAATACTACGATAAGGATGGTCATTCGATTCAGGTTCATGTTGATGGTCATGTATTGACCAATAACTCTTCCATGACGTTGGCCTTGGCTGTTGCAGGTCAGGGGATTTGTCGACTGCCCTGTTTCTGTCTCAGTGATGAGATAGAAACAGGACAATTGGTTGAGCTACTTGCTGATTATCCTAAGATTGAGATTGGTATTTATATGGTCTACCCAAGTCGTAAGCATATGTCGGCTAAAGTACGTAGCTTTATTGATTTCGTTATGGCCGAACTTGGAGAGTAGATCACTAAGTATTACTGATGGCTTAATACCGTGGCCAAACTCTCTACTGCTTTGGTTAACTCTTCTGAGGAAGAGTTAGTAAAGTTAAGTCGCAATGCCGCCTGATCGTCAACATTAGCAGGGTAAAATACACGACTAGGAACCACGGCGACTTTATTGTCTAAACAGCGTTTAGCCAGCTGCAAGGTGTCGCAATCTGGAATGGTCAGCCAGACAAACATGCCACCTTCTACAGCATTGAGATTACAGCCATCAGGTAGACTGTTGTGTAAAGAGGCTACCAGTTGCTCATATCGTGACTGGTACAGTTCTCGGATTGACATCAAGTGCTGTTCAAATTGTTTGTTTTTTAGTAAACCCAGTAATAGAGCTTGCATAGGAACGCTGGAATGAAGATCGGCTCCTTGCTTTACTTTAATCATTGGGTCTATGAAACGGGCTTTCCCTGTTGCGACGCCAAGACGTAAGCCGGGGGAGGCAATTTTAGAAAATGAACGGAGTACGATAGCGTGATCAGGGCAGAAGCTGGATACCATAGGCAGCGCTTCTCCGGTAAACCTTAGCTCTCTGTAGGGGGCGTCTTCAACGAGCGCGACGTCATATTGAATACACAGCTGCGCTACTCGTTCTCTCACCGCGAGAGACCAGCACACACCGGTTGGGTTATGAAAATCAGGAACCGCATAGAACAGTTTAATATCATGTTGGCAAAATTGTGCCTCTAGTGCCTCCAAATCAGGACCATGATGATTTTGTGGCACGGTTAAAATATCGGCTTCAACCAGACCAAAAACCTGCATTGCACCTAGGTAGCTTGGTGCCTCCATTACGATTTTGTCACCGGGGTTTATATAGGCTCTAGCAATAAGATCAAGCCCTTGCTGAGAACCTGTACACACAACGGCTTTATGATGCTCAGGCAGTTGGTATAAGTCCGTTAAGTAATCTAACAGTGGGGCATAGCCTTCGGTATTTCCGTATTGAAACACCTCAGGGGTACTTGTAAGTCCAGCTAGTACGGGTTGCATGAGTTCAATTGGGAAAGTTTCAGGATCAGGCAACCCTCCTGCAAGAGAAATAACACTTTTGTCACTGGCGGCTTCTAAAATTTCCCGAATATAAGAAGATTGAATTTGTTGCAATGAGCGTGCTATTTCCATTTTGAGTTCCCACTAAATTGTTTTTAATAGAATACTATTACTATGTCAGCAATACATGTCCGTTTATGCTATAAATATTGTCCGTTTATGCTAAATGTCACCACGGATGAGTAACAGATTATGAGCGATTCAATACAATTAAGCCGAATTAATGATGTGCTATTTTACATTCATCAGGATATCAGCAGAGAGCTTAACGCGGGTGAGTTAGCAAAACGTTCTGCTTATTCTGAACAGCATTTTCATCGCGTATTTAAGCTGGTGGTCGGAGAGCCTGTACATCAGTATATTCGCCGTACACGATTAGAGTACGCGGCCAACCAGTTGATGTTCGATACTAAGGCTACGGTGGTGGACATTGCTAACAAGTCGGGTTTTAGTTCAGTCTCATCATTTAGTCGTGCATTTAAATCTCAGTTTTCTATGTCACCGGGAGAGTGGCGTAAATACGAACCTCAGGAAGAGAGTAAGCCCTACTTATCCGATCCAGAGATAGCCGAAAGCTATCAACGTATTGCCGTGGATAGCTTACCCAAAGCTCGTATTGTCGAGGTTCCTGAAAGGTACGTCGCTTATGTGCGGCATACTGGTTATGGCCGCTCAATAAAGCAGGCTTGGGATTTGCTGCTTGCGTGGGCGAAGAGTGAAGGGCGCAGCAGTCGCTCTCAGTTTGGTCTGCATCATTCAAATCCTGCATGGGTTGATCTACAGCAGTGTCGTTACGTGGCTTGTATCGCTATCGATAAACCTATTTATAAGCGAGGTATTATTAATCAGTTTACGATTCCCGGCGGCTTACATGCGGTATTTCGGTTAACCGGAAAGTATGGTGAGTTATTGCCTCAACTCAGTTTGATCTTAGAGCACTGGCTGCCAGCCTCAGGTTTTAAAATGCAGACCACACCTGCTTATGCCCACTACTTGAAAAATCATTTTATCGAACATGATGAAAAGTTTGAGATCGACTTTTATTTACCGATCAGCTTTTATTAAGGTTGCGGTGACTGCAGTAACCATTTAATCAGCAAATTTAGTGAATCGTTATTTTGAGTTTTAGGCTGCAGTAGATAGTAACTGTTTCCGGTGGCAACAGATTGTGGATAGGGTGCGATTACTCGACCAAGCTCAAGGTCATTTTTGGCCAACGTTATGTCACCAATTACCACTCCAAACCCTTGCATAGCAGCATTCATTGCTTGATCCAAAGTAGAGAATACTTGGTTGTTTTTGCTGGTTAAATCCGTTCTTGCTAAATGACTTAGCCATAAGCGCCAATCACTTTGCTCAGCATTGGAGTGAAGCCATGTATAGCGCGATAGATCGTCATCACTTTGATGAGAGTTGGAATCCCAGACATCGGTGCGACAAATGGGAGTAAGATGTTCATCAAACAGTAAATGACACTTTATCGAAGGCTGTTTTGGCTCTTTGCCGTATACAATTACCGCGTCAAATGGATCAAAGTTGGGCTCATATTTATGATTAATGGTTGATGTGAGTTCCACGTCGATCTTGGGTTGCTGTTGCTGAAAGGTCATTAGTCTAGGGAGCAACCAAGAGGTAATGCAGCTAGGCGCATTGAGGTTGATTTTAGTTGGAGACGATGAAACCAGAGCCAGTGAGTGGTGGAGTGATGCTAGGTTTTCTTTGATTAATGGCAGTAATACCGCGCCTTTCTGAGTTAATGATAACCCTCTTGCATGACGATAAAACAGTGCAGTACCGACATACTCTTCTAAGGTTTGAACCTGACGACTAACTGCACCTTGCGTTAAATTTAATTGCTGCGCAGCGTGGGTAAAGTTGAGGCTTTCTGCTGTGACTAAAAAAGCATGCAGCGTTTTAATTGCAGGGAGCGAACGGTTCATTGTTTATCGGTGCCTTACTCTGTCACGGTATCGGGAAATGCATTACTTAGCTATGAAAATAATACATGGCTAGTATGTATTTAAATCGTTTCATTTTTCAACAAGTATTTGTTTGAATGTGTTATCTATATTCATTTATTGCTATTAAACTCGCTAGAAAGTGAAAAAATATTAATAAATAGTGACTAATTATTTTGATGGGGTGATGAATTTGTCTTCATTAGCAAGCCGTTTAGTACCAGAGTCCGTAAAAAAATTAATACCATACCAATCCGCTCGGCGTATCGGTGGGGCAGGGCGAATTTGGCTGAATGCAAATGAACTCGAAACAGCGATAGGGTACGATGATTCGGCAAATGGTTATCATCGTTATCCCGATTTTTTACCACAAGATATTGCTAAAGCATACCAAGGTTATACCAAGATAGATAAGCCTACGGTAGCGGTACGTGGTGCTGATGAAGCCATTGATCTTCTTATTCGTGCATTTTGTCAGCCCGGGCATGATCAGATAGTGATTTGTTCTCCGACATACGCCATGTATGAGTTTTGTGCCGACGCATTAGCGATTAACACTATCGACGTTCCATTGCTGAGGGATTTCAGTCTCAATACAGAGGAAGTGATCGCTGCGGCTAAAAACGCGAATTTAGTGTTCCTCTGCTCGCCCAATAACCCCACAGGTAATGTTATTGCCCACGACGATATTGTTCGTGTATTGGAGGGGACAAGAGAAGAAGCATTAGTGGTGGTTGATGAAGCGTATATAGAGTTTGAACTAGAAAGTAGTGTACTTTCATTAATGGATCGTTACCCAAATTTAATTGTTATTCGCACTTTATCAAAAGCGTTTGGATTGGCAGCAGTGAGATGTGGGTTCATTATTTCTGATCGCAGTGTCATGGACTATGTTGAAAAGCTGATACCGCCATACCCGATCCCTGACTGTTCTGCGCAAATTGTATTAAAAGCGCTCTCTAGTGAAGGTTTATCCACGGTTGCTCAAGTCACCAAGCAGTTGATTAAAACCAGAGAGTGGTTTGCACAAGAGTTAAGAAAAATAGACACCATAGAGACGGTGTATTCATCATCAACAAACTTTGTGTTGTTACGAGCAAACGCAGGTGTTGATCTGTTTGAATACTTGAAACAACAAGGAATTGTAACGCGAAATCAGCATCATGAACCTGCGTTAAGAAATTGTGTACGTATTACTATCGGTACAGAAGAGAGTATGAAAGAGCTCATAGATGCTCTTAAAAAATACAACTAGATCAACGGTTATAGATATATTCAAAGGAATTGAAAATGAAAAAGATCACCATTATTGCTGCTTGTGCGGTTAGTTTATTAAGTTCTGTTGCTGTGGCAAAAGAAGTGAGACTCGCTTCAGATTTTACCTATCCTCCATTTAACTATAAAAATGCACAAGGTACCCCTGTTGGTTTTGATATAGAAATTGCCGATGCGCTTTGTGCTCAAGCCAAACTGGAATGTACTTGGGTATCTCAAAGCTGGGATGCGTTGATTCCGAGTTTGTTGGCGCGTAAATCGGATGTCATTATGGCGTCGATGCGTATTACGGAAGAGCGTAAACAACGTATCTTATTTACTGATAAGTACTACCAAACACCGGCAAGATTTGTGGCAAAACAAGCCAGCCAAATAGAGATCAGTAAGCAGGGATTAAAGGACAAAGTGATTGGTGTGCAGCAGGGCACGATTCATGATCGCTATGTAACGGACAAGTTTGCGGATGTGGCTGAAATTAAACGTTATACAGGTCAGGATGAAGTCTATCTTGATATGCAAAATGGTCGCTTGGACGTCACATTTGGTAATTCCGATCAGCTTGCATTAGCTTTCCTTGAGAAAGAAGAAGGGAAAGGGTTTGAGTTTAAAGGAGAGCCAGTGACCGATAAAGCCTATATTGGTGAAGGAACAGCACTTGCTCTAAGAAAACAAGACAAACAACTTGCCGAGAAGTTTAGTAAAGCAATTGCTGAAATCCGCGCGAATGGTACTTACGACAAAATAGCAGCCAAATACTTTAGCTTTGATATTTATGGCGAGTAAAGCTGCATAAAGTTTTTTGCGTACGGTTATCGTTTCGATATTGTCGCCTACAACGCTATCAAAGGTTGTAGGCTTTTTTATATTGGTTGGCTCAACATAGATAGCACCACTAATACTAAGGTTCCTCCTAAGCATCGATTGACGATCACCATCTTTTTTTGACACTGTATAAAGCCTTTTATCATGCTGCCAAAGTAGGCCCATAAAACCATACTTATTAAACCGCACATCATCATGGTGGTAATAATGATCAACACCTGTAACAAATAGTTATCTGTTGAAGAGATAAACTGAGAGAAAACAGTCAATGCGGCAACCCAACCTTTCGGGTTGACTACTTGAATGAATACTCCGGACAAAAAGCCGGAAGGGTGGCTAGAAATTGACGTATCTATTTTTTGCTTACTGATAGACCACGCTAAATACAGTAAGTAAGCCGCTCCAACGAATTTTAAAATAGCATGCAGCGAAGGGTAGACGGTAAATAGTCCGACCAAACCGACGCTCGATCCTGCAAGTACGATAATGATTCCGACTGCATTGCCTAACACGAATGGCATGGCAGCGGCAAAACCATATCTGCTTGATATCCCTAGCAGTGCAATATTTCCAGCACCAGGTGTGATGGAGATAGAAATAGCGAACAGCACAAGCGCCGTCATTAGTTGAGCACTCATTGGTTTACTCCTTGTGAGTCAGTTAATCACTCAAGTGACCTCAAAATGTTGTGTTGAATCCTGCACCTTGAAGCTACCGAATATAAAGTCCAATAAGTGTACAGAATACGGCAGGAATTAAATTGCTAGTTGCGCTACCATATGGCATGTATTGAGCAAAATATTTCTGGATTGACTATGAAAAAGAAAGAATTCCCTAATGATGAGCTGGATGATTTGGATATCTCAATTTTAAAGAATATCCAACACGATGGGCGCATGAGTAATACCAAGTTGGCAGAGAAGGTTAATTTGAGTGAAACGCCTTGTTGGCGACGTTGGAAAAGGATGGAAGAGGCAGGTTATATTGACGGCTATGCAGCGTTGATTAATCGTAAAAAAATGGGCTTTCAGGTATCTGGTTTTACCTTGGTGACATTGGGAAGTCATGAAGTGCAAAATACCGATCCGATAGAAGAGTTTATAAAGGAAACCGACTGGATATTAATGGGGCACTGTATTGCAGGAAGCGCCGATTATATCGTACAAGTGGTCGCACGAGATTTGGATGAGTATTTCGAGCGTATTAGCGCATTAAGGCGTGTAAAAGGAGTGAGTGCAATTCAGTCTAATATCTCGGTTAAAGAGATCAAAACGGGTACCCAGTTACCCTTGAGCTAGCGTTTTGTTTATCGATTTTTATTAAAGCGAGGGGATCTTGTCTTGACCCTAGTTAGCGATAATACACACTGCTACAAATAGGTGTGGCAGTGTGTAATTTTTTGTTTTTATATAATTTTATTGATTGATCTATACGGTTGCTAACGCCTTACGCAAGGCAGTAAAAAACAGATCAATTTCTTGTTGGCTATTGTAATGCATTAAGCCCACCCTAAGTATTCCACCTTTATCGGTTACATTGAGTGCGTCGGTTAATCTGTCCGCGTATAAATGGCCACTCCATGTGTATATCTCTTGCTCACCCAAATGAGCGGCAACCTCCGCGGGGGAAATATCCCCAAAACGAAGAGCGAATGTTGGCGTTCTATCACTTTCTGTTTGCTGACCAAAAAGCTCAATAGTTAAAGATTCATTGGCACGGATTTGCGCTAAATGCTTAAGGAAATAGGCGGATAGGGACGTTTCATATTGATGGATATTTAAGTAAGCCGACTCAAGCTGAGAACGTAAATTGTCTCCTTCACCCAGTGAGGCGAGATAATCAATCGCTTTGGAGAAGGCTGACAGAGCCTCAAAATTCAACGTTCCTGTTTCCCAACAGTTTGGCGCGTATAACGGTGCTGGTTCTACTTTGTATGGTTGGTATTTTTCTAACAGAGCCTTACGACCATACAGTACCCCCAAATGAGGCCCAAAAAACTTATAGGCAGAACCTGCTACAAAGTCAGCGCCTAATTTTTGTACGTTAAGAAGTTGGTGCGGCAGTAGATGAACCGCATCAATAAAGACTACAGTGCCATGTGCTTTCGCAAGCTCAGTAACCTTCTCTATATCGACAATTGTGCCCGATAAGTTACTTGCAGCAGTGATGGCCACAAGGCGTGTTCTCTCATTTAGCAACGAGTGCAGTTTATCTAGATCTAAGTTACAACGGCTGTCTTTAATTGGTAAGTAATGTACTTTGACCCCTTTATCTTCCGCTGCCATTGCCCAAGATGAGCGGTTTGCCCCGTGGTCCGCATCACTGAGAATAATCTCGTCACCTTGTTGCCACTCTTGGCTAACGGCACGGCTCAAGTGAAACGTCAACGTGGTCATGTTTGCACCAAACACCATTTCATCTTTTGAATGTGCACCAAATAGGGTCGCGGCTTTTTGTCTACAGGTATCCACCAAGTTAACGGTATTTTCGCTTACTGAAAATTGACCACCCAAATTGGAGTTCCCTTGACTAAAATACGCCGCAAAACCGTCAATGACCGATTGCGGAAGTTGGGTTCCACCCGGGCCATCAAAATAGACAGGAGAGAGTCCATTGTTGATGGCTTGTAGCGCCGGAAAATGTTTGCGCAGTGCAGTGACGCTCTCTTTATTAAGCGGTAAATACGAAGACATCACGTACTCCTTTTTGGCCAGCTTCACTGGAAAGGGTTTCAGATATATGGTGGAAGAATCGTGAGTCATTAAGAATGACGAACTGGTTCTCTTCTAACACGGTGTTTAAATGAGGATGTTGCTCGACTGGCGACATGAAAATCTGCGTAAATCCACCAGTGATGTTTTTTCGCTGTACACAGAAAATACCCACGAACCGATAACCATCTTGGTGGATACCTTCTGGAGCAGGGGCGCTTGTCGCATCGGAATCGCAGGTGACTCGTATTTGATGGACGTCTACGACAGAGTGATCTTTATCTGTTCCTGTGCGCTGCATAAATGATTTTAAGATATGCTGAAAATACGGTGTTTCTATCATCTCATTATCCATTTCGGCAAAATCTCTCTCTACATCTCCGACAATTCGGTTAAATTTTGACGATTGGATAAATGTACTATGCGGTAACCTTGTTAATGTGCTATCGCAGAGTTGAAAGCGGGCATAAGCGCGATAGCGGTGATCGCTATCAACATATTTGTCGGTAGGTAGGTTGTCAAAGTAAGGGGAAAGCTGAGGAGCAATGCTTTCAGGTGTTTGAAACGCTTCTATCAGAAACTTGTTTTCCATGTCCATAACGATTCCTTGTGTGTTTACACTTTTAGCTTAACAATGTATTAACATTAGGCTAATTATCTCGCATATTTGTATTTTTTCAATTCATATGACCATAAATGATCATATATTCTAGTTTTAAAACCTGCTCGAATTAAAAAGTGAAACTAATGGCTAGAAAAAGTAACAAAGTTAGGAAATAACACTGAACAGATGAAGGATTTTAGTGAAGGTGCCTATTTAGCTTATGATCTTAACCTCTTTGGTTCGTTACTTTTGCTTGCTCTCAGGAGCAATCCACAACATTTTCTGTTTGAAATTGTCCCGTGGAACTAATGATTAGTTTATAAACTGAACATAGCGCCTTTGTTTGAATTGGGCCATAAAGGTGAGGGTACAGATTGCCATCATTTTCTATTCCTACTGGCGCTTCATCCTTAACATCGAAGTCGAGTTTAGTTGGATCTATTTCAAGTAAACATATTCCCGTTGCTTCGGGGAAGAATTGGCTCAGAATCGTTTCTAATTGATGGTAGTAGGCGAGGTGCACAAAGCCTTCAGTATTGAGACTATCGGGTGTATAAAGCTTGTTTTTAAGTATGTTATCCAGTTCACTCTGGTTGATAATATGGTACAACTTTTTCATCGAGTCTCGCCTATTGAGGTTATCTGTTTGCCATTGGGTGATCAGGATTCAGTTGGAGAAGATCCCACTGGTTGCCATAAAGGTCTTTAAACACGGCAACGGTTCCATAATCTTGTTCTTTGGGAGCACGAACAAACTCAATTCCTTCGGTTTTCATGCGTTCATAATCTCGCCAGAAATCATCAGTATTAAGAAAGAGGAACACGCGTCCACCCGCTTGGTTACCAATAAAATCCAACTGCTCGGGCTTTGATGCTCTTGCTAATAGTAACGCTGTCCCGTGTGAGTTTGGTGGTGCTACCACAACCCAACGTTTGTCCTGCTCGGGTTGATAGGAATCTTCAATAAGCTCAAATTTCAGTTTGTTTACGTAAAAGTCTATCGCTTCATCGTAGTCTTTTACTACCAACGCGATATGTACAATATTTTGCTTCATTTGTTAACCTTGGTTGATGGACTTCACTTGTCTCTGTGCTGTAACGATATCTTTTTACTTTTCGCTCGCCACATTCCAAACATACTCATTTGCATCCACATGACGACCATTTAACAGTGCGTAATTTTTGATGAATTCTAGGGGTTTAAATCCACTCTTTTCTAGTACCTTAATAGAGCCGAGATTGGTTGTTAATGCTATGGCTCGTAATTCCGTTACCTCAGTATATTCTACGATATACTCCTGAATCAATTTAACCGCTTGTGTTGCTACGCCTTGGCGGGTATAGGCTTCTCCTATTCGGTAACCTATAACCCCTGTATTTGATTGCGTTTTATTGATATGTAAGTTTAGACGTCCGCAAATTTGCCCTTGCTCGGTTCGTAGTAGCATAGGAACCATCGCTTCTTGTTCATATAAGTCGAGGAACTCCTGTATTTGAGACTGTACGCCAGCCAGCGAGTAAAAGCTCTCTAGTCGCGGAGGGATCTGTTTTTCGAACCATTTACGGTTTTTAAGTTCAAAAGCCAGCAGCTCTGATGTATCCGACTGTTCAATTAAATTTGCAGTGACTATCAAACCTTCTCCCGAAGCAGCAATGCAGGTCGAGATGTGACCTAGCTGTTCACCAGAGCCAAGCCTTGGCTTTGACTCTGGTATGTTCTGCTATTTTTCGGCCTCATAGGCTAAAATAGCGCTTTTAAGTTGTTGAATATCTGAGCCACATAAATGCCTTTTTAATGCCTCAAATTTTTCTACAGGCCAATTATAGACCTCAAGCTGCAAGAGTTCTTCGATGATCGATGACTCAAAGCGAAATTTAACCAGTTTTGCCGGTGAGCCGCCAACGACACTATATGGAGCAACATCTTTGGTTACCACACTATTGGCAGCAATGATTGCGCCTTCACCAATGGTGACTCCTGGCATGATCATCGCCCTCATTCCAATCCATGAACCGTCGCCAATATGAGTGTCATCTTTGCCAATATAGGCCTCGTCGATGAAGTCCATAAATGGGTATAAACAGAACCAATCAGCGCGATGAGTATGGTTCCCCCCCATCAGGATGACGGCTTCGGCGCCAATACAGACATAGTCACCAATATAAAGTTTATCGATTTCCCATCTGGGTTGCCAATTGCGGCTGATTTCATCACCGTGTAAATACCTAACTACCGACTCTTCGAAACCGTTGTCCCAGCAGTCACTATAGTAGCTGTGTGTCCCTTTTATTGAGATGTTCGGGTTTGTTACGACTTGGTGTAGTAATTGGAATGTTGACCAGTGTTTTTTTTGCATACTTGACCTCAAGCTAATGTTAAATAATAAGAAACTATTGAAATAACATTGTGTTCGTCAGGAGATGCGAGGCTGCTTTAATAAAGGAATAGGTTGCATGATTGTGCTCTAATATTTGAGATGTTAGATGATAACACATAGTGTTCTGTTAAGTGGTGAGCAACGCATTCAACTTTATTCGATATTAATGTCCATTTCCATATGGCTGTCTGTCTCTTTTCCTATTACGCAGCATCTGGGTAGACAGAAGGTGTGCCATGACTATTCTGATTTAATCAACGCCATGATCTTATGTGCTTTTTCAAAGTGATCAAGTTTGTGAGTTTTAATCCACCATGTTGCAGCTTCCATCAGCAACTCAGGATCATCATTTTTATTTGCAAAAAATGCGTAAAATGAGACGCCGACATTATCGCCTTTCTGTTCAATTTTTTTATTACATACTTCAATTATTTTGCTGCGTAAGGATTCTCGCATTATCTATTTCCCTTCATATTGAAACCAACTAACCGTGATGAACAAGCCAACACAGGTTAATAGTATGCATACTATCTTGCTATAACTGTTTTTCCATCAATAAAAGATGCCAAACCTCACCATCAAATGACCTTGTGCCCGACTCATGTGATGTGACTTGAAAGCCGAGTGATTGATAACAGTTTTTGGCCACCGTGTTGCGCTCAAAAACAGCTAACGACAACAATTGAGCATTGTGTTTGGTTTGAGCTAATATCATTAGCTGCTTTAACATGACTTTTGACATACCTTGACCACGAAAGCAACGGGAGATAAACACGCGACAGATACGAAAGTGCGATTCTGATAGTTTGAATAGCTCAACATAACCTGCGTTTTTACCCTCAGAAACAAGGATAAACGGAATGACTTCAGGTTTAGAACAGTGGTGAGTTATCTGCTGGTGATTTAAAGGAAAACGAAAATGTGGGCCTCCCCATTGATAGTTCAGTTTGTCGGAATCTATCCAATCAATGAGTAGTTTGTAGTCTTCCTTTTCAAATGGTCTCAGTTCCATGATTATCTCTAAGGTTATAACATCGCGTTAAAGTAATGAGCCATGTGGCCAACTTATCCAATCTAAACCATTATGACCGTCAACGTGAAGCTTAGTCTTGAACTGGGTATGCCAAGTGCTTTAAACGGCTTTAACGAATGAGGTTTAATATCTGCTTAAACTCACTGGATCTACAGTCTTTTACCAGTTGATATAAACACATCTCTAGTCCTGTGATGGCAACGCCACTTTCTTTTAAGCGGTTTATGCCTAGTTGCACATTAGATAAAGTGCGAGAGGAGACACAGTCACTCACCAGCTCTACTTGAATACCTAAATCTGTCAGTCCTTGCGCCGTTTGGTAGACACATATATGCGCTTCAATACCACAAACTAACCAAGACTCTACATCCATGGTTTTGACAGCGGCTAGAAAGTCGGGAGACTCACAAGCGTTAAACGTAAACTTTGATATTGGTTTGACGTCTTCAAGGTGAGCCGTTAGCTCTTCTACTGTGCGGCCCAATTTGTCGGGGTTTTGTTCGAGAAGGATAATAGGTAACCCAAGGGCTTTGGCTCCTAAAATCAATTTTTCACAATTGGAAATTAGCGTTTGGCTATCATGAACTAATCGAGCAAGCTTACCTTGCACATCAACAACGATAAGTCCTGTTTTATCTGGGAATAACATTTACTATCCTTAGTTTGATGCAGCGTTTATAGCTGGGGTTGCATAATGTTTAATACTAGTTTGGTATATAACCAAGTAACCTCAAAATACCGTCTTAAACACCTAGCTTCTCAACAAGTTCCGCAAACGATGATTGGATGCTTTTTCCTGCTGTATCGATGTTAATTACTTCCGTTTCCCATGTTTCATAGTGACGGTTTTGCACTTGCTGCCAATTGGGTAGTTTTAGGTTTTCGACGTCACTTTGACGAGTGCTCACTCTTTTCTCATGCTCTCGACTATCCGAACAGCATACTTCAATATTGATGAAGGTTGCATCAACACTTTCCGCTACCTCTTGCCATTCATTTCGCGTTAGTTCAATAGGATTGCAAGAGTCAGAAATACAGCTAATACCAAGTTCTAAATTGTCTTTAATGATTTTGTAACTAAGGCGATAGCCTTCTCCCTCTACATTGACATTGCAGAGATCTCTAAGCGCCTGTTCTACTGTATCAACACGTACATACATGGAACCTGTTTTAGCGGATAGTAACTTGGCAAGTGTCGATTTCCCGGAGGCAGGGAGGCCAGAAAAAATGTATAAAGTAGCCAAACTCACATTGTTCACCAGTTCCTCGTACACAAACTGTACGGATAAATTAAATGTTTAGGGCAAGCCGCTATGATTTTACAGTAAGCCTAAGATAGGCGCTTTAACGGCTCATCATGTACATAATGTTTGCTATTTTTTCCTTGGCATTTAATGCGGTAAATGCAAAACCCAACGATGGAACTAAACATACCAACCGTTGGGAATCATTTTCAACCGCTTTGTTATGCGTTGATACTCATAGCGTATTCGGCACAGCCAGTATGCTCACATATATGCTCATTATCCACCTTAAATCCTTGGGACAGATAGAATTTGTAGGTTGCGTCATTGTCTTTATATACGTTCAAGGTTAACGCTGAACATTGTTCTTTTGCATGAGCCATGAGTTGCTTACCAATACCCTGACCTTGATATTCTGGCAGCACAAAAATTGCCGCTAACAAGTTGTCGTATAGTGAGTAAAATCCGACAACTTTAGAGTCGATTTCAAATAGGTAATTTTTTGATGCCGGCAGATAGGTGTCACGCATATTGGTTTGCTGTGATTGCCAAAATTCTGCTGCTACAAAATCGTGAGCTTTTATTGATGCCTTAAGCCAAATATCCAGAACTGGCTCAATGTCTGTCGGTGTGTATTGTCTGATCATGTTTGATTCAACCGCTTGTTTATCGAAAATATATAGCCGAAATTATGATGGCTTTTAGCGAGGAATAATTGAATATTTACGACAATTTATACTGGGAACATTACTCGTACACTTTACCTCTGTGTTTTAGCCAACCATGAGCATGATGGCTCCAAATAATCTTTCCACTCTACTGACGACTAACCAACAAGTTTGCACCCGATACGGCTAAAAAGGTGGCACATGCTCGATTAAAACGCTTCGCCATCTTGGGTTTCGTGAACCACTGCCTTAGATATATTCCGAATACGGCGTAGATAGATATTGCCCCCAATTCCAATATTAAGAAAGTGCTTCCGAGAACGAAAAACTGTTCATTGACACTGGCTGAAACATCAACAAATTGAGGAAGAAACGCAGTAAAGATTAAAATGGCTTTAGGATTGCCTGCTGCTAATAAAAACTCTTGCTTAGCTAACCCAAAACGACTGCGAGTACTTTCTATTCTTGTCACTGGGCTGGCTTCTGAACGCCATAGATTGAAAGCAATCCACAATAAGTACGCCGCGCCGACGACTTTAATTGTGAGGAATAGCGTCTCAGAAGTGTAAAGTACAACCGCTAAACCTGAAGCGGCTAATGCGATCATGATAGAAAATGCGGCAATTCGACCTAGACCGGCGATAAAAGCGGACTTAAAACCGTAACAACGCGCATTATTCATAGACAATAGATTATTTGGGCCAGGCGTCATATTGAGTGCAAAACATGCGGGTATAAAGAACAGTAACTTCCATAATTCCATAACGTTTCCTCCTTGGTAATTAACGCCTCGTTATGTGCGCACGTCAGATTGCCAATATTTATATAGACTTTCAACATCAGATGAGCATAGATGCTTCATACAACCTTTTAGTTTGGGCTCTGGCCAGTTCCACCATTCCATCTCAAGTAACATAGCTATCTGGTGCTCTGTAAAACGGAACTTAATATGTTTAGCTGGGTTTGACCCCACCACTTCGTACGGTGCTACATTCTTGGTGACGACAGCACGACTGGCCACGATTGCACCATGCCCAATTTGTACACCAGACATAATCATAGCCTCAGATCCGATCCAAACGTCATGACCAATGATAGTGTCTCCTGCACACTGAAAACCATCGTCAGCATGATTAAAGTTTTCATTATCCTGATAGAAAAATGGAAAGGTGCTGATCCAGTCATTTCGATGGCCTTGGTTGCCCGCCATCATAAACACGGCTCCCGAGCCGATCGAGCAGTAATTGCCAATTATAAGCTTATCAACATCCTCTCTGTCGGGATTAAGATAACGAGCACAATCATCAAAGCTATGGTTGTGGTAATAACCGGAATAATAGCTATGTTCGCCAACGATGATATTAGGATTGGTCACCTGTTTCTTTAGCGGGATACCTGAAAAAGGAGAGTCAAAAAAGTTCATGATTTTAATTTTTCCTATAAGCCTATAAGACCGGGTAAAATGGCGTAACGCATTGTGCAGTAAATACTAAAGTTGATTCATACCACAAATGCCAAGCGTAAGGAATTACTCTTAAACGCTTATTGTGTGCGATTTTGCCAGTTGTACTCCATTTGCCTTGCTACTGTCTGTGCAAACTCTAAACCGTGATGTTTAGATATAAGATGTAAACTCATATCAATACCTGCGGATATCCCTCCTGAAGTCGTATACTTTCCTGACGTTACCCAACGTCGATTATCAATGACCTTCAAGTTAGGGAACTGAGAAGATAAATCCGGGATATCTTCCCAGTGAGTAGTAACAGTATGACCATCAAGTAAATCAGATTTAGCGAGAAGGAATGCCCCAGTACAAACAGACGCAACTTCATTTGCTTGAGGGGCAATAGATGCCAACCAACTCAGTATGTTAGGCTTGCACATTTCAGTGGTATGAACCCCACCAACGACAACCAATAGATCGATTTGAGGGTGGTTCTGTATCGTATAGTCAGGCAATACTTTGAATCCACCACGAGCAAAAACAGGTTCATTACTTTCTGACACGAGGAATACGTTTAAACTATCAGCCCCCAACCTTTTTGCAGTGCTGAAAACTTCAAATGGGCCTGCAAAATCAAGAACTTCTGCTTGATGGTAAATATAGATGCCTATGTTCATTGTGCCTCCTTGCACAGCACATAACGCTGCTAAATGGTGAACAACGCTGCCAACGAAATTAAAACAAAACACTATACTGAAAATGCTACGTGTTGCGAATCTGTCTTAAGCGTTTGTTATGTACGTTGTACCGAACGCACTGGTACCCAACCAATTTCACCCGTTGACCTCGAAACTCGATACCACTCATTGAGTTCAAATAGCACTGACAACTTTTCACCAATGACAGTATTGAGCTCAACATTGTCATAATCTTCAAGCAACAGACCTTCAGAGCTTCCTTCAATCTTTTCGATATATTGAACTGGAGCCCAACCCTGCTCCCCTTCACCACTGGTTATAAAAAACCAATTGGGAAACTCATTGTCAATTTCACCTAGAGCTACTTTATCATCTTGCTTCAGATAAAACGGGTTAGGATATTCTGATACATGTTTTTCAGTGGCAACTACTTCCATATTTTCTCCAAAGTACATAACGCCCTGTTAAGGGGTGAGCAACGCAATACCGATACCGCTGCATACCACCTTAAACACTAAAACCAACGCATAGTGAAAATGCCACGCGTTGCGAATCCCTCTTGAACAGTTTGTTATGTGCGTGCTAATTGAGGTACTTTTGCCAATGCTGCTGCCCTTTCAAAACTACTCTGTAATCTTCGTAGTCCAATGAGCTGTAGAGCTTTTTAGCTGCAAAATTATTATCACCGACCTCTAATGTGATTTTGAGGTAATCATTATCACGACAATACTGTTCGATACCGTTCAGTTGCGCCTTGCCAACCCCCTTACCACGAAAGTTGTCCGACACCATAAAATCATGGATATTCATCACTCTTTGCGCACGATAAGTTGAGAACGATTCAAAGCAAACCGCAAAACCAGCAGGCTTATTGTCGACAAAACTGATAAATCCGTGGAAATAAGGCAACGCAAATAGCTGAGTAGTTACTGAGAGATCTAGTTCAACTGAGAATCCAGATAGATACTCTTTGAACAGAGTCTCGAATATACTTTTGTCCTCAATGCTTTCTGTTTCAATACGCTTGATTGTGATTTCCATATTCATTTTCACCAAAGCCCATAACGCCAAATTAAGTAGTGAGTAACGCTACTACATACCTAAACCATTGTGCCGTAACCACTTAAGCCAATTCAAACCGGAAATGCCAAGCGTTGCGAATCTGCTTAAATTTATTGTTATGGCGCTTCCTGAAACTTGTTTAAATACTCAAGAAATTCATCGTTTATGCTTGCGCTAACTTCTGTAAATCGTTCGACAACATCCTCGTTATACTCGATTCCTTTTTCTAGATACCAACGTCCCATATCACTACGATAAAAATCCAATAATTTCCTTAACTCATCATCTGTGTAAACTGAGTAAGCATCAATGTAAGCACTGAAATACTTCTGTTTGCTAAAACGCAAAAACGGCTCCAAACTTGCCTCCTTCGAAGCCTGTGCTAGCCAAGGATTCAGCCGAACTATTTCGCTCTTAGATGTTGAAACTATATCATCAACGAGCTTCGAAACTCCCATTAACTCTGCAACTTGCAACTCTAGAGCCTCTCTTTCTCCGGCTAGAGATGAATTTGAGAATAGAACTAACCCAATTATCATCAAGATTCGTTTCATATATAATTCCTTGCGCCATAACAATTCTTATACGACAAAATGTCCAAATAACACATTTCTAAATCGTCACATATCAATCTAATTTAATATAACCTATCACAAAATCATATATAAAACATTGTGATAGCGATTTATTGATTTAAAGGTAGCAGAAAAAGAGACGGTCGCTTTAGAAAATGGACACTAGCTGAACTCTACTTTTCCTGTATATAAACAACGAAGGTTGCTTAATGAAAAGGTTGCTTTTTACTTGCTAGCTTATTTCTGATGCGCTGCCTGTCCTTTTAAGTACTTTAAGTAGTAAAAACACTAAACCTATCGCAAACCATCAGTCAGTTATTGACATAGAAACTCAATAAAACATATGCTTACCCCGCACTGGCAAATTCCAGTGCC
>NZ_VTXE01000051.1 GCF_013114595.1 Vibrio sp. 99-8-1 | reverse complement strand
TATGCAAATGTCAGATCACTATGCGCCTGCTAGGGCGCAGCCAGTAGGAGAGCCTTATAGGCGCATATGAAAAACCACCGGCTATGCCGGTGGATACTTTTTTATACAAATATCTACTGGTTAGGTAATGTTTGTTTTTCATATCTATATTATGTTTTTCTTTGATGATGATAAAAATAATCCACTATAATTAATAAGTTAAATGAAATTATGGCTTCTATGGTGATTTTATATATTGCCTTTAGATATGAATGTTACTATCTAAAATAACGAAAAATAAATGTTGTTGCATATATAGCAGGTCACGATCTTATCGACTTATATTTTTTGTGAGTAATTCAAAACCCTTCTTAGATTGAGAATTAGTTTTGAGCATGTCAATCGGGTTACTTTCGCCTTAGATGGCAGAATGTGATGGTTTGTTCATTATATGGCTATGTTTTTAACTTATTGTTATTTAAGGTTTTTGTTTTTATTTTTAATGGGCCTATATTCTTCTATTTCAATCAATGTTTCAATGTGGAACATTTATAATTTGCCATGTTTCTAATTGAAATTTCTTGCTGGATAATGACAAAAACATCGATCTTAATCACTTTTTTCTGGCAATGAATATATAAATTGTGACGCTGTGTGTATGTGCTCAAAGAACCGTCAATCAAACACCTTATTTACTCCTACCAATGTGTATCTATTTGTTAAATTAATTACGAAAAATATTATCAGGAATAGGTTATGTCGAAAACTATTGAACATAAAAAAGGTACAATCGATAAAGCAGTATTATTCCCTGTTTACCATCATTGTGCACTTGGCTCTTATCTTTATATAGGAATGTCACGCTTTGGAAACATAGCCTTGAGAACTGATGATAAAAAGCCAGAGTATTTTAATTTAATCTGGTTAGGCATGATTCTCACATTAGGTAGCGATGATATACGGAATAAATATAGAGTTAATTCACGATGCCTAGCGTTCAATAGGGAGCGCTGTAGATAGTATACCTAACCTATAGAATGCAATTAAAGGTATATAAAAGTACAAACATTAATTCTTTGAAGTATTAATTGTATATAGAGTTTTAAAAATATTAATTTTATTAGTTTTGGAAGATGGGAATTATGGACAAATATATAGAACCGCATAAAGAGATAGACATATTAGCGACAACAGAGGTGCTTGTAGTTGGTGGTGGACCTGCAGGATTATCAGCAGCCATTGCGGCGGCGAGAGAAGGGGTAAAGGTTTTATTAATTGAGAGGTTCGGTTGTTTTGGTGGAATGATGACGACAGCAGGGGTAGAGTCTATCGCTTGGTGGCGTCATGAAAAAACCGTGGATGCGGGAGGACTGGCAAGAGAGTTCGAAAATGAAGCGCAAAAAATGGGTGCGACATCACCAGAACCTCAATCAGTAAGTCAGGCCATAAATGCAGAATTGTTCAAAGTTGTCGCCGATAAAATGGTGGATGACGCTGGAGTAAATCGGTTGCTCCATATTTTCGCTGTAGATGTTATTAAAGAAGATGGCACGGTTAAAGGTGTCGTTACAGAGAGTAAATCTGGCCGAAAAGCCATTCTTGCCGACAGAGTCATAGATTGCTCTGGAGACGCTGACATAGCGATGTTTTCAGGAGCGCCTTTTACTCAACCAGATAAAAGTGAAGTTATGAGTGTGACGACAGTGTTTAACTGTTCAAACATTGATAAGCAACGTTTTATGGATGATATACGAGCTTCAAACCCGACTTACAACGATTGGGGCAAGGATGAAGACAATAAGAACTGGTCTTACGAGATAGATAAATCTTGTCAAAAAATGTTTAGCCCGTACCTAGGTAAAGTATTTGCAAAAGCAAAAAAAGAAGGCTTAGTACCTGACGGCGTCACTCTAGGTGGAAGCTGGAGTACGATAACTGATTATGGCGATGCGAATTACATGAATGTGCAGAGCCTAGCAAATATAGATTGTACTAATGTATTTGACCTTACAACTGCTGAAATAGAAGGTCGAAAGCAAGCATTATGTGCCATAGAAGCGTTGCGAAAAATGCAGCCTGGGTTTGAAAATGCTCGGCTAAAAAACTTTGGTATGACAGTCGGTACCCGAGAATCGCGTCACATTGTTGGCTCAACTCGCTTAAATGAGAATGATATCGTCAATCAAGGACGTCACCCAGATACCATTGGTATCTTCCCTGAGTTTATAGATGGCAATGGCATGCTTAAATTGCCGCTAGAGCCGAGATATTTTCAAATTCCCTATGGGGCTTTATTACCAACAGGTGTTGAGAACCTACTTGTATGTGGTCGTGCAATTGACTCTGATCCATTTGCGCACGCGACGACACGAAATATGGCTTGTTGCGCTGTTACTGGCCAGGGTGCAGGTGTGGCTGCTGCTATATCTATCAAACAAAAAACAACGTGTAGAAACGTTGATATTCATATTGTTCAAAGCGCATTAGAAAAACAAGGCGTCAAGGTATTCTAATTTAATTTAATAAGTATTTATTTTAATTTTTGCATGTTAGGACTTATTGAAAAAAATAAGTCTACAACTATAAAAAGGAAATATCATGGATAGTATAAGTAAGGAAAATGAACGTAGATTGCCAAGTTTTGGTGAAGCTATGTTTCCCATTGTATTTATGGTTTTAGTGTTGTCGATAGGAATGGGTGTTTTAGGGTGGCCAACAGGAGTGTGCTTATTATTATCTGCTGCCTGTGCAGGTATCTTGGCTGTTGTTCGATTAGGTTATACATGGGAAGACATAGAAAAGTTTATTGTAGATAAAATAGCGGCGGTTATGCCTCCAGTATTGATTGTGATATTTGTGGGCTTCATGGTGGCAACGTGGAGCTATGCGGGTACGCTACCAATGATGGTTTATTATGGAATGGAAATCATCAAACCAGAGTACTTGTTAGTAATAGCCTTTGTTCTAAATGCAATTTTATCTTATGTTTCAGGAGCTTCTTGGGGAGCGGTTGCTTCCATAGGTGTGGCGCTAATGGGGGTTGGTATTGGACTAGAGGTAAACCTAGCAATGTTGGCTGCTGCTGTTGTAACTGGTGCATACTTTGGTGATAAATTATCACCACTATCCGATACAACAAACCTTGCGGCTGCGGTAACAAAAACCAAATTGTATGATCATATTAAATACATGCTTTGGACCACTGTTCCTTCAACTCTAGTCGCTTTAGCATTCTTCTTAGTGTTAGGTTTGAACCAAGAAACTAAAGGTGAAATTGCCGGTGAAAGCTTGTTATTGCTTGAGCAACTAAAAGAGCTATATAGCTTTGGGATTTTACCTTTGACACCCATGCTCATTATTTTGTTATGCACCTTTTTGCGTCAACCTACGGTACCTTCTATGCTATTAAGTTCCGTTGTTGCTATTCTAGTTGGTTGGCAGTATCAAGGTTTTGATTTATACAATGGTATTTCAAGTACGATGGGCGGCTTTAATGTTTCTATGATAGGAGTCGATACGGCGGATTTATTACCGGCAGTATCGGAGCTTTTAAACCGTGGTGGACTAAACAATAATGGTGGTTTTTTAGCGTTTATTATTTGTGCTATGGGTTTTGCTGGTATTTTAACTGGTACTGGTATGGTAGATGTCTCTATGGGGGCAATTACAGCGAAGGTTAAAAGTAGAAAATCAGCGATTATCTCTAGTGGTTTAATGACGGTTATTATTAATATGCTTACAGGTTCTGACGGTCTTAACAAGATCATCACAACTGAATTAATGCAGAAAAAATTCTTACAACTTAGGATGCACCCATTAGTGTTGGCTCGTACTACTGAAGACTTTGGTACGATGACAGGTCCTATTATCCCTTGGTCTGCGGCTGGTTTATATATGGCGACGACGTTAGGTGTACCAACTATGGATTATCTCCCGTACTGTGTTTTATTCTTCTTTTCAATGATATTTGCATCAAGTTATGCCATTACAGGCTTTAAAATATTGACGATCACAGACAGCGAAGCAGAAAAGTTAGCTCTCGAAAGAGGAATCAATTTAACAGATAGAGATGAGGCTCCATCTAAACTTAAAGAAAGTATCGAAGCTAGTTAGTATAAACATATAGCGGCTCATGAAAATCATGAGCCGTAAATAATTTTATTTTCAGAATATAGTGAGTTCAATAATTATAAAATTAATTGAACCATTTTTAATGTGTGCTATTTAAATGACTTTATAATTATTTGTTAATGATGGTATATATGACATTGTTGATATTTAATAATTATACTTGTATTTTCTCAGTCGGACTCTAAATACATCAATGAGATAATTTTTGAAAAAGTGTTTATTCTCGTGTCGTATCCCCTAAGGATATTGTCGATTTAACCGTATAATACGATGCAGTAGCGTTATAAATAGGAGAAAATATGGAGGTCATTGAGGTAAAAGTAGGAACCATTACATTGGATATCCAATTAAATGAGAGTGATACCGCCTCAGAGTTATTATCAGAGTTACCAATACGATCCAGAGTAAGACGCTGGGGCGATGAGATCTATTTTCCTACTCAAATAGATATGGATGTATCGGCTGATGCTCAAGAAATTGTAGAGGTTGGAGATGTTGCGTTTTGGCCACCAGACCAAGCTCTTTGTCTGTTCTTTGGACCAACACCGTGTAGTAACGATGGCAAACCACAAGCCGCTTCGGCGGTAAATGTGGTCGGTAAGTTACTCGGTGACGTAACGAGTTTAGCGAGAGTAACCGATAACTCTCAAGTTGAAGTTAGGCTAAAAACATAATCAGTGTATAGACTTATTAGCCCTGTCTTTTCCCTACAAAGACAGCCGCTAATAAAATGAACTGTTATGGCAACAAAAGACAACACTCAACTAGAAGTAGACTAAGTCACCTTGGTATCAAACGCTGTGAGTGAACTATCTAGTGCAGATGATGAAGTGAGAAACCTAGCAACGAAAATTCAAGATTCAAAATTCAACGGCGAATATACAGAACTTAATTGAAAATTTACTAAAACAGTCGACGGATGCTAATACCAGTATGTTAGCCAATTCTCATTTGGTGATTCGATCAAAAGAGATTTCAAGTATGATAAAAGATTCATTTAATAAAATTAACGTGTCCGTTGAAGAAACATCTAAAAATGTGTCAATGACTAATGAACTAATAAGTAAGAATGCTGACTCGAAAAATA
The DNA here is from genome assembly GCF_013114595.1 of Vibrio sp. 99-8-1. Taxonomy (GTDB): domain Bacteria; phylum Pseudomonadota; class Gammaproteobacteria; order Enterobacterales; family Vibrionaceae; genus Vibrio. Next base: position 42,104 of record NZ_VTXE01000051.1, on the reverse strand, counting down.
ATTGTAGTTTAACTAGTGATAGTTTCTCTTATATATAAGAAAAGTAGTCTACCCTATTCTCTTCTTTTAAATATACGGATTGAAATTGATGTTTATTATTTACTGTTATTATTGACTGTTGTTATTTAAATGCTTATTGAGAATCTAAATATATTTAGTCGAGTAATAACGGACCTCATCAAATAAACAAATCAACCACGCGCCGCGTGTTTCATTGTGAAACCACGCATGGGTGAATGCGGTTCGAATTGAAACCAAAATGACGTTTATTGCCAAGAAATTGTATCGACTTAATATTGATTACGAGACCGTTAAGGAAGCGACAAAAATCACACTGAATGAATTGATTTCGAAAACAAAAAGCCTTGAAAACATTGAGGGCTGAAATGCTTTGTTCTGAAAACATTTTGTGCTGAAAAAATTTGTCCTAAATACATTGTAGCAATGCTAAATGTAATTGAACTTCTACAACAAAAATAGACTTTGGAGATTGAAATTATGGCTAGAATGCGCGCGATAGAGGCAGCAGTTCTAATATTAAAAAAAGAAGGTATTGATACAGCATTTGGTGTTCCGGGAGCTGCGATTAATCCATTTTATGCCGCGATGGAAAAACTAGGTGGTATTGAACATGTAATTTGTCGACATGTTGAAGGCGCAAGCCATATGGCAGAAGGTTTCACTCGTGCTGAAGTCGGTAATATTGGTCTGTGTGTCGGTACATCGGGGCCGGCTGGCACTGATATGATTACTGGTCTTTATTCTGCTATGGCAGATTCGATTCCATTTTTATGTTTAACAGGACAAGCACCTGTTGCCAAACTGGATAAAGAAGATTTTCAAGCGGTAGATATTGAGTCTATCGCTAAGCCTGTTACTAAGCTATCGAAGACCATTCGTGATGGTGCTCAAATGCCAGGCTTTTTTCAAAAAGCATTTTACGAAATGCGTTCAGGTCGTCCGGGTCCTGTTCTTCTAGATTTGCCTGTTGATGTTCAAATGACAGAGATTGAGTTTGATATCGACTTGTATGAGCCATTAGAACCATCTAAGCCAAAAGCAACATTAGCTCAGGCAAAACGCGCGATTGAAATGATGAACGAAGCAGAGAAGCCAGTTATTGTTTCTGGTGGTGGTGTTCTCAGCGCTGATGCGTCTGGTTTGCTGCAAGAGTTTGCTGAGCTAACTGGCGTGCCTGTGATACCAACGCTACGAGGCTGGGGAGCGATTCCTGATGATCACGATTTAATGATTGGCCGCGTAGGGATTCAAGCGAACCAACGTTATGGTAATGCAAACTACCTTGAAAGTGATTTTGTATTTGGTATCGGTAACCGTTTTGCCAATCGCCATACTGGTCAACTAGACACGTATTGCAAAGGTAGAAAGTTTATTCATGTAGATATTGAAACGACGCAAATTGGGCGCATTTTCTCTCCAGATTTAGGCATTGTATCTGACGCATATGCAGCTCTTGAGCTATTTATCCAAGTAGCCAAAGAGATGCGTGATTCTGGTGAATTAAAAGATCGAAGCCAATGGGTTGCTGAGTGTTTGGAACGTAAACGAACTATGCACCGCCGTGGCGACTTTACTCAAACACCAATTAAGCAGCAGCGTGTATTCCATGAAATGAATAAAGTGTTTGATGGTAATACTCGCTACGTAGCTACGATTGGTAATACACAAATTCAGGCCAATCAGTTTTTGCATGTGCAACAGCCGCTACATTGGATTAACTCATGTCAGGCTGGTCCTCTTGGCTGGACAATGCCTGCCGCTATTGGGGTGGCAAAAGCAGATCCAAGTAAGCCTGTTGTTGCTATCTCTGGTGATTATGATTTTCAGTTCATGTTAGAAGAGCTAGCGGTAGCCGCTCAGCACAAAATCCCTTATATCCATGTACTGGTAAACAATGCCTATTTAGGTCTTATTCGCATGTCTCAAATGGCATTTAAGATTGACTACTGCCTAGATTTGGCTTTTGAAAATGTTAATGGCACAGACAATGATGGCTATGGTGTGGATCACGTTGCTGTCGCTCAAGGACTCGGCTGTAAAGCGATACGTGTCTTTGACCCAGAGCAAATAGCTCCGGCACTTGAAGAAGCAAAAGTACTACGTGATAAATATCAAGTACCCGTTGTTGTTGAAGTGATTGTTGATAGAAAAACCAATGTATCGATGGGACCTGATCTGGATAAAGTGAATGAGTGGGAAGAAGTTTTAGATCTTAAATAGTGGATCATGTCGTACAGATTTATAGGAGTAATTTAATTATGCCAAAGTTAGCAGCAAACTTATCAATGCTATTTACTGAACTGGATTTCATGGCTCGTTTTGAAGCTGCGAGCAATGCTGGTTTTAAAGGTGTGGAGTATCTATTTCCTTATGACTTCTCTGCTGAGAAGATCAAAGAAAAGTTGGAACAATATCAATTAACTCAAGTGCTTTTTAATCTTCCTGCGGGAGATTGGGCCAAAGGTGAGCGAGGAATTGCTTGCCTACCCGACCGAGTAGAAGAGTTTCGTCATGGTGTAGACAGTGCGATTGAATATGCTCACGCTTTAGGTTGTAAACAAGTCAATTGCCTATCCGGTATTGTTCCACAAGATCTGCCACAGGATGTTGCAGAAGAGACGTTAGTCGCCAACTTAAAATACGCGGCCGACAAGTTAGCTCAACAAGACATCTGTTTAGTATTAGAAGCGATTAATACACAAGATATGCCTGGTTTTTGCGTTAGCACCACAATGCAAACTTTGGACATTATTGAACGCGTAGGCAGCGATAACTTACGCAGCCAGTACGATATCTATCATATGCAAATTATGGAAGGAAATATCGCCAGAACCATGACGGATCACCTTACATCAATTGGTCATGTGCAATTGGCTGATAATCCGGGACGGCATGAACCAGGAACAGGAGAACTCAATTATGAGTTTTTGTTTAAGCATATCGACAGCATTGGCTACCAAGGTTGGATTGGATGTGAGTATGTTCCTGCTAATGGTACGGAAGCAGGCTTAGGTTGGTTGAAAAAGTATAATTTAGTATAAGATTTTGGAGTTTAAATGATGAATATTGGATTTATTGGCACAGGTATCATGGGTAAGCCGATGGCGAAAAACCTTCAGGATGCTGGCTACACGTTGTATTTCAGTGAACATTTTGAAGCGGCACCAGCGGAGTTGATAGGTGAGAAAGGTATCGCTTGTCCGACACCCGCTGCAGTAGCTGAAGCATCAGACATTATTGTGATTATGGTTCCTGATACACCACAAGTTGAAGATGTGTTGTTTAATGAAATCGGGATTGAAAAGGGATTAGCAAAGGATAAAATTGTTGTAGATATGAGTTCTATTTCTCCAATCGCAACAAAAGAATTTGCTAAGCGCGTTGAAGAAAAAGGTGCATGGTATTTAGATGCTCCAGTATCTGGCGGTGAAGTTGGAGCCGTTGCTGGTACATTATCCATCATGGTAGGCGGTCACCAAGCAAGTTTTGACCAAGTGAAACCTCTATTTGATGTTATGGGTAAAAATGTCACTTTAGTTGGCAGTAATGGCGATGGTCAAACGTGCAAAGTGGCTAACCAAATCATTGTTGCTTTAAACATTGAAGCAGTATCTGAAGCATTAGTGTTTGCGTCGAAAGCAGGTGCAGACCCAGCAAAAATTCGTGAAGCATTAATGGGGGGATTCGCTTCTTCTAAAATCTTAGAAGTTCATGGTGAGAGAATGGTGAAAGGGACATTTGACCCAGGCTTTAGAATTTCTCTGCACCAGAAAGATTTAAATCTAGCATTGGAAGGTGCCCGAGCACTTAATGTGAATCTACCGAATACGGCTAATGCACAGCAACTATTCAATACATGCGCTGCACTTGATGGTTCAAACTGGGATCACTCTGCAATGATCAAAGCTATTGAACATATGAGCAATCATTCTATTAGAGATTAACCCTCGTTTGGGCTGATGATTCTCCGGTCTCAGCCCTTTTTTATCCTCATTACGTCCACTTAAGGATTAGTTTTCATGAAAATTGTCATCGCCCCAGACTCATTTAAAGATAGCTTGAGTGCAAAACAGGTAGCAAACGCTATTGCCGAAGGTTTGCAGGATGTTATGCCAAATGTGGAATGCTGCTGTATTCCTGTTGCCGATGGTGGCGAAGGTACAATGGTTGCTTTAATTGATGCAACTGGAGGTCGCTATTTTGATGTTGAGGTTATGGATCCTTTACAGAGAAAAATCAGTGTGCAGTTTGGTGTTTTGGGGGATGGGGAAACAGCCGTAATAGAAATGGCTAGTGCTTCGGGTATAGAGCTGTTGGAAGCAAGCCAACGAAATCCTATGGTGACTACTAGTTACGGTACAGGACAACTTATATTAGCTGCACTGGAAATGGGTGTTAAAAAGATTATCGTTGCTATTGGAGGCAGTGCGACTAACGATGGTGGCATTGGGATGATGACGGCGCTAGGTGCTCGATTTAACGATAGCGATGGTCATCAAGTTGCTTACGGTGGAAATGGTTTACACAATATTGTGTCTATTGAAAGCGATCAATTGGATGCAAGACTTAATGATGTTGAGTTCATTTGCGCGTGTGATGTTGATAACCCACTTACCGGTGAAAAAGGCGCGAGTGCTGTATTTGGTCCGCAAAAAGGGGCAAGTTCAGAAATGGTAGAACAGCTTGATTTAGGTTTGAAAAATTACGCTCAGCGTATTCATCATCAGTTGGGCAAAGATGTTGAATTTGTTCCAGGGTCAGGTGCTGCCGGAGGGCTCGGCGCGGCATTACTTGCATTCTTAAATGCTGAATTAAAACCGGGTATTGATATTGTTTTACAAGCGGTTGAATTAGAAAAACATCTGGAAAATGCCGATATTGTTATTACAGGTGAAGGACGAATAGATGGTCAGACTATACATGGTAAAACTCCAGTGGGAGTTTCTCGATTAGCACAATCTAAAGGTATTCCGACCGTTGCTTTAGCCGGAGCACTTGGCGAGGGGTGTCGTAGTTTACGTAGCGCTGGTATTGCCGGTTGCTTCTCCGTGTTGAGTAAACCTTGTACTTTAACCGAAGCTCTAGAAAACGCAGAAGAGAATGTTCGTTTATCTGCACAGAATTTAGCAGGAATAGTCACCGCTCTATACAGAAATAACTAGTTTTATTATGAATCATTTTTGAATTAAATGAGCAGGTGAAGATTAACGTTATTTTGTCTGTGATGTCTCATTTTGAAACATTTGTAGCACATTTAATTCGACGTTTGTTGTGTATCAAAGAAGGGTTTTGACAAACTCAGTATTTTGCTGTTTGTCACTCGTTACTTAGTCTTATGTGGAGATGTTATATAGGACAGAGTGCTATATAAATATCGTTTAATATGAAGTGACGAGTCAAAATGGGTTTAAAGGGGATAGCCATGTTGAATCAAAACATGATTGAAGAGATGGTAGCTGATAATCTAACCCGTTGGGATTTTTTTCAGAAGCATCATTGGGTCGCTCCACAGTTTGCCACATCACCTATCTTAGAGTCTTGGGAGCGTTGCCTTCGCCAAAGTAATCCATATGAGTGGTTAAAACCGCACGTTGCTTCTGGAACGACACTGCAATCATTTTTGAAAAGAAATTCAACCATCACTTGTATAGCTGAAGCGATATTAGAAGATGCATATGAGTATTTGGAATCACGTAACTGTTGTTTATTGGTGACGGATGAGACGGGGTGTACCTTGTCGATTATAGGTAGTCAGCAATTAATTGATGAACTACGCACATTGGGGATCCGTCAAGGGGCTTTTTGGAGCGAAGGCCGTTTAGGTACCAATGCTGTTAATTTATGCTTACACACACATGAAACAACATCGCTTTTTGCGGCACAGCATTTCAATATAAAATTACACGATTATAGCTGTCATGGCTCACCTGTATTTGATGAAGAAGGCCGGGCCAGAGCTTCTTTAATGATGTTTACCCGGGTAGAAGATCATCGTGATTCAGATGCGGCACTCGTTAACTCTTGTGCAAAAGAAGTCGCCAGTCAATTACTAATCGATAAGACTTTAACAGAATCTAATCAGATATTGTGTCAACGCAATGCTGTGTTGGAGTGTATGGATGATGGGGTAATTTCTTGGGACAAAGATGAACGAATTACATTTGTTAACCTAGTGGCCTCTGAGAAACTTCAACTGAAAAAAGACGAAGTACTGTATCGACCGTTAAGAGAAGTAATTACTTTGCCGCCAGCGTTAAAAAATGGTTTAGAGACTCGCAAAAAACTATCTCATCTCGATGTAATTATTGAATGCCAAAGTGATTTTGTAGAACTACTGGTTACTTTACGACCATTGAGCGATGGAGGCTGCCAACTATTTATTCACCCGCTTGAAGCGATAAGAAGATTGGCGCAACGTCAATTAGGAGCTAATGCAGACTTGAGTTTCGACTCGTTAGTAGCGAATTCAAAAAAAATGAAGCAGGTGATCACGCTGGCTAAGCGAGCCGCAAAAGTAAAAGATCCGGTATTACTTCGTGGTGAAAGTGGTGTAGGCAAAGGACAAATTGCAATGGCCTTGCATAATCATAGTTTGTTTAATAAAGGCCCATTCTTAACCGTTAACTGTAAAAGTATTGCTCCTGAAAACATGTTGCGAACGCTTTTTGGAACCGATGAAGGAGAAGGGGTTGCATCTAAGATTGAACTGGTCAATGGTGGAACTTTGTATCTGGAGAGGGTGGAATATTTATCTGGGGAAGCTCAGTCTGCATTGCTACAAACATTGAAAACCAATATTTTGGTCAGAGATAATAGCAGCCGGATGATACCCGTTAATTTTCAACTTATTACCAGTACTAGTGCTGACTTAGAGCAATATGTGAGTAAGCAAAATTTTCGTCGGCAGCTTTATTACGCAATCGGTGCGATTGAACTGATGATTCCACCCGTTAGACAGCGCAAAGATGATATTAGCGGATATATTGATCGACAGATGCGTCGGATGAAAAAACGCTTTGGAGATGATATTGCAATTACCGATCAAGCGATGGAAGTTTTGTGCGCCTATTCATGGCCTGGAAATATTGCAGAGCTTCACAATAAAGTCGAAAAAATAGTGCTTAATAGACGACGGAATCTAATTGATATTGACGATCTACCAGAACAGCTATTGAGTAATAAAGTGGATAACGACTCAGAATCATGGGACTCGTCGATCCAGAGCTTAGAAGCGATTGAGCGCCGTGCAATCAAAGAAGCTTGGGAAGTGTTTGATGGCCGAATCAATGATATTGCTGCGGCATTAAAAATTGGCCGCACGACACTCTGGCGTAAACTTAAGAAATACGAGATAGGCAAAGAACAGAGTGATTTAACCAGTTAAGTTAAATGGCTATGCGCTACTGCTTAGCCATTTCAATGATAATAAAGTGACTTTGACTGTTCGTCTCTTTCTTACTTACCTGAGAAAAACAGAGAGTATCCGGTTGGCTAATTAGCAGAGAATCTCTCTGTTCTAGAGTGCCGTAACCTTCTACCAGTAGTTCACCTTCAATACAGTTTATATAAGCTTCTCTTCCTGATGGCAGCTCATACGTTACTAACGCATCTTTGTCAGTGATTTCACTTACATAAATATTGACGTCAGAGTGTACATAAAGCGGAACCTGATGTTTGTTACTTGGGTTACCTATTATATGCAGTAGTCGATTCTCACGCTCACTCGCGGAAAATTTTTGGTTGGTGTAACGTACTTCACCTCCTGAGTACGGAGGAAGTAGCCATATCTGTAACAATCGACATAGGTGATCTTGAGTGTTTTTCTCTGAATGCCAAACACCGGAACCGGCAGAGATGGCTTGCACGTGCCCTCTGCCAATGGTCTCTTCACGATTCGTAACATTATCCCAGTGCGTCAGGTGACCATCAATAATGTAGCTAACAATCTGCATATCTTTGTGAGAGTGTTTGTCAAACCCCTTTCTTGCCATAACGGTGTCATCATTTAGTACACGTAGTAAACCAAAATTCACATTATCTGGATCGTAGTAATTGGCAAATGAGAAATGAAAATAGGTATTAGATGGATGCATATGACTATGTGGCAAATAGTGTAAGTCGCTGGCTCTCTTTATTCGATGTGGTTGACTCATAACATGCTCCTGGTAGATATTTTTTGATGACTAAATTGATTATAGAGACTAGTGTGTGTAATAAATAACGATGGAATTTGACGAATTAATTCAAAAAAATTGAAGTAACTTTATACGTTTGATAATTCGTTTTTTGGCTGGGAGAGTAAATGATAAATGGCTAATCCAATTACCTTAGATGCACTGCGTATTTTAGATGCAATCGATAGAAAAAAGAGCTTTGCAGCGGCGGCCGATGAGCTATTTAGAGTTCCTTCTGCTATTTCATATACAGTAAAAAAGCTGGAAGAGGATCTTGGTGTGGTGATTTTCGACCGTAGCAATCGTAAAGCAGAGTTCACTCAAACAGGTGCACTGTTGCTGACTCAAGGGCGGTTGATACTGCAAGCTGCAGATGATCTTACTCACCATGTGGTGCAAATTGATAAAGGGTGGGAATTGGAGTTTAGAATTTGTATCGATAATATCCTTCATTTTGCACCGATATATCAATTAATTGAGCAGTTTCAGCAGCAGCACCCTCATGTTGAAATTAAGTTGATTGAAGAGACGATGGCCGGAAACTGGGATGCGATAGAGTCCGACCGTTGTGATCTGGTGATTGGCGTTCCGGAAGATCCCATCAGCAATAAGTATCAGAGTATGTCAATTGGCGAGATAGAGTTCGTTTTTGCCGTTGCGAAAGGGCATCCTCTTACTCAGCTTGTTCCACCTATCTCTTCTGAACAGATTAAACGATACCCTTCGATCGTCGTGGCTGACAGTTCTAGAGTATTGCCTCCGCGATCCATTCGAATATTGGAAGGGCAGCACCGTATTACAGTACCCAGCATAGAGAAAAAAATAGCAACGCAATGCAAAGGTCTGGGTGTTGGATATCTTCCGATACACCGAATAAAGGACGAGTTGCAGAGTGGTGAGCTGGTGGCCATAGAAGTTACCTCTAATCAAAATAGAGTGAACTCAGTGAATATTGCTTGGGTGAAGAGCAATCAAGGTAAGGCGTTGCAGTGGTTTGTTCAACAGTTAACAGCCATGGATAGAACACGCTTAATTACTGGTGAATTAATTTAGTTAATAATATGTAAAAAATGACACATTAAGGTAATTTTAATGTGTCATTTTCCACCCATTCTATACATTGCCTAACCTGTGATTTATTAGATAACCCGCGCTAAACCTATATGCAGGAAGGGTTGTAACTTAATTGTTAAAAGTTGGCTCGATGTTTGCCTTATGTTAATTACACAGCACCCACAGATGGGGCTGTTTAATCATTAAGGAGAATAACAAATGTTTAAGCCACTGACCCTACTATCAGTATCTGCTATCGCTCTAACCAGTTTCAATGCTGCTGCACAATGTGACCCTGGTGAAATTGTTATCAAGTTCAGCCACGTAACCAATGCCGATAAACACCCTAAAGGTATTGCAGCGTCATTATTGGAAAGTCGTGTTAACGAAGAGATGAATGGTAAAGCTTGTATGCAGGTTTTCCCAAACTCAACACTTTATGATGATGATAAAGTCCTCGAAGCACTGCTTAATGGCGATGTTCAAATGGCTGCACCTTCTCTGTCTAAATTTGAAAAAATAACGAAGAAGTATCGTATTTTTGACCTTCCTTTCCTATTTGAAGATATTAATGCCGTTGACCGTTTCCAAAACTCAGAATCGGGTGAGAAGCTTAAAAATGCGATGAATCGTCGTGGTTTGAAAGGACTTACCTTCTGGCACAACGGTATGAAGCAGATGTCAGCAAACAAACCATTGATTCTGCCAGAAGATGCTAATGGACTGAAATTCCGAGTACAAGCATCTGATGTTTTGGTTGCGCAATTTGAACAGTTGGGTGCTAACCCTCAAAAAATGTCATTCAAAGAAGTGTATGGCGGCCTACAAACTAAAGTTATCGATGGACAAGAGAACTCTTGGTCAAACATCTACGGTAAAAAGTTCTTTGAAGTTCAAGATGGTGTAACAGAAACCAACCACGGTATTTTGGATTACCTAGTTGTAACGTCTAACAACTTTTGGGACAAGCTACCTGCTGATGTTCGTGATCAGTTAAACACCATTGTTAATGAAGTGGCTCAAACTCGTAACTCTGAATCAGCCAAAGTTAACCAAAGTAATAAGCAAAATATCATCGATGCAGGTGGTGTGGTTCGTACACTAACACCAGAGCAACGCGCTGCTTGGGTGACGGCTCTTAAACCAGTATGGAAGAAGTTTGAAAAAGACATTGGTGCAGAACTTATCGAAGCTGCAGTTGCGTCAAATAAACAATAACCGCTAGAAAATTAAATATGGGTAGATTTCTACCCATATTTAACAGCTGTTGATCTTTTAAGCACAAACTAATCGCCAAAGGTCAGCAGACTTTAGGGTCAACAGACCCTAGAAGCATCAATAAAAATAAGCGGGAGTATTCAAATGGAACAATCATTTATTACTAAAGTAGGAAAAATCACCGATGCATTCGAAGAGACGTTGATCGCCTTCTTTCTCGGAGCGATGACTCTACTTACTTTTGCCAATGTTGTCTTTCGTTATGTGCTGAATGACAATATTTTATGGGCCTTAGAACTTACGGTATTTATGTTTGCATGGATGGTTTTAGTCGGTGCATCGTATGGTGTAAAAAAACATTTTCATATTGGCGTAGACGTTGTTATTAATATGGCCCCCCAAGGGCTACGAAAAGTGTACGCTATTGTTGCGGTCTTACTCTGTCTCACTTTTTCTATCTTACTTCTTATCGGATCGTGGAACTACTGGTTTCCTTTTGTCACAGAGCGTGCATGGTATGAAACCGATGATATCCCTATGCCCGAAATGTTTCAGTTTTTGGCCGATGTTCTGAATGAAGGTGAACGTTACGAGAAATTGCCTCGTTTTATCCCCTATGCGGCTCTGCCTATTGGTATGGCGATGCTGACGTTTAGGTTTTTACAAATTGCATTGCAAATCTTTACTGGCAAGCTGGACCGCATGATTGCGAGTCATGAAGCGGAAGAAGATTTAGATGCATTAAAAGCAGAAATGAAGGAAGACTAAATTATGGCAATTCTATTTCTCTTTATCATGGTTATTGCCTTTATGCTTATCGGCGTACCCATTGCGATCTCTCTTGGTTTGGCAAGTATGTTCTTCTTGCTGCTTCATTCCGATGCTTCGCTAGCGTCAGTGGCGCAAACCCTATTTAATGCCTTTGCGGGACATTACACTTTATTAGCGATTCCATTTTTTATTCTCGCTTCAAGCTTTATGTCTACAGGTGGTGTAGCGCGTAGAATCATTCGATTTGCTATCGCTATGGTCGGTTGGTTCCGTGGCGGGTTGGCAATGGCGTCAGTTGTTGCATGTATGATGTTTGCGGCTTTGTCAGGTTCGTCTCCCGCAACTGTAGTCGCCATCGGTAGTATTGTTATTGCCGGTATGGTGAAAAACGGCTATAGCAAAGAGTTCGCCGCAGGGGTTATCTGTAATGCAGGTACTCTTGGTATTTTGATTCCTCCTTCAATCGTCATGGTGGTATACGCTGCTGCGACAGATGTTTCTGTTGGGCGTATGTTCTTGGGTGGGGTGATTCCAGGGTTGTTAGCGGGACTAATGCTAATGATCGCTATTTACATTACCGCACGGGTAAAAAACCTGCCTAAACAACCATTTGTCGGTTGGAAAGAAGCGATTCTTGCAGCAAAAGACGCCAGTTGGGGTTTGTTGCTGGTGGTCATTATCTTAGGGGGGATTTATGGCGGTATATTCACCCCAACCGAGGCTGCCGCAGTCGCTGCTGTTTACTCATTCTTCATCGCAAACTTTATCTATAAAGATATGGGACCATTTGCGGACAAAGAGAACACACTGCCTTGGTTTGCAAAAGCGGTTCAAACCTTTGTTCACAAAGACACCAAAGCAACACTGTTTGAGGCTGGTAAGCTCACTATTATGTTGCTGTTTATTATTGCCAACGCATTAATACTCAAACATGTATTAACAGAAGAACGTATTCCACAAATGATTACTGAGTCGATGCTGTCAGCGGGCTTAGGACCTATTACTTTCTTAATTGTGGTTAACGTGCTGTTGTTAATTGGTGGTCAGTTTATGGAGCCATCAGGTCTTTTGATTATTGTGGCACCGCTAGTATTCCCAATTGCTATTGCTTTAGGTATTGATCCTATTCACCTTGGTATCATTATGGTGGTGAATATGGAGATAGGGATGATTACGCCACCGGTAGGGCTAAACCTATTTGTTACCGCCGGCGTGGCCAAAATGTCGATGATTAATGTTGTTAAAGCGGCACTACCGTGGGTAGCGGTTATGTTCCTATTCTTAATTATCGTTACGTATGTTCCATGGGTATCTACTTGGTTACCAACATCCTTGATGGGACCAGAGATAATTACCAAGTAATATCAGTTCTTAATAAAATTAAAGCGACATAAGGTGATAAATCTTATGTCGCTTTTTCGTTCTTTACGTATGCAAAACCTTAATTTGAAGGCTCTGCTACTCATTGGCAAGAATTAATAGTAGAGCGCGAGTTCTAATGAAATTCGCCCTGTAGCGGCGAATCATTTATGATAGCGGCACAATAAAAAGTCAGTTGGACACTTATTATAATGAAGTTGGTTGTTATATTTCTATTCGGTTTGCTTAGTTCGTTTCAGGCTCTAGCAGTGGAGTCATTTTCTTTAACACCTACTCCTGGTTGGGTAACACCTGTTGATGCGATAGATTCTGATTCTCTATCTAATCATGTCGATGGGCAAATATACCTGCTGGTCGATAAACAATATAATTATCGTCAACAGGGGGCGCCGAAGTATTTTCATTACGCAACTAAAGTGATTAGTTTAGAAGGGGTAGAAAGCATTTCTCAATTGAGTTTTGATTTTGATCCTAGCTACGAAAAAATAGCATTTCATCGTCTTAATATTATTAGAGATGGTGTCGTCATCGATAAATCAAATGATGTCGAGTTTAAACAATTAAAAAGAGAAGCTGATCTAGATAGGCTTCTTTATAATGGCGAAGAGACTTATTACTTAATACTTAAAGATGTAAAAATCGGCGATATTCTTGACTACAGCTTTTCTCGAACTGGCGTCAATCCCGTTTTCGACGGCAAGACCGACGACCATATTTTTGTTGGCTGGAGCGTCCCCGTGCTCTCTACTTATGTAGAAATACAGCACCCGAACGACAGCGATTATTCAGTCCAGCTTGATGGTAAAACAGAAACATCGCTTATTTTTGAACAAGATGAAGAGTTTTCTCGGGTTTACTATTCAGATAAAAGACGGGTATATAATTATCATGAAAGTGACCAGCCAAGTTGGTACACACCGTATCCTTATATCAACATTAATACATTCAACAAGTGGGAGTCGGTGGTTAATTGGGCGTTACCGCTTTACCAAAAAGATACAGCAGGCAAGCTGTTTAGCCGTGCATTAGATCGAGTTGAATCGGTGCAAGATAAAGAGAAACAGATTATTAAAGCGATCCAGATTGCTCAAGAAGAAGTTCGGTATCTGGGTATTGAAAATAGTATTGGTTCTCATGCGCCACGCCAACCTGAGCTTATTTTAGAGCAAGGTTATGGCGACTGTAAGGATAAAGCGTTACTGCTGGTGTCATTACTTTCCGCCATTGGAATTGATGCCTATCCGGCATTGGTAGATACTTATTTGACCCATACGCTAGATACTAAAAATCCAGGGGCGTCTGTTTTTAACCATGTCATCGTCTATTTTGAGTATTTAGGAAAGCCGTACTGGATAGATGCCACGAATGAACTTCAGGCAACAAAGTTAGCAAATGTAACTACACCATCGCTGGGTTATGCGTTGATTATAGAAAAGGGCAATGATCAATTAACCAATATTGAATCAAGTTCGGTCAATAAAATCGATAGTTCAACAACATTTACTATTAATAGCGATAAACCCTCTTTGATGATAGTAAGTACCAAATATTCGGGTAAGCAAGCTGATCGTATGCGTCGTTATATTGTCTCTAATTCATTGGCTACAATATCTAGAGATTATGAAGAGTATTATACTAAGCAATACCCAGATATTTATTTGGATGAAGATATTTTTGTCGATGACGATCGTAACGCCAATGTCATCACCTTTCATGAAACTTATGTTATTGACCAAATATGGGAAAATATTGAGGAAAACAGACGTGAGGCATTAATATATGGCGATATGATCAGTTCTTTTATCAATTTCCCTCAAATGAAACGACGCAAATCACCTTATAATTTGGGAGCGAAAATAGAGATTTCGCAAAATATAAAGGTGACTTTGGATGATTCATTTACGATTCAAGATGAAAAAACAGAGCTTAAATCCGATGAATTTGATTTTAGTTTTGAAGTGCTTGCCAGTAGAAGTTCATTAGGCAAGTTGCTGTCTGCGGCGACGAATGAGTTTACTCTTAAATATGTTTATCATCAGAAAAAACGTTATGTTGAAGCGGATAATTTCCGAGGGTATTTAAGAACGACCGATAAAGTGGATAAAACATTGAGCTACGCGTTATCTGTTGCCCATTAATCATCTCAAGAGCCTATATAGCGGGACCGTATTTATAGGCTCTTGTAGTTCTCTTTATCTAGCTCATACCGTTGCATCTTATCGTAGAGAGTTTTACGGGCGAGGTTGAGTCGCTCCATGGTATTTTTTATGCTTCCGCCACACTCAATAAGCGCTTGTTCAATGGCCGACTTTTCAAATTCTGCGACTTGCTCAGCTAAACTTGCTAATAGCGTTTCTCTTTCAACGTTATCACTTAATTGCGAGAGTTTTCCTAATAACACGTATCGCTCTGCGGCATTGCGAAGTTCTCGCACATTTCCCGGCCAGTTGTGCGCTAATAATGTTTGTAAATCGGTTGGCGCTAAAGAAGTGGCCGCTTTTTTATAGCGAGCGGCGGCAACCAGTAAAAAGTGATGGAAAAGGGCAGGAATATCCTCTTTACGCTCTCTTAGTGGGGGTAAATCAAGAGTCACTACGTTTAAACGATAATAGAGATCTTGCCTAAATGTCCCTTCAACGGCCGCCAATTTTAAGTCTACCTTTGTGGCGGCTATTACTCGAATGTCTAGAGGAAGGGCTTGGTTAGACCCAACGCGTTCGATTACGCGCTCTTGCAATACTCTAAGCAGGCGAATTTGTGCTTGCATTGGCATGGATTCAATTTCGTCTAAAAAAAGCGTCCCTCCCTGCGCATATTCAAATTTACCAATACGCTTACTTTCAGCACCAGTAAATGCCCCTTTTTCATGGCCGTACAACTCACTCTCAATTAGGTTTTCTGGCACTGCTCCACAGTTTACCGCGACAAAGTTGTTCTCTCTTCGGCTACTTTGTTCATGCAGCGAGCGAGCAATAAGCTCTTTACCTGTGCCTGTTTCACCAAACAGCAGCACATCTGCGCCGGTATCAGCAATATGGGAAATGGTCTCTCTTAATTGCTGAACACAGTTGGTTTCACCAATAATCCGCGGACCCAAAGGTTGTTTTACTTTCAGCGCCTGTTTTAACTGTTTATTCTCTTCTGTTAATTGACGTTTTTCTATTGCTCGTTTAACCGTATCAATGAGGCGATCGTTGGAGAAAGGTTTTTCAATAAAGTCATAGGCTCCACTGTGCATGGCTTGAACCGCCATCGATATATCACCGTGGCCAGTAATTAATATGACAGGAATATCTCGATCATTACTCATTACCGTATTGAGCAAGTCGTGGCCAGATATGCCAGGTAGACAAATATCACTGACGATGACAGAAGGGTAGCCACTGTTTTTAATTTCGAGTAGTGCCGTTTCTGCGTCAGGAAAAAACTGTGCAGTAATATCCTCCAGCTCAAAACTCTGTTCATGTGCTAGGCGCATATCACTTTCATCATCAATAAAAAATACATCACACATGCTAGGCTTTGTTATCCTCTGTTACTGTTTTGGGCATGGTTATGGTAAATCTAGCTCCACCAAGAGGGGATGGCTCCGCGGTTAAATCGCCACCCATCGCCTGCATAATCTGTAGCGAGATGGACAGACCTAATCCTAACCCATGTTGCTTGGTGGTATAAAATGGAGCAAACAGTTGGCTCTGTTTTGTGGTTGATAAACCATGTCCAGTATCGTCGATATGAATTTGGATGGCATTACCTTGTTCGGTAAGTGTGATTGAAATCTGTCTTTTTTCTCGCTTCTCCAGTTCATCAATGGCGTTAGTAATAAGGTTGATGAGTACTTGTTCCAATTGAATTAAATTAATCCTACCTTGCAATGACTCGTTGTCTATCTGCATATCTAACTTGATCTGACTGGCTCTTAATTGTGGTTTAAGTAGTTCTATCGACGTTATGATGACAGGTTGGATAAGTGCGTCCACCAACTCATCACTGGCGGTTTTCCTCGCTAAAGACTTCAATTGTTGACTGATCTTGGCCATTCGATCGGTAAGGGCAGAGATTCGACTTAGATTGTCGATGGTTCTTTCTGGTTGTCCTTTATCGAGAAAGCGTTTGCCATTTTCTGCAAAGCTTCGTATTGCCGCCAATGGGTTATTGAGTTCATGACTAATGCTGGCAGACATCTGCCCCAATACCGCCAGTTTTGCTGCCTGTATCAACTCTTCTTGAGTTTGACGTAGCATCAGTTCCGTTTTCTCTCTCTCATCTATCTCCATTTGTAGCTCTGCAGTGCGCTCCATTACCTGAAACTCAAGCTTCTGCAATGCTTCATGCTCAATTTGAGCTATCTGCCGCTGTTTTATCTGCCGGTGTCGAATCAATAGCCATACCATCAATATTAAGGCGAAAATCAGGCTCAAAATAATCAGATAGCCGAATAGTTGCCAAAATATCCATACTTTAGGAGTCAGGATACGAATCTCTAAAGGTTGCACCGCAGTACGTTTCTTTGCGCTGATATAAGTATCTCTAAAAAAGACAGAGTGTGATTTGTTTAATTCACCATTTAAGCCATCGTGGTCTTGAATAAAATCAAGATTGTCGATCTGTTTATCAAGATATTGTCGGCTCTCTCTGATCTGTTCTGCTTGTGATGGTGAGAGGGTAAATAAGTTCTTGTACAACCATTTGGGGTTGCTAGACATAAAGATCACCCCGTTGCGGTCATTGGCGACAAAATAACTTTTATCGCTAGACCAGCCCTTTTCTATATCGGTGATATTGGTCTTGACCACCACCACGCCAATTTTTTCTGCGGCATAAGTAACAGGAAAAGAGTAATAGAAACCCCGTTTGCCAGAAGTGGAACCGAGCGCGAAGTATTGTCCTGAACCTTTATTTAATGCATGTTGAAAGTAGGGGCGAAAAGCAAAGTTTCTACCGATAAAGGTTTTATCACTGTCCCAATTACTTGCCGCAATAGTCGTTCCGTTAATATCTAATAAATAGGTATCGGCGGCTTCAATTATCTGGTTTACACTTTTTAGATAACGGTTAGTAAGCTCAATTTGGGCACTATTTTGGGCGTTTTTCAATGCATCGATCAGTTCCCGATCTTTGGCGAGCAACTGAGGAATGTAAGCGTACTTTTCGAGCTGGCTATTAAGTTGGCTTGTGGCGCGTTGTAGCTGAGCAATATTGCGCTCAACCTTACTGATTCTTGCCGTAGAATGACTATGCCTTCAAATCAGTGCCTTGATCAGCAGCCAATAAATTCTCGCTGAACAAGCACCTTGAGGTCACTTGAGTATATTTTTTGAAATCAAGATCGCCGAAGAGATGGCATCTCCTTCCAAGGTTATCCGTATATCCATAATTCGGTCTAATGACTCAATGGTAAAACAAGACTGAGATCTCTTTTTGCTTCTTTATACAAAAAAAAATCTGTTTTCCATTGAAAACCCTTAATTTGCCCCCATTTCTGAGTCGAAGTTATGTTTTTGATGCAAAGTTAAGTTTTTTTGAGCTGAAACGATAGAAAAATGCCGTTTTTTGTCGACTTTGTATCATCTTCTATTGAGTTTTTAGGACATCACTCGACAGACATGGGTCATGCCGCTAGAATGTCGCGTCTAAATTTTTGATTCTGAGACTAATCGGAGATACCTTGACCATTTTTGCCAAGATATCGCTTATTAGTCAGATGTCTGAAGTTATTCAGTCATCTAAGCTCAATTTGAATTTGTGTCTCGTTTTGAGACTCAACACACGGATATAGTCATAACTGTATGTGATATGGCTAAATACTCAGAGTTCTGAGTTTTTTTTGAGGTTTATAAATAATGCAAGCTACTGTTGAAACTCTAGAAGGCCTAGAACGCCGTCTAAACATCACTGTTCCTGCTGCTAACATCGAAGATGCAGTAACAGCAGAACTTCGCAACATCGCGAAAAACCGTCGTTTTGATGGTTTCCGTAAGGGCAAAGTTCCTATGAAGATGGTTGCGCAAATGTACGGCAAAGCAGTACGTCAAGACGTGATGGGTGAAGTAATGCAACGCCACTTCATCGAAGCGATTGTTAAAGAAAAAATTAATCCAGCAGGTGCACCAACGTTTGCTCCTGTAGAGAACGAAGCAGGTAAAGATCTTGTTTTCGCTGCAACTTTTGAAGTTTACCCAGAAGTTGAGCTAAAAGGTCTAGAAAACATCGTTGTTGAGAAACCAGTTGTATCTGTTGAAGACGCTGATGTTGATGAAATGATCGAAACACTTCGTAAGCAACAAGCAACTTGGACTGAAGTTGATGCAGCAGCAGAAGACGGTTCTCGTGCAACTATCGATTTCATCGGTTCTATTGATGGCGAAGAATTTGAAGGCGGTAAAGCTGACAACTTCCCTCTAGAAATGGGCCAAGGTCGTATGATCCCTGGTTTTGAAGACGGAATCATGGGCAAACGCGCAGGTACTGAGTTTGAAATTGACGTTGCTTTCCCAGAAGATTACCACGCTGAAAACCTAAAAGGTAAAGATGCGAAATTCCAAATTAAAGTAAACAAAGTTGAGTCTCGTGAGCTTCCAGAAGTGAACGACGAGTTTGTTGCTAAGTTTGGTGTTGCTGAAGGCGGTATCGATGCTCTTAAAGCTGAAGTTCGTAAGAACATGGAGCGTGAACTGGCTCAAGCTGTTAAGAACAAAATCAAAGAGCAAGCAATTGACGGTCTTGTAAAAGAGAACGCAATCGACGTACCGACAGCGGTTGTTGATCAAGAAATTGGTGTTCTACGTCAGCAAGCTGCTCAACGTTTTGGTGGTAACCCAGAAGCTGCAGAGCAACTTCCTCGTGAACTGTTTGAAGAGCAAGCACGCCGTCGCGTAACTGTTGGCCTACTACTTGGTGAAGTAATCAAGACTGAAGAGCTAAAAGCAGACGACGACAAAGTGAAAGCGCTAATCGAAGAGATGGCAACAGCTTACGAAGATCCATCTGAAGTAGTTGCCTACTACGAGCAGAATGAAGAGATGATGAACAACATGCGTAACGTAGCTCTAGAAGAGCAAGCGGTAGACGTAATCATCGAGAAAGCTAAAGTTTCTGATAAAGAAACAAACTTCAGCGAGCTAATGAACCAACAACCAGCATAATAAGCAGGTTGTAAGGTAAAATCTTGTTAAAGTAATAATTATGGTCCGTATGAACATTCATCCGGACCATATTTTTACCACTCTATATAAGTACCTAATCTCAGGATAAGAGAGACTTAAGTTATCCCGGGCTGAGGTGAGCTAGTAAACAAACAACTTGTTATTACTTGACTATAAGTTAAGCAGTTGCTTAACTTTTTTCATCTAAACCTTGTTAAATCAGACAAAATAGATAGATACTTATATAGATTGGTATTATTTAGGGAAAATAAGAAAATGAGCTACCAAGATAAAAACGCAATGTCTCCAATTATTGATGCTTTAGTTCCAATGGTTGTTGAGCAAACTTCTCGTGGTGAGCGTTCCTACGATATTTATTCTCGTCTATTAAAAGAGCGAGTGATTTTCCTGACTGGTCAAGTAGAAGACCATATGGCGAATCTTGTTGTGGCTCAGCTGCTTTTCCTTGAGTCAGAAAACCCAGATAAAGATATCTTCCTGTATATTAACTCTCCAGGTGGCAGTGTTACGGCTGGTATGTCGATCTACGATACTATGCAGTTTATCAAGCCAAATGTGAGCACGGTATGTATGGGACAAGCATGTTCAATGGGTGCATTTTTATTGGCCGGTGGCGCTGAAGGTAAACGTTATTGCTTACCTAATTCTCGCGTCATGATTCACCAGCCATTAGGTGGTTTCCAAGGACAAGCGTCGGATATTCAGATACATGCGCAAGAAATTTTAACCATCAAGCAAAAATTAAATAAATTGCTTGCTGAACATACTGGACAACCTCTTGAAGTGGTTGAACAAGATACTGATCGAGACAACTTTATGTCTGCGGATCAGGCGGTAGAGTATGGTTTGGTGGATGCAGTATTGAATCACCGCGGCGAATAACAGGTAAAACCACCTTTTTCGAGAAAAGCGGTCAAAATTGATATACACTCAAATCAATCAAGTAAAGGCTAAGAGGTTAGCGAATGACAGATAAAAGCAAAGAGGGCAGCAGTGGAAAATTGCTATATTGCTCTTTCTGCGGTAAAAGCCAGCACGAAGTTCGCAAGCTAATTGCAGGTCCTTCTGTTTACATTTGTGATGAATGTGTCGATCTTTGTAACGACATTATTCGTGAAGAAATCAAAGATGTTCTTCCTAAGAAAGAGTCAGAAGACCTTCCGACTCCTCGCAATATTAGCGAGCATCTAGATGACTATGTAATCGGTCAGGAATACGCGAAAAAAGTGTTAGCGGTTGCGGTATATAACCACTACAAGCGTTTACGCAATGGTGATACTACAGCAGAAGGCGTTGAGTTAGGCAAAAGTAATATTCTTTTGATTGGTCCAACGGGTAGCGGTAAAACATTGCTTGCAGAAACGCTAGCACGTTTCCTCGATGTTCCGTTTACTATGGCAGACGCAACAACGCTAACTGAAGCAGGTTATGTGGGTGAAGATGTTGAAAATATCATCCAGAAACTGCTACAAAAATGCGATTATGACGTAGCGAAAGCTGAGCGTGGTATTGTTTATATCGATGAAATAGACAAGATTTCACGCAAAGCTGAGAACCCTTCAATTACTCGTGATGTATCCGGTGAAGGTGTTCAGCAAGCGTTACTAAAACTGGTTGAAGGTACCGTTGCATCCGTACCTCCCCAAGGCGGACGCAAACATCCACAACAAGAGTTTTTGCAAGTCGATACTTCAAAGATTCTCTTCATTTGTGGTGGCGCATTCGCAGGTTTGGACAAAGTTATTGAACAGCGTGTTGCGACAGGAACCGGTATTGGTTTTGGCGCAGAAGTTCGTTCAAAAGACGAAAGCAAAACCGTGGGTGAGCTATTTAAGCAGGTGCAACCTGAAGACCTAGTTAAATATGGTTTGATTCCAGAATTTATTGGCCGTCTTCCAGTGACAACGACGTTAACTGAACTTGATGAAGATGCACTAATCCAAATTTTGTGTGAGCCAAAGAATGCACTAACAAAACAGTACTCTGCACTGTTTGAGTTGGAAGATGCTGAGTTAGAGTTCCGTGAAGATGCGTTAAAAGCGATTGCTAAAAAAGCGATGGAACGTAAAACCGGTGCTCGTGGCCTTCGTTCAATTCTTGAAGGTGTGCTTCTTGAAACTATGTATGAACTACCATCATCAGAAGATGTAAGCAAAGTGGTGATTGATGAATCCGTGATTAACGGTGAATCAGAGCCTTTGCTTATCTATAACGGCAAAGAGAGCCAAGCTGCTGGCGCTGAGTAGTCTACAAATAGCGATTAACCAAGGAGGTAAGTAATTACCTCCTTTTTTTTGTTCCCTTATTGAATACCTTTAAAAAGACCCCATATATACTCAAGTGGCCTCAAGATGTAGTATTCAGAGCAGCATCAACAGGTTCAGTTCAAGAAAGATAACCGAAGGAATGGTGTCCCCTTTCAAGGTTATCTGACGCAGAAGTGGGCATGTTAATGTGCTCCCAAAGGGCGAGTTTTATTGGCCCCTGCTCTGTGTTACAGATTCTTGCCGTAGAATGACTATGCCTTCAAATCAGTGCCTTGATCAGAAGCCAATAAATTCTCGCTGAACAAATATCTTGAGGTTACTTGAGTATACTTCTCATAAGAACAAACGGATAGAGAGAAAAATATGAACTTGGAACGTTCCGAACGTATCGAGATTCCAGTGCTACCACTGCGTGATGTTGTGGTTTATCCGCATATGGTCATTCCTTTGTTTGTTGGTCGTGAAAAATCGATCAGTTGCTTGGAATCAGCAATGGATAACAACAAACAAGTCCTTCTTGTCGCTCAAAAAGAAGCAGACACCGATGAGCCAACCATCGACGATCTATTTGGTATAGGAACGATTGCAACTATTTTGCAGTTGTTGAAGCTTCCTGATGGAACGGTAAAGGTGTTGGTTGAAGGTCAGCAAAGAGCCAAAATTCACCAATTTAAAGAAAATGACTTTTTCTTAGCGGATGCCGAATATCAGATCACCCCGGATCTTGATGAGAAAGAGCAAGAAGTGATTGTTCGCAGTGCTATCAATCAGTTCGAAGGCTTTATAAAACTCAACAAAAAAATCCCACCAGAAGTGCTAACGTCTCTATCAGGTATAGATGATGCTGCGCGTTTGGCAGATACCATCGCCGCGCACATGCCATTGAAATTGGCAGAAAAGCAACAAGTGCTTGAAATTGTAGATGTTAACGAACGTCTCGAGTTCCTGATGGGACAAATGGAATCGGAAATCGACATACTGCAAGTTGAAAAACGCATTCGTGGTCGCGTGAAAAAACAGATGGAAAAATCTCAACGCGAGTACTATCTGAACGAGCAGATGAAAGCGATTCAAAAAGAACTCGGTGACATGGATGATGCGCCTGACGAGTTTGAAACGCTGAAGAAAAAAATTGAAGAATCAAAAATGCCTCAGGAAGCTCGTGAAAAAACCGAGCAAGAACTGCAAAAACTGAAAATGATGTCACCAATGTCGGCAGAAGCGACCGTGGTTAGAAGTTACATCGATTGGATGGTTGGCGTACCTTGGGCAAAACGTTCTAAAGTGAAAAAAGACTTAGCAAAAGCAGAACAAGTGCTTAACCACGACCATTATGGTCTGGAGCGAGTGAAAGAACGAATCTTAGAATACTTGGCGGTTCAAAACCGTATTAATAAGCTAAAAGGTCCAATACTCTGTTTGGTTGGTCCTCCAGGTGTTGGTAAAACATCACTTGGTCAATCTATTGCTTCTGCGACAGGTCGTAAATATGTTCGTATGGCATTAGGTGGTGTTCGTGATGAAGCTGAAATACGTGGTCATAGACGCACATATATCGGTTCGTTACCGGGCAAGCTTATCCAGAAAATGTCTAAAGTTGGGGTTAAAAACCCACTATTCTTGCTAGATGAGATAGACAAAATGTCATCTGATATGCGTGGTGACCCGTCATCAGCGCTATTGGAAGTTCTTGATCCAGAACAGAATAACGCTTTTAACGATCACTACTTAGAAGTGGATTATGATCTTTCTGACGTTATGTTTGTTGCTACATCGAACTCGATGAACATTCCAGGGCCACTTTTAGACCGTATGGAAGTTATTCGTCTTTCTGGTTACACCGAAGATGAGAAGTTGAATATCGCTAAGCGACATCTTGTTGAAAAACAGATGAAACGCAATGGATTGAAAGTTGGTGAAGTTGACATCGAAGATTCAGCGATTATTGGCATTATCCGTTACTACACGCGTGAAGCGGGTGTACGTGGTCTAGAGCGTGAAATCTCTAAGATCTGCCGTAAAGCGGTGAAAAACATCCTGCTGGATAAAAACCTTAAGCAGCTAACGGTGAATATGGATAACCTAAAAGAGTATTTAGGTGTTCAACGTTTTGATTACGGTAAAGCAGATGAAAGCAACCGCGTTGGTCAAGTCACTGGCCTAGCGTGGACCGAAGTAGGCGGTGATTTGCTGACTATCGAGACTGAAGCGATGCCGGGTAAAGGCAAGCTGACGCAAACAGGTTCACTGGGCGATGTTATGCAGGAGTCGATTCAGGCTGCGATGACGGTTGTGCGTAGTCGTGCTGGTAAGTTAGGCATCAATGAAGACTTCTATGAGAAGCGTGACATACACGTTCACGTTCCTGAAGGTGCAACACCAAAAGATGGCCCTAGTGCGGGTATTGCAATGTGTACCGCGCTGGTTTCTAGCTTAACGGGTAATCCCGTTCGAGCAGAAGTGGCTATGACCGGAGAAATTACTCTTCGAGGTGAAGTATTACCGATTGGTGGACTGAAAGAGAAATTACTTGCGGCACATCGTGGCGGAATTAAGACGGTATTGATTCCTAAAGACAACGAACGTGATTTAGAAGAGATTCCGGACAACGTTATTGCTGATTTAGTGATTAAACCGGTGCAGTGGATTGACGAAGTATTGAGCGTTGCACTAGAGAAAGACCCGTCGGGCTTTACTGTAGAGTCCGCAAAATAGTGACCTGCTGCAAAAATAAGTAAAGAATTACGCTGACAGAGTGGAAAAATACTTGTCAGCGTTTTTTTTGGGCGCTAAGTTAGGCAACTGTTGCTTTAAGCTATATTCCTAAAGGCTTAGCGCAGAATTTATATTTTATATGGAACGAATGTTACCTATTCAAAAAATAACAGGTAACGACAAGGGGAATAAACGTGAATAAAACACAATTAGTAGAAAAAATCGCAGAAAATGCCGATATTTCAAAAGCGTCAGCTGGTCGTGCACTTGATGCTTTCATTGAAGCAGTGACAGAAACTTTAACCGCTGAAGAGCAAGTTGCTCTAGTTGGTTTTGGTACATTTAGCGTTCGTACTCGTGCTGCTCGCACAGGTCGTAACCCTAAAACTGGCGAAGAAATCCAAATCGCAGAAGCTAAAGTACCAGCATTTAAAGCAGGTAAAGCTCTTAAAGAAGCTTGTAACTAAGCAAGTCTAGACAACTTTTGTCTAACTAAAGATTGTAAATATGCGCATCACATTGGTGCGCATTTCTTTTTCTGATATTATTCGGCTATTCAACTTTTAGTGAGCGAAGAACCTTCTTCTGGCTCAATCTGTGGAGACAAGTAAGATTATGATGGATCGATTACGCGAAGGCGTGAACAGCATCGCGGTTAAGATTATCCTTGGGTTAATTATCCTCTCTTTCGTATTTGCCGGTGTTGGCAGCTATATTACTGGTGGTGGCAACAATGCCGCGGCAAAAGTAAATAATACAGAAATTGGTCGCGGTGCTTTTGAGCAAGAGTACACAAGTGAACGTAACCGAATGCAATCGCAAATGGGGGACTACTTTGCTAACCTTCTTGCTGATCCGGCATATGTTCAATCTTTCCGAAAATCAATCCTAGATCGGATGATTAACCAAGTTCTTTTAGAGCAGTACGCCGAGTCTCTTGGCATGCGTATTAGTGATGAGCAAATCAGAAGCCAAATTCTGCGTATGCAAGAATTCCAGAATGATGGCAAGTTTGATCAAGATATCTATGCCGCCACATTAAGAAGAGCCGGTTTCTCAGTAGACAGTTTCGCAGAATACCTTCGCCGTGATATGACACGTCAGCAAGTATTGTCTGCGTTGCAAAACAGTGAATTCTCTTTGGCTGCTGAAGTCGATGCTCAAAATGCATTATTGACTCAAACCCGTGACATTCGCACCATCGTTTTCAATATCGAAGATTACGCTAAAAATGTTGAGTTAACAGACAGCGAATTACAAGAATACTACGACGCGAATTCATCAAGCTATACTCGCCCTGAACAAGCAAAAGTTGCCTATATCGAACTTTCTGCCCAAGCGTTGAAAGATCAAATTGAAATTAGTGATGAGAAAGCTGAACAGTACTACTACGAAAATATTGATAAGTACTCGTCAGCAGAACAGCGTCAGCTAAGCCATATTCTGGTTGAAGGGGACGATGAAGCGAAAGCACAAGCGATTCTGGATGAACTCAACGCTGGTGCCGACTTTGCAGAACTGGCAAAAGCGAAATCCGAAGATATCGGCAGTTCAGAAGAGGGCGGTTCTCTAGGCTGGGTAGAAAAAGATGTGATGGACCCAGAATTTGAAGCGGCAGCATTTGCGCTAAGCAAAGAAGGTGAAACCACAGGTTTAGTTAAGTCCGCTTTTGGTTATCATATTATCAAGCTGGACGCTCTGAAAGCCTCTCAAGCAAAAGCATTTGCTGATGTTGCAGCGGAAATTAAAACTGAGATGGCAGAGCAAGAAGCTATTGAGCAGTTTTATGCGTTACAAACTAAGCTAGAAACAGTGGCGTTTGAGTATCCTGATTCGTTAGATGATGCTGCCGAGACGATCAACGCAAACATTGTAACTACCGACTTTGTTTCTCAGGCTGATGCTCCAGCATTACTGCTTAACCCAACCGTAATGCAGGCAATTTTAAGCCCAGAAGTAAGAGAAGACGGACTTAACTCTGAAGTGATAGAAGTTGCCCCTGAGCACGTTATTGTTGTTCGTGTTGAAGAGACGCGTGATGCGACAGTACTACCGTTTGAAGAGGTAAAATCGCAAGTGGTTGCTCAGTTGTCAGCGGTTAAAGGTGAGCAGCAAGCAATGGAAATTGCAACTACGGTTGTTGAAGCACTTAAACAAGGCGACGACAAAGTCATGGCCGACAATGGCGTATCATTTAGTGAGTTAGAAACCATTGATCGTGGCAACCCATTGGCGCAAGCAGTCTTTGCTATGGCTAAGCCAACAGAAGAACAAGCCACATATACTCAGACAACGGACTTGCAAGGTAACATTATTGTTGTTGAGCTAGATAAAGTAATGACGTCTGATAATGCTGACTTTACAACACAGATTACTGCTCAGCTTGCACGTTCAAATTCTCAGCAAGATATAGATGCTGTGGTGAAAACGCTTCGTGTAGATGCTGACATTGAATACTACGTTGTGAGCGCTCAGCCGTAAATTAATGTTCAATCATAGTAAATCAAACGGGCCGCTTTAGCGGCCCGTTCTATTTTTGTCGCAGTAACAACGACAAAAGCACGATGAGTGGCTGATGATACTGCTGCATTTCAATACTATGGAGGAACGAATATGCGAATGTATCAACGATTATCTCTATTTTTACTCTGTTTTACTTTTACTCTCCCCAGCTACGCTACGCCAGAAGGGCAGCTAACGGATAAAGAGCATCAGGGCATAACAATCACCGTCAATGTTAATACTGCAGGCTTAGAAGAGCTCTCCACGCTTTTAACCGGCATCGGAGAAGCTAAAGCGCAGCGGATTATTGACTATCGAGAGAAAGTTGGTCTTTTTAAAACGGTGGATGAGTTAATGAATGTAAAAGGAATTGGCCCCGCATTTATCGAAAAGAACCGTTCTAGAATAGAGTTGTAGTGTTTAACCTCGGTTCGGAATCGCCTAAATTATCCTGAGCTGAGGTTAAATTACTTAGTATTGCTCCGGGCTGAGGTGGCTTAGATAGATAATCAAATTGTCTTTTTTATCTGTTCATTTGCGTGGTTTATTTATTAAAGACCATTTTCGGCTCAAGTTCACCAGTATCGCACACGTAGTACCAAACACGCCGCCAGCGAGATGCGCCTCAATCGCGACATTGGCTTCAATTAATGCTGCGGTACTCGATGATGGGCCAAACCACTGCTCATAAGCGATTTTTGCAATGACCCCAATCACAAGTAACCAACTGGAGCGTCGCCCGGATAACGCTTCACAGAGGGCGTAATAGGCAAATATACTGTGCAGTACTCCTGACAATCCGGCATAGATTGTTAAATTATCAAAGAGCAAACTTCCACCAACAAAAATGGCACTGCTGATTAAGATGAATAATAAGCTGCTGGCTGTAGGGCGAAAAAGATAGGTTATGATCCATAACGCTGCCATGTTCATAATTAGGTGAGTCACGTTAGTATGAGTAAAGTTTCCTGTTAGGATTCGCCACCATTCTCCTTGCTCAATAAGAGTGGCATGCCATATAACGGTTGCCTGAATTTGAGGCAGTTGTAAAATGGCGCTGATAACAGTAATGATGGTTAACAGAAGGTATCTATTCACTATATGTCTCGATATTGTGCTCAATGCGGTAGAGCAAAAAAAGCGTGTATCTGTTCAATGATACAGACAGTGCAGGCGAAAACGCAGCTTATCATTTTACAACATCCGACAGAAGTGAAGCGAGCCAAAGGGACGGCAAAAATTCTTACCTTATCTTTGTCAAACTGTCACTGTTTTATTGGCGAAGATTTTTCGCAACATTCGCCATTTAATGAGTTACTGCAGCAGCCCGGATACGATAATTTATTGCTTTACCCTGCTGAGAATGCCATGGAGTTGTCGCTACAGAATATACCCTCAGCAAAGCATAAATCATCAAGGCAGACTAAAGCTGATAAAAACAGTGTGCGTTTAATATTGCTAGATGGTACGTGGAAAAAGGCGTTTAAAATGTATCAGCTGTCAACAAACCTACATCATTTGCCAAGCTACCGATTAGCGAATAGTGTTCAAGGGCAGTATACAATACGGAAAGCACCTGACAGCAATAGCTTGTCTACGGTTGAAGCAGGTTATCACGCCTTATCGGTTATCGAGCCAGATTCTGATTTTACTCCCTTACTGTTCGCGTTCGAGCAGTTTGTTGAGGCGTATTTGCAGCAGGTTCCAGCAGAACTGGTTAAGCAGCGATATAACCGATAGAAAATAGCGACTAGCTAAAGAGAAGAACGGAAGAAGTTAAAGATATTTGCTTGCTGTAATGCTAACCATGGACGAGTTATCGTTCTACGTAGCGGTGTCTTGATACCCAAAAATAGAAACTTATCTTTTACATAAGCTCTCATTTTCTCCGCATTATCCAGATTCGCTGATGCTTCTAGTGTTTCTACCAGCAGTTGAAATTGTTGATTATTATCCATGAGATGAGAACAGCTGTTGGTGAAGTTTTTGTGCATAGCCGTCGGTCATTGCCGCAATATAATCACATATTACTCGCATACCATTGCCATCGTGTTCATTTGCCAGCAACCATTTCTGCTTGGTTGCATCGGGGAGTAGACGCTCTGGATCAGCACTTAGTGCCTCAAAAAGATCCATCACTATTTGTTGTCCTTTGTACTCTACAATTTGAACCTCTGGAATCTGAATAACATAGTCACTGACAAAGTGTTTAAATACCGCCAACGCTTTTGCTAAGTCGCCTTCCAAATAGGCGTTGCTACTTAGCAATTGGCTGTCGAATTCAGCATGGTGAACCTGCTGTACGTTGACACTGGTTAAGAAGGTATTGACGATGCCGCCAATGGCATCTTTGCGCTGGTAATGTTCTCCGGAAAACAGCATCTCTCCAATGGTACTGATATTGCTTTCAAACCATGCATCGCCACATTCGGCTAATTGACTGGCGGCAGCTTCCTGCCATTGATGGTGGTTCACCATTCCCAGCACAATGGCGTCCTCAAGATCATGAACACCATAAGCGATGTCATCTGCCAGTTCCATAATTGAGCAGTCGAGGGATTTGAAATTGGTTTTCCGGTGGCTTAAAGGAGAATCATCCACTTTACGGCTAGAACAGAACTGTTGTTTATCATTGTCAGATAAAGGCTCTAGTACCCATTCAAAATCCGGTTTGTCACAATTGTAGATGCCTTTGGCTGGTGTCCACTCTTTTGCTTTTAGCTTACGTTGATGAGATACCGGATTAGGTAAGTGCTCACTTCGTACTTCACTCAATAATGATGGATACTTTAATAAGCCAAGTAGTGTTCGTCTCGACAGATTCATTCCGTGAGATTTTGTGTATGGCTCCAATTGAGTCATGATGCGAAATGTTTGAGCATTGCCTTCAAACCCACCATGGTCACGCATGGCATAATTGAGCGCCACTTCCCCACCGTGACCAAAAGGAGGGTGACCAATATCGTGAGCAAGGCAGAGAGACTCAATTAAGCTGGCGGAAGGCAGTAATGCTTGCTTGTTAGGCTGTTTTTGTTCCAATTGAGCCAAAATGCCAGAGCCTATTTGCGCCGCTTCTAATGAGTGTGTGAGTCGAGTTCGGTGAAAGTCATTTACCCCGGTGCCATGTACTTGAGTTTTGGCTTGTAAGCGTCGAAATGCAGCAGAGTGCAAAATTCTTGCGCGGTCACGTTGATAAGGATCTCGGTGATCTTTACGTCTTAGTTTGTGTTCGTTATTGATTCTTTGCTGCCAAAGCGTTTGTTGTTTGTCATCCATAACGACTCCAAGCCAAAGTTATCTAAGGTAAATCCTTGAATATAATATGCGAAATAAGCGCTGGAAAAGCAAGCAGTTGCTGCTGTGTTAAATAGTGGATAGTAGAAAACGAGACCGAGAAGTGTGCAAAGAGAATAAAAAAAGAGTAGCTCGGGGGAAGCTACTCTTGAGTCACAGCCAGTTGTTTAAACTTCTGGTGTAAGAGGTTTACTTGTATAAATAGCTGTTGACTATATTTTCTAACAACTCCTGCTTGCCAGATTCTCTGCTTGGCTGAATATTGTTACTCATTGCGTACTTAGCGATATCTTCTAGGTTCAGGTCACCATTAAGAATTTGTCGGCCTAAGTCACGGTTCCAGCCCGCATAACGATTGGCAATATTCTGCGACAGTAAGTCATTTTCAATCATACTGGCGGCTATCTGTAGTGATTTCGCCATGGTGTCCATGCCGCCAATGTGGCCGTAGAAGAGATCTTCTGCATCAATAGAAGGTCGTCTCAATTTGGAATCAAAGTTGAAACCTCCAGTGGTGAAGCCGCCCGCTTTAAGGATCTCATACATTATTAACGAGTTTTCCTCTACACTATTCGGGAATTGGTCGGTATCCCAGCCTAGTTGAGGGTCGCCTCTGTTGGCATCGATGGAACCAAATAATCCCAAAGAGATAGCGGTGGCAATTTCATGCTGGAAACTATGTCCTGCGAGTGTCGCGTGGTTAGCTTCAATATTCACTTTGATCTCTTTCTCAAGACCAAACTGTTTTAGAAATCCGTATACCGTTGCGGTGTCATAATCATATTGATGCTTGGTGGGTTCTTGTGGCTTTGGCTCAATTAATATAGTGCCTTTAAAACCGATTTTATGTTTGTGTTCCACTACCATCTGCATTAATCGACCTAATTGCTCTCTCTCTTGGCGCAGATCGGTGTTTAATAAGGTTTCGTAACCTTCACGTCCTCCCCAGAGTACATAGTTTTCCCCACCTAATTGCTGGGTAGCGTTCATGGCATTAAATATTTGAGCGCATGCGTAGGCGAATACTTGAGGATCTGGATTGGTGCTGGCTCCAGACATAAAGCGTGGGTTAGAAAAGACATTGGCTGTTCCCCAAAGTAATTTCATACCTGTTTCCTGTTGTTTTCTCTCTAGTACGTCAGTCATTTCAGCGAAATTCCTAACATACTCTTTTAACGAGTTTCCTTCAGGTGACACGTCGATGTCATGAAAACAGTAATATGGCACGCCTAACTTGGTAAAGAATTCAAATGCGGCATCCGCTTTCATTTTTGCCATCTCCATGGCGCTACCATTTTTATGCCAAGCGCGATCGAAGGTACTGGCACCAAAAACATCCGACCCTGGCCAACAGAAATTGTGCCAGTAGCATGCAGCAAATCTAAGATGTTCCTTCATGGATTTACCAAGCACGATGGCTTCAGGGTCATAATGTTTGAAGGCTAAAGGGTTATTGGATTCTGTCCCTTCATATTTAATATTACTTATGTTTTTAAAAAACTCAGTCATGGCCATAAATTCCGTATTAATTGTTTTTGAGATTGAATTATTTAGATGTTAACTATATTGGAGATTAAATTTCAATTAACGATCAGTGTGCTTGGTTAATTTATATTTAGCTTTAATTTAAATTCATTCAATTATGAAATTTAGTAATAAATTTCATGTTTTTACTTATTGTGCTTTGGCTCTCATAAATCGTTAAATAGTGATATTTAGCTAAGAAAATCATATTTTTATGGTAGTAAATATCGCTTTATCGCCTTGGTTGTTGAGTTAACTTGTTGAAATTTAATTGCTTTAATCGGTTGGGTGAACTGGCTTTACGCTCTTCTTTAGCTGTTGCTTATTTATATCTTGATCACAGTTAGTTAAAAAAACAAAAAATCATAAATGTTAAATAAAATCCATGAAGAGATTTTTTCAAATAATAGGTTAGAGTTTTGAATATTCACAGTACAAGTGAATTGGTATACATAAAATTAAATATGACGTGATACAAAGGATAGTAGAATGAAAAAGATTATAACCCTTCTATGCGCTGTTCTAATTAGTATTAGTGCACCTGTTTTTGCAAAAACAGTAAAAATAGGCATGGTAATTGATGACTTGCGTTTAGAGAGATGGCAAAAAGATAGAGATATCTTTGTTAATACAGCAGAAAAACTGGGCGCCAAAATTTATGTTCAATCTGCCAATGGTAACGAGCAAACTCAGATCTCTCAGATAGAAAACATGATATCTCGTGGCGTGGATGTGTTGGTTATTATTCCAACCAACGGAGAGGTGTTATCAAATGTGATTAAGGAAGCAAAACAAGATGGCATTAAGGTACTTGCTTACGACCGCTTAATCAGTAATGCAGATATTGATTTTTACCTCTCTTTTGATAATGAAAAAGTTGGTGAGATGCAGGCTACAGCTATGTTAGAAGCTAAGCCGTCGGGTCGTTACTTTCTGTTAGGTGGGTCTTCTTTTGACCATAACGCCAAGCTATTTAGACAAGGCCAAATGAACATTTTACAGCCGAAAATTGATAGTGGTGACGTACAGGTTGTTGGTGACCAATGGGCGGATTACTGGTTAGCTGAGAATGCGCTGAAAATTATGGAAAATGCGCTAACGGCAAACAGCAACAATATTGATGTGGTTGTAGCGTCAAATGACTCCACTGCTGGTGGTGCGATTCAGGCTTTAGACGCACAAGGATTGGCAGGCAAAGTTGCCATTTCGGGGCAGGATGCAGATTTGGCCGCGGTACGTCGAATTGTTGATGGTACACAAACGATGACCATTTATAAGCCTATCGTGGCGCTAGCACAACGTGCAGCTGAGATCTCTGTGGTATTGGGTAATGACGATGAACCACGTTGGAATGCTCAGTTAAACAATGGGTTGAAAGACGTTCCTTCTTGGTTGTTAGAGCCTATTGCTGTTGATATCAATAACCTAAAGAAAACAGTTATTGCTGATGGCTTCCACAGCGAAAAAGACGTTTATCGTAAGTAACTATGAATGACATGCTGGCGCTGGATTGTATCTAGCACCACTGTCTTAATAAGGAGTAAGTTTGTATGTCTCCATTACTAGAAATGCGCGATATCGTCAAAAAGTTTGGCCCAGTTAAAGCGCTAGACGGAGTCAGTATTCGCTTAGAGCAAGGTGAAATTCTTTCTCTATGTGGGGAAAATGGGTCAGGTAAATCAACCTTAATGAAAGTGTTGTGTGGTATTTATCCAGCTGGTGATTATCAAGGCGATATCATTTTTAAAGGTAATAAAATAACGCCAAAAAACATCGCAGACACAGAAGCTCTAGGCATTGCTATCATTCACCAAGAGCTGACTTTGGTCAAAGAGCTATCCATTTTAGAAAACCTCTTTCTTGGTGCTGAGCTGTGTGATTTTGGGGTGATGAACTATGAATTGATGCATTTTGAAGCGGAAAAGTTACTGCAGAAAGTGAATCTGTCCGTCTCTCCTGAGACGATAGTTGGTGACTTGGGAGTGGGTCAGCAACAGCTCGTAGAAATAGCAAAAGCCATGTCAAAAAACGCTAAATTATTGGTGCTTGACGAACCTACCGCTCCATTAACAGAGTCTGAAACCGAAATACTGCTGAATCTGGTTATTGAACTGCGAGATTCGGGGGTAAGTTGTATTTATATCTCTCATAAGCTGGCAGAAGTTAAAGCCATTTCTGACCATATTTGTGTTATTCGAGATGGTGCTCACATTGGCACGAGACAGGCTGCGGGAATGACAACCGATGACATCATAACCATGATGGTTGGCCGCGAGATGAAACAGCTATTTCCTCGAGAAGAGCATGATATTGGCGAGCTCGTTTTGTCTGTCAGAGACGTGAGTGCATGGGATAAATCTAATGCTTCCATTGTAAAAGTCAATAATGCCGGATTTGAGCTGAGAAAGGGCGAGATATTAGGTATCTCTGGGCTAGTGGGAGCAGGTAGAACCGAGTTGATGGAGTGCCTTTATGGATGTTACCAAGGTAAACACCAAGGTCGTTACTATTTAAAAGGTCAGGAACTGCAGATAAGCAGCAGCCGAGATGCTTTGCAGGCAGGCATTGCTATGGTGCCGGAAGATAGAAAACGTAACGGCATTGTTCCCATTATGGGGGTTGGACAAAATATATCTTTAGCGGCATTAGATCAGTTCTCCAACGCCGGCGTACTGGATGACATAAATGAAGCCAAAGCGATTCAACAATCGCTGACTGACCTAACCGTGAAAACACCAAATAGCGTTCTCCCCATTAGAAACCTTTCTGGAGGTAACCAACAGAAAGCCATTTTAGCGCGTTTCTTAATGGTGAAACCGACGGTTTTGATTTTGGATGAGCCTACTCGAGGTATTGATGTTGGTGCTAAATATGAAATTTATAAGCTGATGTTCAAACTGGTTAAAGCAGGCATCAGTATCATCATGGTCTCTTCTGAACTACCTGAAGTTCTGGGCATTAGCGACCGTGTACTCGTTATGCACGAAGGGATCATCAAAGGCGACTTAGTGAACGAGAACCTTACTCAGGAAATTATTATGGATTGTGCGTTATCAGAAGGAGTAGCAGCATGATTGAACAATCGGATCAGTTAAACAAAACAAGCAGCATAGATCTATTGGGCAAGATTAAATCGATGAATGTTCAGTTGCTGGTGATGGCAGCGGCGATTGTATTTATCATGCTGTTCTTCAGCATTATGACAGACTGGAGCTATCTAACCCCAAGAAACATATCCAATTTATTTAGACAAACTGCAATTACCGGTATTCTGGCGATTGGTATGGTTTTTGTCATTATTAGTGGCGAAATTGACCTGTCTGTTGGCTCAATGATGGGACTATTGGGTGGTGTGGCCGCTATTTTAGATGTTTGGTTTGGTCTGCCTTTGCCTGTCACGATAGTGATAACATTAGTGGCGGGTTTTGCTTTAGGTGTTTGGAATGGTTGGTGGGTGGCCTATCGCAAGGTGCCTTCATTCATAGTAACTCTAGCCGGTATGTTGGCATTTCGTGGGATATTGATTGGTATTACGGATGGTACAACGGTCGCGCCTACGTCAGAGTCTATGGCGCTTATTGGACAAAGTTATCTTCCTGATATGGTCAGTTTGGTTTGTGCGATGGCAGGTTTAGCTCTCTATTTTGCTTGGCAGCAAAAACGCAATGTAACCAAGAGAAAGTATCAGTTAGAGGTGGGCTCTACTTCGTCAACATTAGCAAAAAGTGCTTTAATTGGTATCGCAGTGCTTACTATTATCGCCCTGCTTAATGATTACCGTGGCGTTCCTACACCTGTTCTGTTGTTGTCGATATTTCTTATTGCAGGCTCTTTTATTGCTACTAAAACTCGCTTTGGCCGTCGAATTTACGCCATTGGCGGTAATATTGAAGCGAGTCGTCTCTCTGGGATAAATGTAGAGAAGACCAAGCTGTCAGTGTATGCCATGAATGGTTTTCTTGTGGCCATCGCCGCGCTTATTCTGAGCTCTCGTTTAGGGGCAGGTTCGCCTTCTGCAGGGAATATTGCTGAGTTAGATGCCATCGCAGCCTGTGTGATTGGTGGAACCAGTATGGCGGGTGGTGTGGGTACGGTTATCGGTGCAGTTATTGGTGCTTTTATTATGGCCTCTCTGGATAACGGTATGAGCATGATGGATGTTCCCACCTTCTGGCAATACATTGTTAAAGGCGGAATATTGTTGTTGGCAGTATGGATGGACAGTGCAACAAAACAGCGTCGTTAATGTTGTGAGTAACCTCAAAAAGATTCGTTCATAGTGAGCACATCAATACGTCTAATCCTTCGATTCCATTCTTGAACTGAATGTATTGATGTTGCTTTAAATCTATTAACGTCAAGTTAGTTAGAGAGAAAAATAGAAATCCGCCATAGCTGATAGGTTATGGCGGATTTTTAATATTGGGTCACTTCATCTGGGAAAATTAACGAGAACTGCGCTCTTTATCCCGATACTCTTTTGGGGTGTGATTGATGTCTTTTTTAAACACCGTGTACATATATTGCAGAGATGGGTAGCCACAAAGCTCCGATATTTCTTGAATAGGTAGGTCAGTATTTCTCAATAAGCTACATGCTCTGTTGAGCTTGGAGTTATGAATTTCTTGGTGAATGGAGTGTCCTCGCTCTTCTTTGAAGCGGTTTTCCATATTAGAGCGAGAGATGCCCACATGACTTAATACCTGATCGACTTTGATCCCTTTAAAAGCGTGGTGTCGAATGTAATGCATGGCCTGTATAACATAAGGATCATTTAAAGCCTGATAATCGGTACTTTGTCTTTCATAAACTTTCGTTGGGGCGACCAAAACGTGTTGAATTGGTTGACCATTATGGGACGTTTTTTCCGTCTCACTCTGGTCAGAATGTGCCTTTTCTGTATGGACCAAGCGCTTATGTAGCATTTTGGCGGCCCTATAACCCATCTCTTTGCACCCTTGCCCGACAGAGCTAAGCGATACACGCGTTAAGTAGCGAGCTAACTCTTCGTTATCAATACCGATAATAGCGACCTTGTCTGGCACCATAATATTAAGATGCTCACACACTTGAAGTAAGTGACGGGCTCTGGAGTCTGTGACTGCAATAATGCCTGTTGGAGTGGGAAGGCTTTGCAGCCAGTCCGCTAAGCGGTTCATATCGTACTGCCATGTTTGTGATGAGGTATTACTACCTCGGTATACCGATCCCGTGTAACCGTCCGCTTTCACTAATTTGTTGAAAGCTTTCTCTCTTTCATGCGCCCACTGTTTCCAAGAATCGGCTGGAATACCATAAAATGCGAAGTTTTCTAGTCCTTTTTGTTTAAGATGCTGAAAGGCCAGCTCAACAAGAGCATGGTTATCTGTCGCGACATAGGGGACGTCTGGGTAATCATGATTATCTTCATAAGAGCCCCCCACGCCAATAACAGGAATATCGGTCTTCTCAAGCATTTTGACGATGTCGGGGTTATCAAAATCAGCAATAATGCCGTCACCTTTCCAGTCTTCAAAGTGCTCCAAGTGGGTGATGAAATCTTCTTCTAAGAAAATATCCCATTCACATTGTGACGCTTGTAGATACTCACCAATCCCTTCTATTACCTGTCGGTCATAGACTTTATTGGCGTTAAATAGCAAGGTGATTCTAAAACGTTTATCCATAGCTTCCGAGTCTTCCATGTCAATGTGCATAAATCTTATCAGGCGGTTGGTTTTCTCTATGTGATCTAATACTCGTTAGTGAAATCCGAGAATTTCACTAATAAAAAACGTAATTGTTCCTCTAATGAAACTGGACGACGATAGTTGATATTAAAACCCACGGCAGGTTTCTGAAGCAAAGGAAAAGGTATGTATATAGGAATTGATTTGGGCACATCTGGAGTAAAGGTGTTGCTGCTCGATAATGAAGATCAGATAGTTGCGACGCATTCTGAGCCTTTAACCGTCTCTCGACCTCAACCTTTATGGTCTGAGCAAGATGCGTCTCACTGGTGGAGTGCGACTGACAAGGGGGTGAAGAAGTTACAACAGCAGCATGATCTAAGCAGAGTTAAAGCGATAGGTTTATCTGGACAGATGCACGGCGCGACTCTATTAGACAAAAATGGTGAGCTATTGAGGCCGGCTATTTTATGGAACGATGGACGGAGTTTTGCTGAGTGCCAAGCACTAGAACATCAGGTCGTTAACAGTCGAGAACTTACCGGAAATATCATGATGCCGGGCTTTACTGCGCCTAAGTTGTTATGGGTGAAAAACAATGAGCCTGATATTTTTGACAAGGTTAATAAAGTACTGCTTCCAAAAGATTATCTTAGATACAAGATGTCTGGTGACTTTGCTTCTGACATGTCTGACTCAGCGGGCACCATGTGGCTAAATGTAGCAAAACGTGATTGGGATGATGCTCTGCTATCAGCGACAGGGCTGACTCGGAAACATATGCCAGATCTGTTTGAAGGTGATGAAATTACGGGGATTTTGTCTGAGGAGATTGCAGAACAATGGGGGATGTCATCTGTGCCCATTGTGGCTGGAGCTGGAGATAATGCCGCTGGTGCAATCGGGGTAGGGATCACTCAACCTAAACAAGCCATGTTGTCACTAGGAACATCGGGGGTGTATTTTGCAGTGAGTGATGGTTTTGTGGGTAATCCAGAGTCTGCGTTGCACAGTTTTTGTCACGCATTACCTCGAACATGGCACGCCATGTCGGTTATCTTAAGTGCCGCATCCTGTTTGGATTGGGTCGCCTCATTAACGGGTCAACCAGATGTTGGTTCTATGTTGAAAGAGGTTGAACAGAGTGCAGATAGAGAATCGAATGTCATCTTTTTACCTTACTTATCCGGAGAGCGTACTCCTCATAATGATCCCAATGCTAAAGGTGTGTTCTTTGGCATGACGCACTCTACCACCAAATTAGAGTTGGCCTTAGCGGTACTCGAGGGTGTGGGCTTTGCGTTGGCAGATGGATTAGATGCATTACATGCAACTTCGTTAGTGCCTGAGGAAGTGAACCTAATTGGTGGTGGCGCTAAAAGTGAGTTTTGGCGACAAATGCTGGCGGATATCACGAATATGAATTTGGTCTATCGAGTGGGTGGAGAAGTGGGCCCCGCTCTAGGTGCCGCTCGGTTAGCGAGACTTGCGGTAACGGAAGGACTAACGGTAAGTGACTGTTGTCCAATACCGGAGCTAAAGCAGCGACATACACCAAATGCAGAGAGAGCAGAACAGTATAAGGTTAAACGTGATAAGTATCGTTCACTTTATTTGTCATTATCAGCGCAATTTTAATTTATGTACTGAAAAAGTAAGATGATAAACAACACCAACAATAATTTATTATTTTGGTGTTGTTTATTTAACCCTCTGGCGACTTAATAGTCTGACTTATATTTTAATTGTTTTTAATTATTCTTAATATTTATTATTAATAACATATAGAATTAGATAATGTCACAGTTCTTAGTCTATCTATTTGTGCTCGCATCTAGTTACAGTTTAATCTATCAGTAAGCCTTTATTGTATGCATAACTATTGTAAATAGCATGTTACCTCCGACTTCATCACTAAGTTAAACATGAGGTATCAGAGCAATATTAATAAGTTATAGCTAGATTTTTACTTCAATGTACTTTTATTAAGTAAATTGAGTAAGTGGTTTATCCGTGCATGCTGAATTTAAAATTGAATAGGTAGGGATTTATTATGAAGTTTTCATTAACGGTTAGAATTGCATTATTGTC
Organism: Vibrio sp. 99-8-1; assembly: GCF_013114595.1. Classification (GTDB taxonomy): domain Bacteria; phylum Pseudomonadota; class Gammaproteobacteria; order Enterobacterales; family Vibrionaceae; genus Vibrio. Next base: position 2,259 of record NZ_VTXE01000051.1, on the reverse strand, counting down.
TATCGTTTCGATGGCCGTAGTATTGGTTATTGGCCTAGGGATTAATGTATATAATAACATTTCTATTCATGAAAAAATTAATCAACGAATCAGCAATGCATTTGATGATAACGCTCAATTAAGTATAAGTTCTGCTGTTGCGAAAGCGACAGGTGAAGTAGAAAACTTGTTGATTCCAGTGATTAAAAACTTGAGTATTCTTAAGTCAAATATGGAAATTTCGGCTAAAAAGGGAAAAGAGCCTGATTTTCTTTTATCGCTTTTTGAGGCCACGATGATGCCTCAGGACAAATCTGTTTTCTCTGGGTATATGGTTTTCGAAGACTCAACTTGGCAACCGAATTTTGAACGAACACCTTATGCAGTGAAAGGCTTGAACAAAAACAATAACCTAGCTCCTTTTTATTACCCAGATGGAAAGGGGGGATATGATTTTGTTGCAATGGAGTCATTTTCAAATACAGCTCTTAATTCAAATGGTGAGAGAACGGATGATTGGCACCTATATCCGTATGAAAATAATAAGTTGTTTCTCATGGAACCTTATTTTTATGATGTTCCTAGCCGTGGAAAAGAGTTGATAACTACAGTGAGTGATTCATTAGAGCTTAATGGTAAGCTTATTGGCAGTATCGGTTTTGACTTATCTTTAGAAAAAATTCAATCAATAGCTGTGAACTTAAAAGACTCTTTATATGGAGGAGCTGGCAGCGTAACGATTTTGTCTTGGAAAGGGGTAATTCTTGCTGATAGTGAAAATGCTGGCAATGTTGGAAAGAAAGTTTCTGAGGTTAGTGATTTAACGGTAGATAGTTTTAAGGTCAATAGTAGTAGTAAAAAATTGGTTTCTAATGGCGAATTGATTTCATTGTCTTCACCGGTAAATACAACAACAGCCAACCCATGGATTGTTAATGTCTCTGTTCCTAAATCAATATTAAATAAAGAAAAAAATAACTTTGATCTATGGTTAAGTTCCGAGTCTGCTAGTTCAATGTCGTTTGGATTGCTAGGGGGCATAGCGGCGCTTGTGTGCGGTGCTCTTGTAATGATTGTTACCTCCAGAAGTGCTACATCGACACTTAAGGATATTATTTTCAAATTAAGAGATATATCTAAAGGGGAAGGGGACTTAACACAAAGAGTTGAGGTGATTAGGCAAGATGAAACAGGTGAAATAGCTCGTCGAATAAATGAGTTATTTCTTAAATTACAAGGATTGATCGGTGACATTAAGCAAGTAGGAACTCAAGTTTCTGAAAGCGCCTCTATTAGTTCTGATAAAGCGAGTGGAATTAAATCTAAGCTAGATATACAAAATAACGAGATATCAGCTCTGACTGTGGCGGTACATGAGATGGCGACAGCATCAGACGAAGTAGCAGCTTCAGCTCGACGAGCATCTGATTCAACAAGTTCAGCACAGAATGAATGTGAAAGAGGCGTAGAAGAGATAGCAAACACGGTGGAACATATTGAAGTTGTATTTAAAGATCTTGCTAATGCTGAGAAAAAAACAACTTCTTTAGCTGAATCTGGTGCCAATATAGAAACGATATTGACCGTAATCGGTGGTATTGCAGAGCAGACTAATCTTTTGGCGTTAAATGCTGCAATAGAGGCAGCAAGAGCAGGGGAGCAAGGCCGAGGTTTCGCAGTAGTTGCTGATGAGGTAAGGGTTTTAGCGCAAAGAACTCAAGATGCAACCCAAGAAATTAATGAGATGATTGAGCTGTTGACTCGGGATACCAGTTCGGTAGTTTCTCTGATGAAAGTAAATAGCCAGAATGTTCAGAAATCGATGGATTCAGTGAAAAATGCCGAGCGTACTTTTGCGGGAATTAATGAAAAAATAGACAATGTAAATGAACAAAATCATCAAATAGCAGCGGCCGCAGAAGAGCAGTCGCGAGTGAATAGTGAGATTACTCGTAATGTTACGGCAATATCAGATATGTCTAGCGAGATAGATGCTATTGCGGATCAAGCGAAGAGCTTATCCGAAGAGATGATGAACAACTCAAATTCACTGAAAAACCAGTTGTCGGCTTTTAAAGTGTAGCGATTTGTATATAAGAGGTAGGCATATTATTGCTATGACATTGGATATGGCAGTGAACTTACAACTGTAATCAAGCCAGTTTATTATAATGAGCTGTACTAGCTCAGACCTGATCTGACAGTTACCCACTTTGTTGGTGCCTGTCAGATTATATCTGGGCTAGATTCTTTTCAGCCCAGATTAATTTCCCATCTAGT
>NZ_VTXE01000006.1 GCF_013114595.1 Vibrio sp. 99-8-1 | reverse complement strand
TTCCCTTTCAAGATTATCTGACGCAGAAATGGGCGTGTTGATGTGCTCCCAAAGGGCGAGTTTTATTGGCTCCTGCTCTGTGTTACTGATTCTTGCCGTAGAATAACTATGCCTTCAAATCAGTGCCTTGATCAGCAGCCAATAAATTCTCGCTGAACAAGCACCTTGAGGTCACTTGAGTATAGTATTCAATTATCTCCAATAGATGAAAGTTATTGGTTGAAAATAATGATTAAGTCCCCATATTGCTTATACTGTGACTGATAACTAGGCTTACCCTAATGGATAGCGGTAAGTTAGATTAAGTGAGAAGAAATATGGCTGAAGTTCGCGCCAGAGTTGCCCTAAAAGTCGGTTCTAAAAGTAATATTGACGCTGAGATATTATCGTTCCGAGGATTAAATAGCGATAAGGAACATGTCGCTGTTGTCTTTAAATCCGCAGATACCGAGCAAGTTAAACCTTTAGTAAGAATGCATTCAGAATGTCTAACTGGAGATGTGTTTCATTCGTCTCGTTGTGACTGCGGTGAACAGCTGGAAGAGACCATCAATAAGATGGGAACCGAAGGTGGCATTATTTTGTACTTAAGACAGGAAGGGCGGGGGATAGGTCTGTACAACAAGATCGATGCTTATCGATTACAAAGCCAAGGGATGAATACCTACGAGGCCAATAATCATTTAGGCTTTGGCGATGATCTAAGAGATTTCGAAGAAGCGGCTCAAATGTTAAAGGCTCTAAACGTCAATAACATTAGGCTGATTACGAATAATCCGAAAAAAATCAACGAAATTCAGCAGTATGGCATCGAAATTGATGAGGTCGTGAATACGGCTGCTCATTTGAAGAGTGGCAACGAAAGCTATTTAAAAGCGAAAGTTTCTCACGGTCATCATAAGCTAAATATTGAATCCGAATAGCGAGTCGATTATCTCCTTTACCGCTTTCAGGTCTCACTTTAACCCGTTACCCCGTTAAATTAATAAGTTTTAGTGAGATCTTTTGCCATACTTAGTTACAGCGACTATCTATTTGTCTGATTAGTTGCCCCAACTGTTTCCGTTTAAGTAAGGTGAAGTATTTGCGATTTTTATTGCTTATTGTTCTAGTTACAGCTTCCTTTCAGTCATTGGCTTTGGAGTCTTTCTACAAGCTTAACTGGCTAAGTTCTGGCTCACCAATAGCGTCATATATACAGCATTCTAATGATCTTGAACATTTGTATGAACAGAATCAATTTCAGCTGGTTTGGTATCAAAAAGAGGCGGTAGAGTCTTTAGAAACGCTATTGGCTTTAATGCATTACTCTCAACTTAGTCCCTATTTTTCAAATCGATATCAAGTACTGCTTCAATTACGTAATGAGTCCAAGCTGTTTGAATATGATTTACTCGCAACAGATACATTTATTAGTTACCAAAAATATACCCTCGCAGCTGAAAAACAGGGACTCAAATGGTTTTTCGGTGGCACGATTTCTGAGAAAGAGATTTTTTCCTTGCCACTGGATATATTCATCATGGCGGAGCAGATCAAAAACGATTCTTTAGCGGCCTATCTGGACACATTAAGCGCCAGCGGAAATGTACATCAGCTAGCAGAGTTACTGGGTGGTTTTCAGGTTGAGAAACCATCCAATCTTGTGGTCATGCGCTCAGGCACCGTATTAAAGCGTGGCGACTACATGCCAAGTAAGCAGGATGTAATAGGGCGTATTCGCTTAGTCGGTTTAGATGTGACTAACGTGGATGCCATTAATCGATACTACGACAATAACTTGTACTTTTTGGTTAAAAAATTTCAACGAATGCATGGCTTAAAAGATGACGGCGTTATTGGAGCCGATACTCTGTATTGGCTCAATTATCCAGTAGGTAAACGACTGCAAGTTCTCGCTTTAAACATAGAAAGAGGTCGTTTATATAAAGTGGACAAGCAAAATAGCATCGTGGTCAATTTGCCTGCTTTTAAACTCGATTACTGGTTGCAGGGCAAAGAAGCGTTTTCTACTAAGGTGGTTGTCGGTAGAAAACAGCGAAAAACACCTTTGTTACAGGTGAAAATGGATACCTTAATTTTCAATCCAACATGGAATGTTCCCAGCAAGATTGCCAAAGAAGATATTATTCCAGCGATAAAAAGAGATCCCGATTACATTGGTAAACACAATTTTAAAATTGTGGAGTATTGGGGGGCAGATACCGAGATCCCCGCCAACTCTATAGACTGGAATGAGATTCGCGCAGAGGACTTTACATACAAGTTTATTCAAGCACCAGGTAATCGTAATGCTTTAGGTTACTACAAATTTAATACGCCTAATCCAAGAGCTATTTACTTACATGACACACCATCAAAGTATCTTTTTGATAAGCAGTCTAGAGCATTTAGTTCAGGCTGTGTGCGAGTACAGCATGCAGACAAGTTTGCAGCACTGCTCTTGCAAACTCAACAGATAGAGGCACCAAAACGCAGTGATCTAAAAGATAAAGTTAACGTTAAAATTCCTCTGAAAAAGAAAATTCCGGTGCTGTTTACCTATCAAACCGCTTGGCTGGAAGATGGATTAATACAGTACCGAAATGATATCTATGGTTATGACAACTATGGTTACGATTCCTATGCTTATGATAATAGTGAAGAAAGCTATCTACTGACCAAAAAATGAGTTTCCTTCCGATTCAAAATGGCATCAAAGGTTGAAGGCGACTAGATAAAATGCCTCAACAAATTCCTATTTGACCTAATAATCTATATCCGTTAGCTTGTGGCCTTTTAGTGTTCAAACAAAGTTAAATTTATGCCATTAGTATCCATGACACGTCGTGATGTCATTAAAACGGTCGTAGCCGGAATCTCGTTAGCGACATTCTATCCGCATCGCGCACTAGCGAGTTCTGCTAGTCGAGAACAGAAGATATTAATGACGAATGTGCATACAGGTGAAGAGTTAGTTAGCCACTATTTCGATGGTGTTAATTTTGTTCAGTCTGAACTAAATAAGATTGATCATATCTGTCGTGATTTTAGGCAGAACCAAGTTTTTCCTATTGATAGGCGACTCCTTGTTCAGATAAACGCCATTCAGTCTCTGTTACAAACTGACGCCAAAGTACATATTATTTCTGGTTATCGTTCTCCTGAAACGAACCATCTACTTCGAAGCAAATCTGGCAGTGGGGTAGCGAAAAAGAGCTTGCATATGCAAGGTAAAGCGCTGGATTTTAGTTTGGAAGGGGTAAAACTTAGTGAGGTAAGAAAAGCGGCAATGAGCCTTAGACAAGGTGGTGTCGGCTATTATCCTAAAAGTAATTTTGTCCATATAGACACCGGCAAAGTTCGATCATGGTAAAAACTTGTATTCTTGTTTTTCTGGTGTCATAGTTTTGCGATTGTTAAGTATTGAGTAAAACTATGAGTCTCCAATATCAAATTGTTCCTGTAACTTCTTTCTCGCAAAATTGTTCTATTGTCTGGTGTGATGAGACAATGAAAGGCATTGTTATCGATCCCGGTGGTGATGAAAAACAATTGGCAGCACTAATTAAAGAGCTTGGTGTTGAAGTGGTTTCCCTTGCTTTAACTCATGGACACTTGGATCATGTGGGTGGCACTACGCCATTAGCAGAAGAGTTATCATGTCAGGTTATAGGTCCACACAAGGCTGACAATTTTTGGCTACAAGGATTAGAAGGCCAGAGCCAAATGTTCGGTTTTCCGCTAACGTTAGCATTTGAACCAAACCAATGGTTAGATGAAGGAGATACTATCTCATTCGGTAACCAAGTATTAAATGTCTACCATACTCCCGGCCACACACCCGGCCATGTGATATTTTATAGCGACACGGCAAAACTGGCCTTCGTAGGTGACGTACTGTTTTCTGGTGGTATTGGTAGAACAGACTTTCCTCAAGGCAGTTTCGATACCTTAATTAAATCAATTAAAGAAAAACTTTGGGTGTTAGGAAATGATGTGACCTTTGTACCAGGGCACGGTCCCACGTCTACTTTTGGAAAAGAGAGACGAACAAACCCATTTGTGGCCGATGAAATGCCGCTATATTAATACTTACTAAAACTGTTAAATTGTATGGAGTTAGCGATTTTTCGACAAAATTGTTGGATATGTGAGCAGTTCAACAACAGCTGCTATTAATTCAACGAAAAATTTGTTATAAATCGCGTTTTGATTTTTTGCCATATTGGGCAGTAATTTAGGAAACAACTCAATGAGACTTGCGCATAAACGTAACGTGCAGATGAAACTGCAAAAGCGTATTAAAGCTACAGCAACGACGAAACCCGCTGTTAAAGCAGTAAAAGCTGTAAAAGAATCTCCGGTAAAAGAAGTAGCAAAATCAACTGCGAGCGCAGTGACCGTTTCTCTAACACCAAAACAACAACAAGTTTTGGATATCGTAAGCAGTAAGCCTGAAGGTATTAACTCAAAAGGCATTGGTCTAGAAGCGGGTCAAGAAGATGGCAAAGCATCATCTTGGGCAACAGGAGCATTGAAAAAACTGTTGGACGAAAACCTAGTAGCAAAAGAGCAGCTAGCAGGAAACAAAGTTATCTATAAGATCGTATAACGACAAGATATCTTAAAAGGTAACAAAGCCCCTATTGCAGGGGCTTTTTGCGTTTTTGTGCTACTGAAATCCTGTTCTGTATCACATAAAATTAACCTTATTATAAAGTTGCTGATGTAGTACTACCTAAGTACTAATTACGTTTGATCATTTGTCTTAATCCCATTAATTTCTATTATTCAATAAGATAAATTCTGACCTCTATTTTTTCTTAAGTAGTTATACGTAATACAAAGGTCTTACCTGATGTTCTGGATGTAACTTGAGTGCGTGTTCATTCCCATATAAACAGATTTAAAACTGGTTCATTGTAGCGATGAAAATTGTCACATTGACTCTAGTAGATAAAGGATTATGGGTATGAGCCTAGTTAAAAAATCAATAAAGCGTGCCATTGCTGGAAGTATGATAATGGCGGCTGCTTGTTCCGCTGTACTTGCCACGTCAGCGAGTGCGGCCGATAAAGTTTATCGCCTTAAATTGGCAGAAACATGGGGACCAAATTTCCCGGTTTTTGGTGACGCGACAAAGAATATGGCGGCAATGGCAGAAAAAATGTCAAATGGTCGTTTAGTTATCAGGATTGATTCAGCCAACAAACATAAAGCACCACTTGGTGTGTTTGATATGGTGAAATCGGGTCAATATGATATGGGCCACTCAGGCTCTTATTACTGGAAAGGTAAAGTTCCAAACACCCTTTATTTCACCTCAATGCCATTTGGTATGACCCCAGCAGAGCAATATGCGTGGTTTTATCATGGCGGCGGTATGGAGCTAATGGAAAAGGTTTACTCTCCTCATAACCTACTTTCATTCCCGGGTGGTAATACCGATATTCAGATGGGTGGTTGGTTTCAAAAAGAGATCAATACGGTTGACGACCTTAAAGGCCTGAAGATGCGTATACCGGGCTTTGCCGGCGAAGTATTGGCTGAGCTGGGCGCTAAGCCAACCAACATTGCACCGGGAGAGCTATATACAGCGCTAGAGCGACGCACTATCGATGCATTGGAGTGGGTAGGTCCATCTTTGGATTTACGTATGGGTTTCCACAAAATTGCACCATACTACTACACAGGTTGGCATGAGCCGGGATCAGAGCTTCAGTTCTTAGTTAACCAACGTACTTGGAAGCGCTTACCTGAAGACCTACGCGAAATCTTACGTGTAGCTATGCGTACTGCGGCTTACGATATGTATACTCAAGCAACGCATGAAAGCGGTAAAAACTGGTCATCTATCAAAACTGAATATCCAAATGTACAGGTAAAAGATTTCCCACCAAAAGTAATGCAAGCGATGAAAGCGGCGAACGACAAGCTACTTAAAGAGCATGCTGCTAAAGATCCTCTAACAAAAGAGATTCAAAAGTCTCAAGCGGATTATCTACAACAAGTTCGTTCGTGGACAGATATCTCTCATAGAGCATACCTAAATAGTCAGGCTAAATAACCTTGACGTAAAAAAGCTAAGTGGATAACCGCTTAGCTTTTATCGCCCAAGAATTAATTATTATTAAGTAATCGTCTTCCATGGAGTTTTAAATGAGAACCCTCATTAAAATGGAACAGTTAGTTAACCGCATTGGTGATGTTTTAGGCTGGCTTTCGAGCATCCTGTTTTTGTTGCTGTTGGTTAATGTTGTCTATGATGTGGTAATGAGATATGTGTTTAATGACGTATCTATTGCTTTCCAAGAGATGGAGTGGCACCTATTTTCCTCCGTATTCCTACTTGGCGTTCCTTTTGCCATTCGTTCTGCAGGTCACGTTAGAGTCGATGTGTTTTATGAGCGCTTATCGTTACGAGCTAAGGCAATTATCGATCTATTAGGAACCCTTATTTTTCTTCTACCGTTTTGTCTTTTGGTTGCCTGGTTTGGGATAGATTTTGCTAAAGAGAGCTATGCACTGGGTGAAACGTCTGGTGATCCCGGAGGTTTAGCTTATCGCTGGGTAATTAAAGCCATGATTCCAACGTCATTTATCTTTATGGCCATCAGTGGTATTGGTCTGCTACTGAATTCAATTAACACTATTTTATATCCCCATATTGTTCATGGCGGAGCGAGCAACAAAGGAGGTGAGTTATGATAGGTATCGTCATGTTCTTTGTCGCCTTGGTTGCACTACTTATAGGCTTCCCCGTTGCCTTTACTTTTGGTGGAATCGCACTCATATTTGGTGTTTGGGCTGAAGGGATAGAAATGTTTGCCTTTATGCCGTACCGAATTCAATCCATCATGGAAAACACGGTACTGATGGCAGTGCCACTGTTCGTCTTCATGGGGCTAGTATTACAAAAAACCAAATTAGCTGAGCAATTGCTGGAGTCGATGGGGAAACTGTTCGGCGGAGTGCGAGGCGGTATCGCGATCTCAACGGTATTGGTTGGCGCATTACTTGCGGCATCTACCGGTGTGGTTGGTGCGTCAGTGGTTGCGATGGGGCTTATCTCGTTACCGGTAATGCTGAAATATAATTACGATAAAGGTTTAGCGTGCGGAACCATATGTGCGTCTGGTACCTTGGGACAGATCATTCCTCCTTCTATTGTTCTTATCTTGCTAGGGGATGTGCTTGGTGTACCGGTAGGGGACTTATTTCAGGCTGCATTATGGCCGGGGTTTGTGCTAGTTGGTGCCTATATACTTTACATTTTGATATACGCCAAGTTAAACCCTCAAGCCGCACAAGCGTTAGATCGAGACGACTCTATTTCTCGCCGTGAAGAGGTCATCAAAGCGCTTAAAGCCGTTATTCCTCCTTTGGCGCTGATCATAGTCGTTCTGGGTTCCATATTTGCTGGTGTCGCAACGCCAACCGAGTCCGCTGCGTTAGGCGGTGCGGGTGCCATTGTTCTTGCCATTCTATACCGTCAGTTTAGTTGGTCTATGCTCTATCACGCCTCTAAAGAGACAGTGAAAGTGACGGCGATGGTGTTCGCTATTCTGTTAGGAGCAACCGCATTCTCTATGGCATTCACTTACACAGGTGGTGACATTTTAGTTGAAGAGTGGATGCTGGAAATCCCCGGTGAAAAATGGGGCTTCCTGATCATTGTTATGTTGGTTATTTTACTGCTCGGTTTCTTCATCGATTTCGTAGAAATATGCTTTATTATCGTACCGATCATTGCGCCGGTCGCAGAGCTGTTAGGCATTGATATGGTATGGTTTGCTATATTAGTGGCGATGAACTTACAGACGTCGTTCTTAACTCCACCATTTGGCTTTAGTCTCTTCTATCTAAAAGGAGTAGCACCAAAAGGGATTACTACCATGGATATCTATAGGGGAGTGATGCCATTTATCGCCATTCAAGTGTTAGTGCTTATCTCACTACTACTATTTCCTGAATTTTATGGAATGTGATCTGGCTTAGGGAGTTGTCGTGCAATCTTTTAGATGAGTCGCTAACCTTGCTATTATAAAAACCGTTCCTAATAATAGGAGCGGTTTTTTTATGAGGAAAAGGAATGCCTCTCAAAGCAAAGCTAATTTTGCTCACACTCATACCATTAATCATGGTGTCTGCCAGTATCAGCTGGATTGCTATATATCAAACAAAATCTCTTGGTGCTAAAGAAGTAGAGATCTTTCGCCAAAATTTAATTAAATCAAGAGAGTCGGCGCTAAAAGATAGCGTTGATCTCGCCTTTAGCGCCATAAAGCCGATATACGAAAATGCTCAAATTGATGATGACGATGCTAAGCAACAGGTAAAAGCTATCATCAATGAGATGCGTTTTGGATCAGATGGCTACTTTTTTGTTTACGACAAACAAGGCACTAATATTGTTCACCCGATTTTGCCAGAACTGGTGGGGCAGAATCTGATTGGTTTACAAGATAAAAATGGTAATTATTTAATAGAAGCGCTGCTTGACCAAGCCCAAAATGGCGGTGGGTTTCATAGCTATTTATGGCAAAAACCGTCCACCAATGAAACGGTACAAAAACTGGGATATGTAGAGTGGCTAGATAAGTGGCAATGGATGATTGGAACCGGGCTCTACATCGAAGATATACATCAAGATGTTGCAATAATGAAAGACTCGGTTAACCAGAACATTGAGACCACCTTCTTCTCTGTTATCACGATATTGGCGTTTACTGTAGCCGTGATCATTGTTCTTACCTTGGTTATTAACCTTCATGAACATAGACTTGCCGATAAAAATTTAAAAGACTTAGCCCATAAAACCGTGATGTTTCAAGAGGATGAGAAGAAGCATCTGGCACGTGAGTTACACGATGGCATTAATCAGTTACTGGTTTCAAGTAAGTGCCATTTAGAGTTATTGGCAACCAAAATTAATCTTCTTCCCGCTTCAAAAGAGTTAGGCACTCATCTTGATAAATCACAACATTCGCTGGTGATTGCGATAAATGAGGTACGACGGATTTCCCATAACCTTCGCCCTAGTGCGCTGGACGATATTGGCTTAGAAGCTGCGTTAAGTACCTTAATCAACGATTTTCGCTCCCATAGTGAGCATGTTGAAGTCGATATTCTATTTGATACCAAAGATGGCAAGCTAAAGTCTGAAGTTGCGACAACCTTGTATCGAGTGACTCAGGAATCGTTAACCAATATTGAAAAACACGCCAATGCTTCAACCATTACGGTCATTCTTCAGCAAATGGGGAATATGCTGCAATTGATGATTCGAGATGATGGAGAGGGGTTTGATGATTTGGAAGCGTCAAGGCAGAAGGGAATTGGTTTGCGGAATATGAGAGAAAGAGTAGAGTTTATTGGCGGGGATTTTGAATTATCCAGCGAGATTGGCATTGGCACTGAAATCACTGTTCTACTGAATTTGGATGGATTAATGGTATGGAAAAACCGATAAAGGTCATCATAGTGGATGATCATCAAGTTGTACTGGAAGGATTTATTGCAAGGCTAGAATCTGAAAGCGAAATAGACGTTGTAGGCACGGCTAGCAATGGTTTAGCCGCCATTGACAGTGTCAAACAGCACCAACCCGACGTGGTTCTTATGGATATAAGCATGCCGATAATGAATGGTATAGAGGCGACAGAGCTGATAAAAGAAGAGTTTCCTCATGTCAAAGTGCTGATGCTAACCATGCATGACAACCGAGAGTACATCATGAATGTGATGCAATCTGGCGCGGTGGGATACATGCTCAAAGAGATTTCAGCCGAGAAAATGGTTCAGGCGATCAAAACAGTGAACTTAGGCTCTACCTATTTTTGTGAAAGTACCACACAAACGCTCTTTACCGAGCAGGTAACGCCATCCGCGAAGAAGGTAAACCCACTAAGCCGTCGGGAAGAGTCTGTGCTCAAATTGGTGTCACAGGGTCACAGCAGCAAAAAGATCGCCTCATTATTAAACATTAGCTATCGAACGGTAGAAACCCATAGACAAAACATTAAACATAAACTTGATATTCATACAACCGCAGAGCTGGCAAAGTATGCGCTAGAAAAAGGCATGCTAAATTAGATTGGTTTCTTAGTGTTTTGTACTAATTTTGTTAGTGCTGGCTGCGCGATTGTCACAGTAATACCTTTAAAACTGAAATTAACTTTCATAACTGCTATAATTTTAACTGGCTTTGCCAAAATGGTTGTGAGATTTGGGGTTACCGTTGCTTAAATTGAAAGAAAATTACCTTTTTGGCTGAGATTAATACAACGGAAAGTTAAGGTGGATTTTTGACTAAGGGAATTGATAAATACAGTATTGATAGTACGGACTATACAATAGGACAAGACAACGTTCAGAAGTGGGGTTTTGATGTACACAACCCTGTATTTGGTATTAGTGCCGGCTTAATTGTTCTGTTTATTGTGGCATCTTTAATTAGTGATGCAGAAACCGCAAAATCGGTATTAGATGGCGTTAAATGGCAGATAATTGGCTCATTTGATAGTTTCTTTATATGGTCAGCAAATATTTTTGTTATTTTCTGTTTAGGTTTGATCATATCACCTTACGGTAAAATCCGTTTGGGTGGCGAAGAAGCCGAAGCCGATTACTCGTTCTTATCTTGGATTGCGATGCTATTCGCTGCCGGGATGGGCATTGGCTTAATGTTCTGGAGTGTTGCAGAACCTATTGCTTACTTTACAGGGTGGTACGAAACACCACTTAATGTTGAAGCAAACTCACCAGAAGCGGCAAAACTGGCGTTAGGTGCGACTATGTTCCACTGGGGTCTACACCCTTGGGCAATCTACGGTGTTGTCGCGCTATCGTTAGCATTCTTTACCTATAACAAAGGGTTACCGCTCTCTATGCGCTCCATATTCTACCCACTTCTTGGGGATAGAGCATGGGGTTGGGCAGGACATATCGTTGATATTCTAGCGGTACTGGCCACTCTATTTGGTCTTGCGACGTCATTAGGGCTAGGAGCACAGCAAGCAGCTAGTGGCATCAACCATGTATTTGGAACAGAAGGCGGTCTAGGGCTGCAAATTGTGGTGATTGCCATCGTGACTCTACTTGCAATAGTGTCTGTGATGAGAGGCATCGACGGCGGTGTTAAAGTCATCAGTAATATCAACATGCTGGTTGCTTTCTTGCTGTTATTGTTGGTTGCCTTGATTGGTTTCGCGGTCACGTTTGGTTCTATACCGACGACATTTATGGCTTATGTAGAAAACATTATCCCATTAAGTAACCCTGTTGGTCGTGACGATACGGCTTGGTTCCAAGGTTGGACTGTATTCTATTGGGCATGGTGGATTTCATGGTCCCCATTCGTTGGCATGTTCATCGCTCGCGTATCAAGAGGTCGTACAATTAGAGAGTTCATTACTGCGGTACTGATTGTTCCTACAGTAGTGACACTAATTTGGATGTCTGTATTTGGCGGACTAGCGATTGATCAAGTTATTAATGGTGTTGGAACACTAGGGCAAAATGGATTAACGGAAGTACCACTGGCGATGTTCGAAATGTTTGAAGCCATTCCTTTCGGTACCGCTTTATCTGTAATTGCGATTGTGTTGGTTCTGGTATTCTTTATTACTTCATCGGATTCCGGTTCTCTGGTTATTGATAGTATCACCTCTGGTGGTAAAGTTGATGCCCCGGTTACGCAACGAATCTTCTGGGCGTTCCTAGAAGGTGCTGTTGCAGCCGTATTACTCTGGATCGGTGGAACTGAAGCAATACAAGCACTTCAAGCAGGTTCAATCTCGACAGCACTACCATTTACCTTTATCTTATTGGCGATGTGTGTCAGCTTATTGCTGGGTTTACGAACTGAGAATAAGTAATTAAATACTTAATTTAATCAAGGCCGAGTGTGTAAACATTCGGTCTTTTTTTGTTTATCAGGGGAGTAAATTGACGTTTATCTCGATAAGTTAGCGTAGTCGTTATTTGACGAAAACGAGCTAATTAACAAGCATCAGCTAACAAGAGAACAAGAGAACAAGAGAACAAGAGAACAAGAGAACAAGAGCGGATTGACACCACAAGAAAAGATAACTTTGATCAGCAAAGGCACCTCAAATGATGCCTTTCTTCTATCGGTTATTCTTTATCTTGATGTTTAAACTGGTTTAGCAACGTCAGCAGAAAAACACGTATTTCGTTATCAATTGCGCTGTTATCGCTGTTTGCGTTTAGGATAAAGTCTTCAACTTGAAGGTAGAAATCAGGTTCGTTTTGATGGGTCATGGTGATCTCCGGTGGTTGTAAATTTAGTCTTATCACCACAAAAGGTTCCAATCTTAGGGTGGTGAACTGAACAAGGTTGGAACTACCGCACCACCGTGACGGCCAACCCGAAGGCTGCCCTGTCCAGCTCACCATAATTCAGTCTATAGCCTTAAAAATAGCCAATTTTACTTTATATAGGTGTGCCAAAGCCGCACATAAAAAATCCAGCAAAAAGCTGGCATTTACATGCCGGTGGTTATAATACAGGGTTCCAATCCTGACACTGGATTTTGCCAGTGTGGGCTAAGCATATGTTTTATTGAGTTTCTATGTCAATAACTGACTGATGGTTTGCGATAGGTTGAGTGTTTTCGCATCAAAAAAGAAAAGTTGACCACGTTTGCAGCGTACCTCGAACGGGCACTGCTACAAACTTTGTTGTTTATGAATTACAGGTGATGTGATGGAAGGGGCTACTTATTAAAATTAGTCTGTATCCATTGTAAAATCAGGTCTCTATATTGTCCTTCTGGTGAACCTGTTGATAGAGGAACACCGTTCAACTTAGCGGGGCAACTTTTATCGGCCAGACGAGAAGTGTTGATGAGTTTTTTGTTGCTTACCGAGTATAAAGATAACAATACAGAAGCTTCATCCGCATAATATTTCTGGCAATTAATGCCAATAGGATCGGTCCATTTCTCTACACGTGAGTAAATCAGATAATCACTTTTGTTGATTACGGCATTTTCTAATGCTTGTGCCTCTGTTAATTCTTGATTCTCCACTATCATGCGATCAGTAAAACCAGAAAGAGCCTCGTTGGCAATGATAAGGGCCGCTTCACCACTGCCTTCAGCAGGCTCATCTGATGCACCTAAAGAGGTATAAGTTTGCATTTTTCCATCGCCACCGTTAACTAAGTAAAAGCTTGTACCTTTAAACGAAATTTTCTCGTTTCCCTGCAATGTCTGACCATTGATAGGTTTAATGTAAGAGTTACTTGACGTACATGCTGAAATGGAAAAAAGAGTGAGTAGAGTAATAAATACTTTTAGTTTGTTGTTCATTTTATTAAGCCTTTATAGAGTAAATGATTTGAGGGGGTTCGTAGCAAAGGCTATATTTAGTTGGCTATAAATAATCGTTTTATCAATATTTTATCGAGGTAAAGCAAAGTTTAAATTGTATCCAATTATGTCTGTTCTTTTTCGATTCAGTAAGGGTGATTGGTTTACTGCTACTCAAAAAATTAGCAGGATTCGATGGGTCATGAGCAATGCAAATATGTAAACTTTTCAACTCATTAAACGAATGTTTCAACCTTCGGGCTTAGACAAAACAAGGTTAATGTCCAGTTTCTAAAACGACGGTCTCTTTTTTCGACCACCTTCAAATCAATAAATGACTATCTCAATGTTTTATATATATTTTTGTGATAGGTTATATTAAATCAGATTAATATGTGACGATTTAGAAATGTGTTAGTTGGGCATTTTATCGTATAAGAATGGTTATGTTCTTGGTAATTGAAACTAGGAGGCGCGTTTGAAAGCTGATGATTACAACCCTAAAGCACGAGAGGTATTTGGAAAAACATTAGTTGATATTGGGGTATCAATTTATAAAGGGCTGATACTTCTACTCACAATCGTACCTTTAAGCTTTATAGCAAAAGTTACTGTAGAAAAGGACAAAATTTCATTGAGCTTTCTTGAGTTCATAGGTTCGATGAGTTTTGCTACTTATGTGATATTTTTGAGTTTGTTGGCTATTTCTTTCGTATTAGCCTATTACCTGCGCAAAGAAGGGCTCAGGCATATTCATGAGTCAGAGAACATAACAAGCATCTAGAGAGGTTCGCAACGCTTGGTATTTATGGTTTTACTCCAGCTTAAGTGTTTATAGCACTATGATTTAGGTTGGGGCAGCGTTGGCGACGTTATGACTCAAGGGAAATCTTCTGAATGAGCGAAATATCAAAAGTAATTGATACTGTATTAAAAATTGAACTTGTACCTTTCTTAAAGAAATTAGGATTTAAAAAGAAAGGGCGTAATTTCTATAAAGAGTACGACAATCGGATTGAAGTCATAAATGTACAAGCCAGTCAATGGAACAGTGGTCAATCAGGACGGTTTACTCTTAACATTGGTGTCTATTATCCAGAGATTGCAAAACTGGCAGAAGCCCCGAGTATAACGGGGTTACCGAAAGAATATAACTGCACATTGCATGAACGTATTGGTTTTCTCACTAGCGAACAAAGAGATATTTGGTGGGAAGTCGATTCTCATTCAGAGTTGAGTATAGTCGGTGCGGATGTAGCAAATAAGGTGCGTCAGTATTGTTTACCATGGTTAGACAAAATGTCCGATTTGGTCAATGTGAAAACGTCGGCTAGTGAAAGTCAAAACTCATTACTTGCAGCTGTAATTTCGCTGTACTTAGGAGACACCTCCTAATCAAGATTTTACTTTGAACTTGCGCTAAAGGAAAAGCCTTTGGCGAAGTCGCGTATTAAATCTTGGGCTAGCAAGTATGGTGTATCTGAGCCATAACAGAAAGCTTTAATAACTGCTAACAATTGGAGTTGTTTATTCGTGGTATCGCCGATATTTTTGATAGAGAAGAATTTAAGGAGATCTATAGTTTCTTATATGAATCTTTTCAAAAAAAAAGAAGATGATTTAGTTGTAGCGAAACAGCTCATTGAGAAATTTAGTAAAATGCATAATAAGGCAATTAAAAATTACCCACAAAATACGTGGGTTGGACTCGCTAACGCTCACCATTTAATGCGGAGTTATACGAATAAGGAAAGTTCGGAATATGGAAATCAAAATAGACGACTTATCGGGTGGTGAGGTCATTAAGCTCCTTGAAGAGCACCTAGCAGATATGTATGCCACTTCGCCTCCAGAAAGTGTTCATGCTCTAGACGTTAATGCACTGAAATCACCAGAAATTATATTTTTCAGCGGCTGGCTTAGTGGAGAATTACAAGGTTGTCTCGCCATGAAGCAACTAACCCCCGTTCATATTGAATTGAAATCAATGAGAACATCTAGTGCCTCTCGCAAGTCTGGTGTCGCAACAAAACTTCTAACTCACGCTTTGAATGCAGCCATCGATCATGGTTGTCAGAAAGTTAGTTTAGAAACAGGCACTCAAGAATTTTTCCAACCAGCGAGGAGCCTTTATGAGAAGTTTGGGTTTACATATTGTG
Organism: Vibrio sp. 99-8-1; assembly: GCF_013114595.1. Lineage (GTDB taxonomy): Bacteria > Pseudomonadota > Gammaproteobacteria > Enterobacterales > Vibrionaceae > Vibrio. The sequence continues at coordinate 150,068 of NZ_VTXE01000006.1, read as the reverse complement.
AACCGTTCGCTGACTATGAAGTTGATCCACACAGTTACTTCATGACGAGGGAACTGACGGAAAAATTCGTATAAAAAAGCATTTAAGAGTAATTCACAACCCTTAGAGTAAGTTGGCAGGGGAACATGTTAGAAGATCAACTAGAAAGGTTAATCAGAAATACACCTGAGCTAATGGAAACTGCTCAAGCATGCATTAAAGTTGGCTTGCCTGACTATTTCATTGCTGGTGGTGCAATTACACAACTGATTTGGAACTCATTATCAGGTGAAAGACCACTCAATAGCATTAAGGACTTCGATATTGTTTACTTCGATACCGCTAGTACATCTAATGAAGAAAGCTACAGCAGCCGAATTAACAGTATCGTAAAGCATGAAGTCCCCATTGATGTGGTAAATCAAGCACGTGTTCATGAATGGTATCTCTATAGATTTGGTCAAACTATACCAGCTTATATAAAAGTAGAGCAGGGCATTGATTCTTGGTTGTCTGCATTTGCAATCGGGTTTAGGCTAGGTTCAAACGGTACAATGCGTATTTACTCGCCTTATGGGTTATCTGATGCATTTAATAAAAGGGTAAAGCCAAACCCCATTGCAATGACACGCGAAAGCTACGACCAAATGGTCAGTGGCTATTGTAAGCGCTGGCCTGACATTACAGTGGAGCCTTGGGAATAGCTAACTAACTTTTTAACGAGAAATCATTGGCTCCAGTGCTAGGTATTGCGCTAAGTGAATGTCATTTCCACAACTTGCTAATCGCTGTCTCTGTTGAAAAATAATGAGCTATCTGTGCCTGTAACAACTCTGCGGTGGCAATGGAGTCTGTTAACGCATGATGAGGGGTGTAGCTAGGTAACCCGTAACGAGTTCGACTTGCTCCTAGCCTAACCGATTGCGGTTTAGTGCCTTTAAGCCAGTTCATAAAACCTCGATTTTTCTTTCTTTGAATCGCGGTCTCTAGCTGCATGGTATCAATTACTGGAAATAAGATGCCTTCACCGATTCGTTCGTTAAGAGCGGTATAGAAAAATTCGCGTTCGATCTTGCGAAAATGCACCACAACAATCTTACCTGCCAGCGCTTCTAACACTTGCTCCAGTATTTTTACAATGTCAGGGGCATTGACGATATCGTTATGAGTAATACCATGGATAACAACCGAGTCTTCATTAAGAGAAGTATTGGGGTTAACGTACCAATGCTTGGCTTGATTGAGAAACACTCGGTTAAGTGTGAAGGGCACTAAACCTATGCTAATAATGTCATCGCGATTAGGATCAAGGCCCGTTGTTTCAAAATCTAAAGAGACAAATTCAATTTGAGACAGTGGTGTATCTTCTGCGGGGACACCCCGCTGATAGAAGTTCTGTAAACGCTCGTCTCGGCACTTACTCGCCATGGTTTCATAATGTGATAACCAATTAAAATTCATCTTTTCAGGGGCGCGATATGGAAGACTCACTGGCTAACCTCAGCTAAATTTATTGCTTGCTTGATAACGATATTTCAAGAAGTTTTGTGCATTACTTAAAATCTGAAAAGCATCTTTTAGGTTACGACGATCAAAATCTGAAATGTTGTCAGGCTCAATGTTGTTATCAGGGGCAATGGCATTTTCAATATCTATCGCCTGATGTCGGATACGAACCATACTGATAAACTCCATCGCATCTCTTAAATCTTGCGCGCGTCCTTTTGGTAAGATGCCAGCGTCTATAATATCGTCTAAGCGTTCAAATGAGTTTTGCGCTCGAGAGCCAACCGCCAAACCGTGAACACGAATGAGATCTGCCAGTGGTGCCGTTCCTCGACGCTTTAAATTAATGGAGTTTTTATGTTGGCCATCTTTCTCCATAACAAAACTCTGGAAGAAGCCAAGAGGTGGCGTGCGGTTCAGGGCATTGCGTGCCAAGCAGGCAAGAAAACGGTTGTTCTTTTTTGCTCTTCGCAAAATAAAGCTGTTTAGTTGTTCTGCCCACTTTAATCGCCCATAAATACCGGTAAGGTCGAAGAAGATGGAACTGTTTAGCAGCGCCTTGGGATTAGGGTTATCGATCCAATCTGCAAAGCAGCTTTCCCATTCCCTTCGTGTCATTCGCCACATAGGGTTCGACGCCATAATGTCGCCAGTACAATAGTTGTAACCGCACATGTCTAGGCCATCGCAAACAAATTTGGCCAGTTTTTCAAAATATTCACCATGTTTTTCAGCAACGTATGCGTCATCAAGTATGATCGCATTGTCTTGGTCTGTTACGATGAGCTGCTCATCGCGAGCCATTGACCCCAGCGCCAAGAAACAGTAAGGGATAGGTGGTGGCCCTAGCTCTTGCTCAGCAAGTTCAATAATGCGCTGCTTAAAGCTTCGACCAATTACCGACATGGCACTGCCAACCATATGAGAGTTGGCATCTTCATTAACCAGCCGAACAAAGCTATCTTTTACCTGTTCAGATATGGCTTGTAGTTCTTGAATAGAGCTTTGTAAAAATATGGTGCTAACCAGTAATAACGAGTTTTGCGATTCATACCGCACGATATCGGTAGACTCTAAAATACCTAATGCTTTGCGGTTTTTTAGAACAGGTAAGTGGTGCACGTTATACCTAAGCATCGTTAGCATCGCCTCATAAACATAGGCATTGTGGTCTAACGAAATGACATCAACGGTCATGACACTGGCGACTTCATCGGAGGGATTTAACCCTTCAGCTAAGACGCGTGTACACAAGTCCCTATCGGTAATGATACCGATAATGGATGAGTTCTCTTCATCATCGGGATCGCTGTTGGGATCATAAATCAGTAGAGAAGATACCGCTTCTTCGGCCATTTTTTTTGCAGCGCTTTGAATGGACAACTCTTTAGATATGCTGATGGGTTCTCGAGTAAGTAAGGTACTTACTTTTGATGTTGTTAAGTCATTTGCATCATTGGTATTGGATATGGTTTGGCGTAGACGAACACTGTCTTCGACTTCGACAAAGTCAGCAAAGTGTTCATGTCCTTCATACAGTTCAAGGAAAACTTTCTCTGGAATACAGTAGAGTAGGGTATCGTCTATGGCTTTGGCGGGAAAACGTACTTTATTATTGGTTAATAGCCCCATTTGGCCAAATAAAGCCCCTTCGCTGAGTCGGTTGTACAGCTCTCCTTTACGTCGATATACCTCAACAACACCACTTCTAAGCATATAAAGATCATGGATATGATCCCCCATATGAATAATAGGTGTTTCGTTACGAAAGTAAGAAATTTCAATGCTTTGAGCGATATATTCTAACGTTTCGTCAGGCAGTTCATTAAAAGGAGGGTGCTGTGAAATAAAGTTTTTAATTTCGAGTAACTCAGCGTTCATAGTTTCCTCTGTCGCAAAAAAAAGCCAGACCTCAATAAGAGAGTCTGACCTTATATCCGTTATCTGCCATTATAGTACAGCGGCAATACCTTTACATAAAGGAATCATATTGGCTTTCGTCATACCAGCAACACTTATGCGACCTGAACCAACAATATAGATGCCAAATTCTTCTTTAAGCTGTTCTACTTGTGCTTTCGTTAAGCCTGAGAAGCTAAACATGCCATTTTGACGTTCAATAAAGCTAAAGTCAGCGGTGACACCTTGTTCTTTTAGCGTCTCAACAAATAGCGAACGCATCTCTTGAATACGGTCGCGCATTTCAGCCACTTCTTGTTCCCACTCTGCTCTCAGTGCAGGGTTGTTTAAAATATGTGTCACAACTGCTGAGCCGTGTGCAGGCGGGTTTGAATAAATTGAACGAATGATCGCTTTGACTTGAGAGAAAGCGGTGGCAGCAGTTTGCTCAGATTCAGCAACCAGCGTAAAGGCGCCTACACGCTCGTTATATAAGCCAAAGTTTTTAGAGAATGAACTTGCTACTAAAATTTCACTGTTGTACTTGGCGAAAGTACGAAGGCCGTGTGCATCTTCTTCAACGCCTTTAGCGAAGCCTTGATAAGCAAAATCGAAAAGAGGTAAAAGCTTTTTGTCGGCACAAAGTTTTGCCAATACTTCCCACTCGTCAGCCGTTGGGTCAATACCGGTAGGGTTGTGACAACAACCATGTAGAAGAACGATATCACCTTCGTCTGCTTTGCCTAGGTCTTCAACCATCAGTTCTAAGTCTTTAGACTTAGTCTCAGCATTATAATAGCCATACTGAACGGTCTCTAAACCAGCAGCAGTAAACACACCATTGTGGTTTGCCCATGTTGGGTTGCTGATCCAGATTTTAGGTGCGCCAAGTTGGCGTTTAATAAACTCACCAGCTACACGCAAAGCACCCGTGCCGCCTGGAGCTTGAGCCGTCTTCGCTTTATGTTCGGATACGATAGTGGAGTCATCACCAAACAGTAGCTTTTGCACTGCTAGGCCGTATTCTGCGGTTCCTTCAATGGTGAGGTAAGATTTGGTTTTTTCTGTTTCAAGAAGTGCAGCTTCTGCTTTCTTAACGGTAGCTAACACAGGGGTCGTTCCCTGTTCATCTTTGTATATGCCTACACCAAGATTGATTTTCTCTTTACGGCTATCTTTTTTAAATAGTTCAGTTAAGCCAAGTATAGGATCCGCTGGAGCAGCAGCAACTTTTTCAAACATAATCTTCATCCCTGTTAAATGTGGTAGTAACGGTTTATTTATACCTTTATGAACCATTAGAAACAACATCAATAATTGATAAAAATTAAATTTATTTCAATTTGGTGGTAATTAATGATTTAAGTCAGTTATTTTGAGGGTTAAAGAGATGAAATAAGCGCTTTTTCTGTCAGAAAAGTAGTAAAAGTTAAAAACGGGCCGAGGCCCGTTTTGCTATTCTTTATCTTTAAGTCTACTTGCTATCTCGACGAAATCATCTTCAATGGCGATAAAGGCCTCCACGATATCGGGGTCGAAGTGTTTGCCAGAACCCTGCAAAATAATCTCTTTCGCTTCTTGATGAGTAAATGCCGGCTTATAGACTCGCTTCGATATTAATGCGTCATAAACATCAGCTAGAGCCATTAATCTGCCAGAAATAGGAATATCCGTGCCGGAAAGTTGATTTGGGTAACCTGAACCGTCCCACTTTTCATGGTGAGTTAAAGAGATCTCTTTGGCCACATTTAGGAAAGAGGTTGACCCCAGTTGCTGCTCCGCTATAGATAAAGCGTCTGCACCAATTTGCGGATGTTGCTTCATGGTCTCAAATTCTTCATCAGTCAACTTACCCGGTTTTAGCAATACTCTATCTGGAATGCCTACTTTGCCGACATCGTGAAGAGGCGCTGATTTATACAGCAGCTCTATATAATTTTTATCGAGTAAATCGGTGTACTTTTCATTGTTAGATAGGTGCTCTGCTAAGGCTTTTACATACTCTTGTGTTCTAAGAATATGTGCACCCGTTTCGTTATCACGTGACTCTGCTAATGCGGCTAGGCTAACAATCGCAACATCGCGAGTGGTTTGAACTTCTTTGTGGCTGACTTCCAAATTATCCAGCATGCTATTGGTTAATGAGGCGACTGTACCTAACTCATCATGATCATAGACAGGAACGCGCACATCTTGCGAGCCTGCGCCAACAGCGGATAGGGCAGATTCTTGCGACAGCAGCATCTGTTTTAAAATCTTGGTCCACAGATTAATGATATAAAATGCATAGCTGAATAAAACCACGGCGACAAAAATAAACTCTTTTATCACGCTGATCTTTCCTGAGCCGTCAGCTAACTTCTCGGGATTATGTTCCAACCAATATAGATCTTTAATTTCTATCATGATCATAGAGGCCGTCAAGGCAACTATCAGCATAGAAAACAGGCCAATCATCTGTTTGATGATTGAACGGCGCTCACCGTTAAGGCTGACTTGAAAATCTCCGCTCGCGAGATAGCGTTGCTTGTCCAACAGCTCTAAGATGACGCCAGTGAAAAAACCAAACAGAGTCATACCGAACAGCACTTTAAAGTTGCTGTCGAAACCGAAGTCGTAACTGATGTTGTAAAAAAGGGCAAAAGGGAGCGAGAACAGGAAAAACAAGCCTGTGTCTAATTTTGTGATACTGCCTTTATAGGTAATGATGCCTGCAGAGGCCAATGCGAATCGGGTCGAAAAAAGCAGTACAAATACTATAGAGACATGTAGCAAGATTTCTTTTGTGGTTAAGGTATCAAGAAAGGGACATACACGGCTGCCATATGTTCCATAAACAATAGCTGCAATGATGTAGAAAAAGAACGTTTTACCTTTATCAAAATAAGGCTTATACATTGATACAATCCACCTAAAAATTTTAGAACAGTACAGTAGACCTAATGATCGAGTAAAATATTTCAGAGGTCAATAAATAGTGTTGGAAAAGGTTATGTGGCTAATGAATGAAAAAATTAAAAAGCCGCTTTAAATAAAGCGGCTTTTGCAATTTGTGTCAAATACCAATAATGGTATTAGAAGTTTGCGCTTCTTGGAGAACGAGGGAACGGAATAACGTCTCGGATGTTACCCATACCTGTTACGTAAGAAACTAGACGCTCAAAGCCCAATCCAAAACCTGCATGTGGAACTGTACCGTAACGACGTAGATCGCGATACCAATCCATGTGCTCAGGATCTATGCCCATTGCAACCATACGCTCATCAAGAACTTCTAAACGTTCTTCACGTTGAGAACCACCGATGATTTCACCGATACCCGGTGCTAATACATCCATAGCCGCTACTGTCTTACCGTCATCGTTCAGGCGCATGTAGAAAGCTTTAATGTCTTTCGGGTAGTTTTTAACAACTACAGGTGCTTTAAAGTGCTCTTCTGCAAGGTAACGCTCATGCTCAGAAGACATATCGATACCCCATTCAACAGGGAATTCGAATTCGCGACCAGACTTAATTAGGATGTCGATTGCATCTGTGTAATCCACTTGTGCAAAGTCAGAAGAAACAAAGTTCTCTAAACGCTCAATAACCGTTTTGTCTATGCGCTGAGCAAAGAACTCTAAGTCATCACGACGCTCTTTTAGTACTGCGTCGAAAACATACTTAAGCATGTCTTCAGCAAGACCAGCAACATCATCTAGATCAGCAAAGGCAACTTCAGGTTCAACCATCCAGAACTCAGCCAAGTGACGACTTGTGTTTGAGTTTTCTGCACGGAAAGTTGGGCCAAATGTATAGACTTTGCTTAATGCACAAGCGTAAGTTTCGGCATTTAACTGACCAGAAACCGTTAAGAATGTCTCTTTGCCAAAAAAGTCTTCATTAAAGTCGACGCTGCCATCTTCTTTATGAGGAAGATTTGCAAGATCCAGCGTTGATACGCGGAACATCTCACCAGCACCTTCTGCATCAGAAGCCGTGATTAATGGCGCTGACATCCAGAAGTAACCTTGCTCATGATAGAAGCGGTGTATTGCTTGTGACAGGCTGTTACGTACACGCGCAACTGCACCAATAACATTGGTGCGAGGGCGTAAGTGTGCAACTTCGCGCAAGTACTCGATAGAGTGACGAGTTTTAGCCATTGGGTAAGTATCTGCGTCTTCGACCCAACCGACAACTTTAACGTCAGTCGCTGCGAGTTCAAAGTCTTGGCCTTTAGCCGGTGACTCAACAACTTTACCCGTTACTTCTACAGAACAACCTGTGGTCAGCTTTAGTACCTCAGAATTGTAATTATTAAGTTCATTAGGGACCACGGCCTGAATAGGGTCGAAACAAGAGCCGTCGTATATGGCAAGGAAAGAGATTCCAGCTTTGGAATCACGACGTGAACGGATCCAGCCTTTGACAGTAACTTCACTGTCTAGTGCTAGCTTACCGCTAAGTACGTCTGTTACAGGCGCGTAAGTCATGTGTTTAATATTCTCCGTAGAAGTATAAATAAATCCTGATTGCATTAATCAATGTGAAAAAGTGAACAATAGGATTGTAGGAATTGTCTAATGCACCGAACATATTACATGTGAATTTGTTCGCTTCAAGCCTTATTCTTGTTTGAGTTGATATATTTGACAAGAATCTAGATTTTATTTAATAAAAACCCGTTTATGTTAAATAATTGATAATGTTTAGCTGAAAAAATAGTCAAATACACAAAATTAGTTGATATCTTTTCTTAGTACGTGCTGAGCACCAGCTTCACCACCGTGATAAATCGTTTCTGTATCTGAAAAACCGACGTCTAAATAGAGCTTATAGGCCAGAGTGTTTTTCTTATTTACCGTCAGTCCTATGCAATTGAAGTCCGCATAGGCGCCATAAAGATAAAGAAATAGGCGATTAAGCGCTTGCTTGGCGTACCCTTTGCCCTGATGCTGCTTGGCAATGAGAAAATTACGTAAGCCAAGCTCTTTTTGTTGAGCAAAAGTGTACTGACGAGAATAGGACTTATCCAGCATAAAGAAACCGAGTAACTCTTTGCCTTCATTGATTACATAAAACTCTTGTTCAGGGGTTCTATGTTCATAAAGCGTATTAAAGTTAGTAACGTACGGTTTCTGCTCATCTGTCACTTCCATCTCCATAAGAGAGGCGTAGTCTTTGAATTTAGCTTTTCGAATAGTAATCATTAGATTAAGTCCGTAATCGATATTATTAACACCAATCTCAATTAAATAGCTTGAGTAGATGAGCCTATACACGATGGTTTAAGATCGATCGTGCTCAGAATAAAATAGTGCTTAGAATAAAATTGCGCCCAGACTAAAAAGCTGAAAGATGCGTCTACTTTATGCCATTAGCAGTATAAATAAATTCGGCAAAAAGAACACTGTTTACTCACGCAGTTGACGTTGAAGAGCTTGAATGATCTGTGCGGTAACTCCCCAAATAAAGTGCTCATTATAAGGAACCGCAAAAACTCTATGCCGTTGTTGGTTAATTTTGAATACTTGTGTATAGAGTTGTTTGATATCAAATAGATGGCTAGCGGGAACTTCGAATACGTCGTCAACTTCATTTCTATCCATCTGGATTTGATAATCACTGGAAATAAGGGCGATCACTGGGGTCACCATAAAATGACTGACCGTCATCAGTTCTGGTAATAGTCCAACAACAGATATTTGATCAGCATGAATTCCGATCTCTTCTTCAGTCTCCCTTAATGCGGTGTGTATTAAAGAGCTGTCTGACTCTTCATACTTGCCGCCCGGGAAACTAATCTGTCCGGGGTGATGCTTAAGGTGCTTCGCACGTCTGGTTAAAATCACAAACAGTTGGTCATCTCTCTCAACGCAACCAATGAGTACCGACGCTTTACGAACCTGGTTGGGATTGGCAGAGGAGGCTCTGTTCACGGCTTCGTGGTGATACTGTTCAGGTAGACGTAAAGAAAACTGGGTAAGTAACTGCTGCTTATTCATGTTCTGCCTTTTCTAATACTGGCAAAATACGACTCAGTTTATCCAGCGTCTCTTGATATTCGGCATCACATTGACTGTCCGCGACGATGCCTCCACCAGCCCATGCGTACAAGGTATTGTTATGCGCAACCAAGGTGCGAATCGTAATACTGGTATCCATGGTGCCGCACTGGCTAATATATCCAATGCTTCCGCAATAAACCGTACGCCTATGAGGCTCTAACTCTTCAATAATCTCCATTGCCCGCACTTTAGGTGCTCCGGTTATTGAGCCTCCGGGAAAACAGGCTCGCAATAGATCGGTGGGTTGATATTGCTTATCCAGTTTAGCGGTAATGGTGCTAACTAAATGGTGTACCGCAGGAAAGCTTTCTACGTCAAACAGTTTTGGCACACTAACGCTACCGGGTAAGGCGACTCGGCCAATATCGTTGCGTAGCAGGTCAACGATCATTAAGTTTTCTGCTTGATCTTTCTCAGAACGAGCCAGCTTCTCTGCATTAATGATGTCTTGTTGTTGGCATTGAGAACGAGGCAAAGTGCCCTTGATAGGCTTGGTCTGTATGGACTGTGCGGATAACTGAATAAATCGCTCTGGGGAGATACTAATAATGGCACTCTCTTCTAACTTTAAAAATGCAGAAAAAGGCGCTCTGTTTTGATTCTCTAGCATTAAATAAGCGTCAAACTCTGAACCTGAATAGTTAGCCTTAAATCGCTGCGCTAAATTGATCTGATAGCAGTCCCCAGAAAGCAGGTAGCCTTGAATTTTATTAAACTTACCACGGTAGTCGGCGGCACTCATATTGGATTGCCATTGACTGGATAAAGAGAAAGGAGTCGATGGTTCCGTCTGTCTTAACTCTGTTTCAGTGTGAGTATCGGTTTCTTTACGGCTTAATAGATATTGGTAGGCGTTCTGCACATCTTGACCAACAACATGTGCCTGTTTTTTGTGGTGATCAACGATGACTGCCCAACGATAAAAGCCTACCGCCATTTCTGGGATATCAATGTCATTCTCTGCTAACTCGGGTAGTTGTTCTACTCGACGACCTAAGTCGTAGCTAAAATACCCTAACGCTCCCCCAACAAAAGGCAAATCATCATTGCTGGTATATCTAGGTAATAAATTATCGAGATGATGCTGCAGTAATTCAAAAGGGTCTGCTTGCGAGACGGTAACCGAATCACCCTTATGAAAGTAAGTTTGATGCTTTCTGCTTACTAATGTGGCAATTGGGTTTGCTACCAAGATATCAAATCGACTATCCGGATGAGTGGTTGAAGGCGAACGCAATAGCATTGACCATGGATGATCGGCGATAGGGCGAAATAGTGTTACAGCAAGATCTGGCTGATACTCAATCTTGTGAGTGTCGAACTTGTGAGTTTTATTGTTAATCATTTGCTTAATTTGTGACAAAGGCTTGAATCACCACATAGCGTGTTGTTGGAAGCGAGAGTATCATAAATTCAAAATTTTAAGATCTAAATGTTCAGTTGAGTATATATACAATAACTATTGTTGATAAGTATCTCATTGAAACCATAACAATTAAAGAGGCAAGCAATGACAGTCATCCGTAAGCAGGACCTCATCAGCAGTGTTGCTGATGCACTTCAGTACATCTCTTATTATCATCCATTAGATTTTGTTAAAGCATTGGAAAAAGCGCATGACTTAGAGCAGAGTCAAGCCGCAAAAGACGCCATTGCGCAAATTTTGATCAACTCTCGCATGTCCGCAGAAGGGCACAGACCCATCTGTCAGGATACGGGTATTGTTACCTGCTTTGTTAAGATCGGTATGAATGTTCAATGGGAAAGCGATTTAACCGTACAACAGATGGTTGATGAAGGGGTTCGTCAAGCATATACAAACCCAGATAACCCATTACGTGCATCCGTATTGAGTGATCCTGCGGGTAAACGTATTAATACCAAAGACAACACGCCAGCGGTTGTCCACATTGATATGGTTCCCGGCGATAAAGTAGAGATTCAGATCGCGGCTAAGGGTGGCGGTTCTGAAAACAAAACTAAAATGGTTATGCTAAACCCTTCCGACGATGTCGCTGAGTGGGTAGAGAAGACATTACCGTCAATGGGGGCAGGTTGGTGTCCACCGGGAATGCTTGGAATAGGTATTGGCGGAACCGCTGAAAAAGCAGCGGTATTAGCGAAAGAGTCGCTAATGGGACACATTGATATTCAAGATCTTATTGATAAAGGCCCTGAAAATGCTGAAGAAGAGCTTCGATTAGACATCTTTAATCGAGTCAATAAGCTAGGTATTGGTGCGCAAGGTTTAGGCGGGTTAACCACGGTTGTTGACGTGAAAATTATGACGGCACCAACACACGCGGCGTCCAAACCTGTCTGCATGATCCCGAACTGTGCAGCGACTCGTCACGTACACTTTACCCTAGATGGCACAGGTCCAGCAGAATTGACCCCTCCTAAACTGGAAGATTGGCCAGAAGTAACATGGGAAGCCGATGAGAATACTCGTCGTGTTAACCTTGATGAAGTGACAAAAGAAGACGTTCAAGAGTGGAAAACCGGTGAAACAGTATTACTAAGTGGCAAAATACTGACTGGTCGTGATGCTGCACATAAGAAAATTCAGGGGTTATTAGAGAGTGGTGAAGGGCTACCTGAAGGTGTCGATTTTAATGGTAAGTTTATCTATTATGTTGGCCCTGTAGATGCGGTAGGTGATGAAGTCGTGGGTCCTGCGGGTCCAACAACGTCCACCCGAATGGACAAGTTTACTGACATGATGCTTTCTCAAACGGGTCTTACCGGAATGATTGGTAAAGCAGAACGCGGACCGGCGGCTATTGAGTCAATCAAAAATCATAAAGCGGTTTACCTGATGGCGGTTGGTGGTGCTGCTTACTTAGTGGCTAAGGCGATTAAAAAAGCACGTGTTGTCGCTTTTGAAGAGCTGGGTATGGAAGCCATTTATGAGTTTGAAGTGGAAGATATGCCAGTGACGGTTGCGGTAGACTCTACCGGAGCGAATGCTCACCAGATTGGCCCAGATACTTGGAAAGTAAAAATTGCAGAAGCAGAAAAGTAATTAACCTAATCAGCAGGTAGGGCAAATCAGTTAGCCTTACCTGCTGTTTATACGCATTATTTTTTGTCAGACGGTTACTCAAAGAGATCACTTTTAAAAATCACTTATTAAGCTTGATATAAACCCTAAGGAGACGTTATGGCTAGGTTTGTACAGATTCTTCAAGTTATTATTGCCATAGTAGTTGGCTTCTATGTCGCGCGTGACTTGGTGTTAAATGGTATCGCTATCTTTAATCAACAGTGGGTCGTGATTGCTGTCGTGACGACGCTACTATTAGAATTGGCTCTATTTGTCATTTATAAATTAATTGAAGATGATTAACTTATATACTCAGGCACCTTGAGGTCACTTGAGTATAATCCTGAGATTTGTTGGGGACTCGCGTTCAACCTAATGGTTGGACGTTTTTGTTTGTAAAGGAAGTTAAACAGCGTGGAATTAATAATGCAATTGTCTTACTCTGTTGCGAAGTAAGAGGAAATATTAATGAAAAACATCCGCCAAGAAATGAATGATCTTCTCCATCGCGGAATGGACAGTCATCTCAAACTCGCTGTGACTGGTTTATCAAGAGCGGGTAAGACTGCATTTATCACATCACTCGTTAATCAGTTGCTGCACTCTGCTGGGTCAGAGAAACTACCGCTGCTTAACGCGTCCCGGGAAGGGAATTTGATTGGAGCGAAACGCGTTCCGCAACAAAATTTATTGGTGCCCCGTTTTAGCTATGATGATGCATTAACGGCGCTTCATTCCGAGCCACCTCATTGGCCAGTACCAACCAAAGATGTCAGCGAAATTCGTCTCGCCTTGCGTTATAAGCCGACAAAGAGCAGCAAGCGAATTTTTAGCCAGACGGCGACCCTCTATCTCGATATTATCGATTATCCGGGAGAGTGGCTGCTTGATTTGCCACTATTGGATTTAACTTATGAGCAGTGGTGTCAGACACAATTTGATGGTTTGACGGGTACTAGACGCGATCTCGCCAAAGCATGGTTACAACAGATAGACGCCATAGAGCCATTTGCTGAAGCTAATGAGAAACAGCTAGAGCAGGTCGCACAATGCTATACCGATTATCTGTTTAGTTGTAAACAGGCGGGTTTACACTGGGTGCAGCCCGGGCGATTTGTGTTACCGGGAGATTTAAAAGGCGCCCCTGTGTTGCAGTTCTTCCCTTATCAGTTATTGGGTAGAGAAGATGAACTAGACAAAGCAGATAAACATTCCAGTTATCAAATGCTTAAATCTCGCTATAAAGAGTATCAGCAAAAAGTCGTTAAACGTTTTTATAAAGATTACTTTTCAACGTTTGATCGTCAAATCGTGCTGGTGGATTGCTTACAGCCACTTAACAGTGGTCACGAATCTTTTACTGATATGAAGTCCGCTCTTGAACAGCTAATGAAGAGCTTTCGTTATGGCCGCTCATCAATGTTGAAACGGTTATTCTCACCAAGAATCGACAAGTTGTTGTTTGCTGCCACTAAAGCGGATCATATAACCCCAGACCAGCATGCGAATCTGGTGTCACTTCTTCAGCAAATGGTGTATCCATCATGGCAACATGCCGCATTTGAGAACATCGCTATGGAGTGCATTAGCATTGCGTCCATTCAGGCGACAACCAACGGTTTTGTGTCCGACGGTGAGAACAGCATTCCTGCCATACAAGGCACGACTTGCGATGATCAACCCATGACGCTTTATCCCGGCGATGTTCCTAAAAAACTTCCCGGCGAAGAGTTCTGGAAAAATGGTCATTTCGATTTTAATAACTTCAGACCAAATCAGACAGAAATCGATATCCCCTTGCCTCATATACGAGTTGATAAGGCATTGCAGTACTTGATTGGAGATAAACTAAAATGAGTGAGCTAAAGTCTAAGCAAGTTTTCCAGCAGCCGTTAAATAGTGAGCAAGAGGCTAAGCAAGTTACTGATGATGATTTAACGCTACAACAAGCGTTCGAACCGACGGCTAAGTTTGTGCCAGTCGAGATGGAACAGGTTGATGAAGAAGGGGAGCACGAACAGAACTTAGAGCAAGTTATTCGTCCCAGTAAAAATAGAAAATGGTTTGCCACAGGGGTACTAACCTCATTTTCGGGCCTTGTTGGCTGGCAAGCCATCAATAATGTTGTTACCGCTTATCAAAGCGCAGATTGGCTCTCAATTGGTTGGTCTGCCTTTATTGTATCGATTGCCGGCGTGGGGATTTCAGTTCTGGCAAAAGAGTTATGGCGCTTACGTAAGTTACGACGTCACTTTACCGTTCATCAAGAGAGTGAAGCGCTATTAAACAGCGATAGCGTTGGTAAAGGGACTGATTTTTGTGAAAAGTTAGCCAAAGAGTCAGGGACTATAGCGGAAAGTCCTCATCTGGATCGCTGGAGAAATTCAGTAACGAGTTCTCACAGTGACGCCGAGATTCTGGAGATGTATGACGCAATGGTTGTTAGCCAACAAGATAAGCAAGCCAAAGCTCTGGTGGCTAAGTTCTCTACAGAAGCCGCCGCATTAGTGGCAATTAGCCCGCTGGCCATTGCAGATATGTTATTGGTGGCGTGGCGTAACTTTAAACTGATAGACAAATTAGCGGACATCTATGGTATTGAACTCGGCTACTGGTCTCGGCTGCAGCTGTTTAAACTGGTTCTTGTTAATATGGCCGCTGCGGGTGCCTCTGAACTTGCTACAGAAGCGGGCGTCGATCTATTGTCAATGGATCTGGCGGGCAAGGTATCTGCACGAGTCGCGCAAGGGTTTGGGGTTGGTATCTTAACCGCGAGACTTGGATTGAAAGCCATGTCATTGTTAAGACCTATGCCTTGGAACCGCGACAATCAAGTTAAGTTATCAGAAATCCGAAAAGCGTTATTACTAGAGCTTAAAAGTAAGTTGTAACAAAATGATGACTATTTGAGCAAAAAACAGCGAAATCTGCTTATTAATTTCAGCTTTTACAACCCTCACTTGACGAGAGAAAGTCCTTAATTCAAACTGGTGTCAACTTTTCCTGACACCCTTAAGGATTTTGTCTTGCGTCTTGAAGTTTTATGTGAAGATCGACTAGGCCTAACTCGTGAGTTACTTGATACGCTCGCATCGATGAATATCGATTTACGAGGCATAGAAATTGATGTCATTGGTATTATTTACCTCAACTGCCCTGAAATAGATTTTGAGGTATTCAGTGAGCTAATGGCACAAATTAGGCGTATCTCTGGTGTAACGGATGTGCGAAAAATTCAATTTATGCCTAGTGAAAGGCATAATACCGAGTTGGTTTCGTTGCTTTCTCATCTTCCTGAACCGGTACTGTCCGTCAATCTCAAAGGTAATATCGACATGGCTAACCATGCCGCCGGTGAGTTGCTGGATAAATCCTCTGATGAACTAATAGGCCAACAATTCCAATCGTACATTTCAGGTTTCAATTTTTCTCATTGGCTAGAAGAAGATGTGAATCGGAAAAGAGAGAGTGTGGTTGTTAATGGTCTTGATTACCTGTTGGAAGTTGTTCCTGTCTATATTGAAGGTGAGAATAGTGAAGAGCCTTTATTAGCAAGTGCGGTAATTACTTTAAAATCCAACTCGCAACATCACGCTAAGGTCACCTTTTTACCAGAAAGCAATGCCATTGGATTTGAGCATTTTGTCGGGCTTTCTAATCGACATAAAGCGCTTATTAGCCAAGCGAAAAAGCTGGCTATGCTTGATCAACCGCTGTTAATCGAAGGGGAAACTGGCACAGGGAAAGAAATGCTTGCTCGTGCGTGTCATAACCGTTCTCAACGTTCTACTTCCCCGTTTTTAGTGCTGAGCTGCGCGTCTATGCCCGATGATGTGGCGGAAACAGAACTGTTTGGTCATGCGCCCGGGGCGTTTAACCAAGGTACTGGCCATAAAGGTATTTTTGAACAGGCAGATGGTGGAACCGTATTTCTAGATGAAATTGGCGAAATGAGTTCGCATCTACAGATAAAACTACTCAGATTTCTACAAGATGGCACTTACCGTCGAGTAGGGGAAGAGCACGAAGTTCATGTGGATGTGCGGGTAATTGCCGCGACAAAACAGAACCTTGCAGAATTGACTGAAAAGGGTGAGTTTCGGGAAGATCTTTATTATCGACTCAATGTGTTGACCTTATCGATTCCTTCACTGCGTGAACGTAGCAACGATGTGGCGAGCTTGGTTGACCTGTTTTTAAAACGATATTGTCAAGAATTAGGAATTGAGAAACCGTTGCTATCCGCTAAAACGCTAGATGAGTTATCCTCTTATCAATGGCCGGGAAACATCAGAGAGCTCGACAACACAGTGCTTAGAGCGGTGACTCGAATGACAGATGGGGAATTGACTATTGATGATTTTCAGTTGCCTAAAGTAGATTCGGCGGTTGTGAATCACGTTGGTGTCAGCCTAGAAGGTTCTCTTGACGAGATCATGAAAGATTATGAAACAAAAGTTTTAGACAGACTTTACCAATCATTCCCATCGAGTAGAAAACTGGCTAAACGATTAAGTGTTTCCCACACCTCTATTGCCAATAAACTTCGTGATTATGGTATTAGGAAAAAGTAATGTGGCGTGATTTTAAATTCCATAGTATGAATTTGCGAAATGGTGATGTTCAGGTTCGTTTAGCAAAAAAAGAAGACAGTAAGTTAATTAGCGACTATTTTACTCGCAACCGTGAGTATCTAAGACCGTGGGAACCAGTGAGGGAAGAAGCCTTTTTTACCGAACAAGGCTGGAAGAAAAAGCTGATTAAGTTAACCGAACTTCATGCTTTGAACTTAGGTTTCTACTGTCTGATTATCGACCTGCCTAGCGGAAAAATGCTCGGCACCGTTTCATTCAGTAATGTAGTTCGTTTTCCTCTTCACTCATGCAATGTTGGCTACTCGTTAGACAAGGAAGCTCAAGGGCGCGGAACGATGCGTAAGGCGCTTAAACTTGCATGTGAATGGATGTTTAGTGAACAAAATATGCACCGCATATCTGCCAGCTATATGCCACACAATAATAGAAGTGAGTCAGTACTGATGGCTAACGGTTTTCACTCCGTAGGCTATGCCAAAGAGTACCTACTGATTGACGGTAAATGGCAAGATCATAAACTTACTGCGTTAATTAACCCTAATTGGCGAGAGAATAATGACTAATCAAAGATTGATAAAACAGATGGCCTTAATTATGGAGTTGGACCAACTCAAATCCGTATTGAGACGCACTCGGGTGAAATGCGATGGCCATCGATTGGAAAATAGCGCAGAGCATAGTTGGCACGTTGCTTTGATGGCCATTCTCCTGCAAGAGCATGCCAACGCACCTGTGGACATTTCTAGAGTGGTAAAAATGCTTTTACTGCATGATATTGTTGAAATTGATGCGGGTGATACATTTGTTTACGACCAAATCGAGTCAGAAAAACAAGAGCAGAAAGAGCTGCAAGCAGCCGAGCGTTTATTTGCCATGCTACCAGATGACCAAGGTGAAGAACTTTTTACCATCTGGCGAGAATTTGAGAAGGCAGAGAGCGATGATGCAAAATTTGCTAAAGCAATCGACCGAATTATACCGATCTTGATGAATCATAATAGCCAAGGCCAAAGCTGGGTTGAGCACGGTATAGCAAGACAACAAGTTATCAATATTAATCAGAGAATTGAAAAAGGCTCTGAAGTGTTATGGCAAAAAGCACTAGAAATTATTGATGAATCCGTTGCCAACGGTTGGTTGAAACCATAACAGTACGAGAGTGAAAATGTCATACATTGATATTAATGAATACAACCGAAAATGGATCTTTACCCATCAGTCATTGCCGGTAGAAGAGAGTGAACTACAAAATATCAAACCGATGAGTCAAGTTCGATCTGCTCAGTTGTGGCAAGATAACATAAGCCAGCAAAGTCCTGATGCGGATAGATTAAGCAGCCAAGATTGGCCGTCGAAGAAAAGTAACTGGAGCGATGAAGTTCGCTGGATCGACGCATGGGATAGCGACGATAGCGCATTACCGGAAGGGGTGCTCAATCACATTGACTGGCAAGACGATGTTACCATCTACTTCTGTTATGAAAAGTATAACGTTATCGAAACGAAGTGGCGTACCTTCAAGCGCCATTGGAAAAACTTTTTATTCTTTGATGATGGCCCTATTTTAATTGGTCGCAGACGCAATGAAGCCCTATGGTTTTCAAGCGATGGCAAAGTAAAACTTGGTGTTAGACAATAATTTTTAGTTAGATACGCCGTAAAAGTATCTAGCAGCATTTCGTGTAAACCGCTTAGTTCACTCTAGGCGGTTTTCTTTTCATATACAGTTAATCAAAAGTTTGCTGGTTAATTGTTCGATTGAAGTGAGTTTTTAATAGAGATCTCATTAACAATTGGTGAAGGGTGAAAATCCGTCTTAAACTGTATATAACTTGGTTTTATAATCACTAAATAGGTTGGATGTTGAGCAAAGCAGATTTAGGTTTACGTCCTACAGTAGTATTTGCGATTTTTATGGTCATCACTTTCATTGGAGTGGCGACAATCTGGCAAATTCAACGAGGCAACTCCATTAAGCTAGATGAAGTAGCAGTAGAGAGATGGACTCGTCTGCTACAAAGTCAGGTTTATAGTGATATTGACTCAATAAGTTCTGTTGCTAACTTTTTCCATGCTACCGACAAACATGATTGGTATCACTTTGCTGATTTTAGTAAAGAGATGATGAAAGGGTCCGCCAGTTTAATCGCGGTTCAGTGGATGGAAAAAGTGGAGTTAGAAAATCTGGATGCACATCTGGCGGAAATACAACAAGCTCGACCTTTTGTTAAACTCTATACTGCAACAGAAAATGACATTGTCTTTAAAGGCGTGGTAGATAAATCTATTTCACCAATATACGTAGCGACAGATGTTTACCCACCAACTAAAGAGAACTTACGAGTTCTTGGCTTTTACTCCGTCAAAGAACGCTTTATTCGTGTCAAGAACTCTATCATTAGTGATAGAGCAGCAAACATTTCTGATAAAGTCACCCTGTTACAAGACGATCTCCACAATGTTAAACCAGCCGACGGGTTTTTAGTCTATTCTCCTGCCTTTTATGGTGAAAGTGATGTATTGAAAGGCGTGGTCATTGGTGTCGTTAGAGCGAGTGTCTACTTTGACTCATTGATTGGTAACTCCATGAACAGCAATGCAGTCGCGGTAAGAATAAAAGACATGGGTTATAGCTCTGATGATGATCCGGTTTTGTATCAAAGTGGTAAGTGGGGAAACAAACACTCTTATCAACTATCAAGTTCTATCCGATTTCCTAATAGAACATGGTCTCTGGAGTTCCAATTTAGTCGGCAAGTTTCGAATAGTGACAGAATATCGTTATTTTTTATCGCGTTATCCGGTATTGTCATTTCCATTCTTGTTTCACGAATTGTTTATAAAACTAGCCAGCAAAATGAAATTCTAGAGATAGAGTTAGAGAAAAGAACAAAAGAGCTCAACTACTTAGTCACTCACGATCCAAATACCAATGCGCTTAATCGCAGGGCTTTTAACGAAGTGTATAAACAGTTGATTGAGGCAAAACTTCCTTTCTCTTTAATCACATTTGATGTTGATAATTTTAAGACAATCAATGATCTTTATGGACATCCTATTGGGGATGCGGCATTAGCCCATATTGCAAATCAAGTATCCATATCTCTTAGTGAACAGGATAAACTTTTCCGAGTTGGAGGGGATGAGTTTTACGTGATCACCAGTGTATCAACGGTGAGTGAACTGTTCACTTTCGCCGATCTTCTTCGAACCAGTGTGTGTGACAATCCTCTTAAAGTTGAAGGAGATATTCATGTCTCAATAAGCTTGGGTGGAGCAGTGTATAAAGGCGAGGAGATGGAGCCATTTGCGCAAAAAGTAGATTTAGAATTGTACAAAAGCAAAAAATTTGGCCGTAACCGTGTATCAATACTGGGCGCAAATGACGAGATGAGCTAAAATCCCGCGTCGAGTTTTCGTTTTCCCCAAAAGGCATAATATGAATTACAACCGCATCGTTTGTTTCGATCTGGAAATGTGTTGTTGGAACGTTGATGGTGTAGGAACCACTGGTGAGATTATTGAAGTCGGGTTGGCTGAGATTGACTTGCTAAACAATGAGATCGTTAAGCGGGCTCAATACTATGTTAAGCCTCAGTCGGATAAAGTTTCTCCTTTCTGTACCGAGTTGACGGGGATCAGCCCGAAAACCGTTCAAAAACAGGGTCGAGAACTGCAATCTGTAATCAAATCGATGATTAAAAATTTTGGTGGCCCAAACAAAATATATGCAGCATGGGGACATGATGACGCGATCTTAAAAGCGGAATGCGAAGCTAAAAATATCGCGATGCCTTTTAACGAGTATATCAATCTAGCGACTTTGTATCGGGTAAAGCAGCGACTGAAAGATAAACGTATTGGTCATAGAGCGGCTCAGGAGCAGATGGGTATTGAGTGGGAAGGTAGGCAACATTCAGGCTATGTTGATGCGTACAACTTAGCCAAATTAGCCTTGGTTCTTCTTTGAACATGAGATAATCGACAGATCTTTATTACCAAATTAATGACCTAAAAGACTATTTTAACGAACAGCCTTCGAGACTCACCTTAGGCTGTTCATTCTCGTCAAAATCTTTATTTATCAATGACACTTAGCTTCGCACGTATAAAATCACTGTGATCGACATAGAGAAGTTCTGCCACTTGTCTTATTACAGCATCTTCTAGTGGATCTATTACTCCATCAGCGTTGGCAATTTCCCACATAGCTTGCACCAGTTGATAGCGTTTTTGTTGCTCTAATTGACGCAGTTGATTGGTAAATTCATATAGTGAGATAGAGTCAGAGGCTTGCTTTTCTGCATTGTTGATTAACTCTTCGGCGCGATTCTGATCAACGTCAATTAGGTTCATTAACAAGGATATTTTTGCTTCTCGTTCACTGCTATCCACTTGCTGATCTGCTAACGCGACCTCACACAACAGTGCTGCTATGGCGATGTCAGGGGAGTAGTTTGCGTTTTTTGAAAGGTCTTCACCTTCTAGTAGCTGCTTAAAGAGCGAGGTAATGGAAGAAAACATAATTAAACTCTTAGTAAGTTGTTTATACTCGGTAACCTTGAAAGGGGATGCCATTCCTTCGATTATCCTTCTTGAACTGAACCTGTTGATTCCGCTCTGAATCTTGCTGCTTGTAATTACTTGAGTATATAGTTGTTGGTCTTTCAATAGATTGTAGCGCGATTACTAAAAACCAAGTAATTAATTACAATAATTTACCTTTATCGAACAAAAGTCGTTAAAATAACGTTTTATATTTAACGTGTTGCATTATGTTTGATATCAGTACCACAACACTTCTTGCTATGGCGGCCATTTTTCTCGGCTCATTTGTGCAAACCGCGATCGGGTTTGGTTTGGCCATTGTTGCTGCCCCTATACTGTTTCAGCTTTCTGTTGATTATGTACCAGCACCAATAATCATCGTCGCGTTGGTTATTTCACTGCTTAATACCTTGAAGAACAGAAGTAATATAGAGATAGGCGGTCTAAAAAGTGCGTTAATTGGTCGCGTGCCCGGTTCGATCATTGGTGGTGGGATATTAACTATTGTGTCGTCTGCCACATTATCCTTATGGCTTGGTATTGCAGTGCTGCTTTCTCTTTTAATCAGTGTGCTGCCATTTCGAATTGAGCCAACGCGAAATAGAATGGCGCTGGCGGGCTTTATGTCTGGTTTTATGGGGACCACCTCAAGTATTGGTGGGCCGCCAATGGCGATATTATTGCAGCACCAAAATGCCAACGAATTTAGAGGCAACTTGTCGGCGTTTTTTCTCTTTAGTTCTATGATGTCATTAATCGTTCAGTACTTTGTCGGGTATTTTACTCTCAAGCATCTCCTTATCAGCCTACCGCTTCTTCCTGCCGCTTGGTTAGGCTATCGCAGCGCGTTGTATTGTGTGCAGTTTGTGTCAAAAGAGTGGATACGGTGGGGGGCACTAGTACTGTGTCTAACGAGTGGAATGAGTGCCATTGTTCAAAGCGGCGTTATTTTATGAAGTTTGATCTAGGTGTTTGTTTTCTTCCAAGATCTCAACCACTTCTGAACTGCTTTTCTCATGTGCAAGAAGGACAAGTTTCAGAAACAGGTCAGATTTGGTTTTAGCAGAAAGAGACTGGTCAAATAACAGTTGAACGATTTTGTCTCTTAATAAATTGACCTCATGTTCTACAAAGCCGCGAGCTTCAAATTCGCCGGCATCTTCTTCTGGGGCATTATCAAATTGGAGATTAACAAACTCGCCATCTAACGAGGCGTCAATGAGCTGCTCTGGCAACCAGCTTTCACCTGTTACTATCTCTTTGTCATTTTCCAATGTTAAAAGAAACGCCATGAGTTCAGAGGTTTTCATAAATTGTCTGCAATAATTAATAAGCTATTGATATTGTAACGGCAAATGCTCTGAAAACCTAAACACAAATGCAATCGGGATAGTTTAGTTAATACCTGCTGTGATACAATCGCGCCAATTTTAAGAACAAAATAGGTAAAGCTTTGACCTCGTCACAGCCAGACGCTTCATCGCAAAATGCGTCAAAAAATAGCCCCAAGTCTACTCATTCCCAATCGAACAGTGCCAAACAGTTAAGGGCTGCTGTAAATGATTGTTTGATCAAAGATCGTTTTAGATTGCAGAAGCGCATTTCTGGCGCAAACAAGATCAAAAATGCTGAGTCAAGAAATGCAGTGTTCGATGAAATAGCGCTGGATATCGCTAAGTCTATGATGATTGTTGAGCAGAGAACTCAGTACAATGTTCATATTGACTACCCAGAGCAGCTTCCTGTTAGTCAAAAGCGCGATGATATTGCCAAGGCCATTGCAGAAAACCAAGTTGTGATTGTTGCGGGTGAGACAGGTTCAGGTAAAACCACTCAGCTTCCTAAGATCTGCGCGGAACTCGGCAGAGGAAAGTTTGGTTTAATTGGCCATACTCAGCCTCGTCGTCTTGCTGCCCGTTCGGTTGCTAATCGTATAGCGGAAGAGATGGAGAGTAACCTAGGTGACTATGTAGGGTATAAAGTACGTTTTAACGATCAGATATCGGATAACACTCAAATAAAGCTGATGACCGACGGGATATTGTTGGCCGAGATTCAACACGACCGTTATTTGAATCAATACGACACCATCATTATTGATGAAGCCCACGAACGTAGTCTAAATATTGACTTTATTATGGGCTATCTAAAAGAACTGCTTCCTCGACGCCCAGATTTAAAAGTCATTATTACTTCTGCAACAATCGACCCTGAACGTTTTTCTCAGCACTTTTTTGATGCTCCGATAATAGAAGTATCGGGACGAACCTTTCCAGTGGAGACCCGTTATCGTCCTCTAAAAGGGGATGATGCCGATGACAGAGATCAGTTAGAAGGGATATTTGAAGCTGTTGATGAGTTGTGCGACGAAGGACTTGGTGACATTCTTATTTTTATGAATGGTGAACGAGAGATCCGCGATACTGCTGATGCACTAACCAGGCGAAATCTTCGTGATACAGAAATCGTCCCTTTATATGCGAGATTGTCTTCCGGTGAACAAAACCGAGTCTTCCAACCTCATGCGGGGCGACGAATTGTCCTTTCTACCAACGTTGCCGAGACATCCCTAACGGTTCCCGGTATTCGCTACGTCATCGACCCTGGAACCGCTAGAATTAGCCGCTATAGCTACCGTACTAAAGTTCAGCGCTTACCCATTGAGGCGATCTCTCAAGCCAGTGCTAATCAGCGAAAAGGTCGCTGTGGTCGTGTTGCGGAAGGTATCTGTATTCGTCTCTATTCGGAAGAGGATTTCGACTCACGGCCTGAGTTTACTGATCCCGAAATCTTAAGAACCAACTTAGCATCGGTCATCTTGCAAATGACCGCCATCGGTTTGGGAGATATTGAAGCATTCCCTTTTGTAGAAGCACCCGATAAGCGAAATATTCAAGATGGTGTTCGGCTGTTAGAAGAGCTTGGAGCGTTTAGCGTAACAAAACAGGGAAGCAGTAAAAAGTTAACCTCGTTGGGACGTAAGTTGTCCCGATTGCCTATTGACCCTAGGCTTGCTCGAATGGTAATAGAAGCGCCGCAGCTTGGTTGTTTAAAAGAGGTGATGATTATCACTTCGGCCTTGTCTATTCAAGATCCCAGAGAAAGGCCATCAGATAAACAGCAGTCGTCTGATGATAAACATCGTCGATTCTTCGATAAAGAGTCGGATTTCATCACTTTTGTGAACCTATGGGATTACATTCAACAACAACAAAAAGCGCTCAGTGGTAACCAGTTTAGAAAGCAATGTAAAAAGGACTTTCTTAATTACTTGCGGATACGAGAGTGGCAGGATGTCTATTTCCAGCTTCATCAAGCTATGCGAGAAATGGATACCAAGTTAAATGATACCCCAGCCGGCTATCAAGCGGTCCATAGCGCGTTGTTGGTTGGTTTGCTTTCTCACATTGGTATTAAAGATCAAGAGAAGCAAGACTATCAGGGCGCGAGAAATGCGCGTTTCCATATTTTCCCTGCATCGGGTCTATTTAAGAAACAGCCTAAGTGGATTATTTCAGCAGAGTTAGTGGAAACCTCCAAACTATGGGGCAGAATCGTTGCCAAGATCCAACCTGAGTGGATAGAGCCGCTAGCGAAGCACTTGATCAAACGCAGTTATAGCGAACCGCATTGGTCGAAGAAACAAGCCGCGGTTATGGCGTATGAAAAAGTGATGCTCTATGGCGTACCAATTGTTCCTAAGAGACTGGTTAATTACTCAAATATTGACGCTAATGTCTGCCGAGAAATTTTTATCCGCTCTGCACTTGTTGAAGGTGAGTGGGAAACGCGTCACCGCTTCTTTAAAAATAACCGCAAATTACTGCTAGAAGTGGAAGAGCTTGAGCATAAATCTCGACGAAGAGACATTCTGGTGGATGACGATGAGCTGTTTGATTTTTATGATCAGCGAGTCGGCACTGAGGTTGTATCTGGTCGACATTTTGATACGTGGTGGAAAAAGGCAAGAGCAAAAACTCCTGAGCTGCTAGATTTTGAAAAAGAGATGCTATTTAGAGGGGATGCCAGCCACGTAACTGAGTTGGATTATCCAAATTTTTGGCATCAAAACAGTTTTAAGTTAAAACTGAGTTATCAATTTGAACCTGGTGATGATAACGATGGTGTCACGGTACATATTCCATTGCCTATTCTTAATCAGATAGAACCTGCCGGTTTTGATTGGCAAATTCCGGGGTTGCGTCATGAATTGTTGGTTTCGATGATAAAATCCCTACCTAAAACGCTACGCCGTAACTTTGTCCCTGCACCCAATTACGCTGACGCATTTTTGTCTAGCGTAACCGCCATGGAAATGCCGTTGTTAGACGCTTTAGAGAAGCAATTAAAGCGGATGAGTGGTGTGGATGTTTTGCGTGAAGATTGGAACCAACAACAAATTCCTGAACATTTAAAAATCACATTCAGAGCCGTTGATCACCACGGTGGTAAGCTTAAAGAGCATAAAGATCTCCATCAGCTTAAAGAGAGCTTAAAGGATAAGGTTCAACAAACGCTGTCACAGGTTGCGGATGATGATATTGAGCAGCAAGGATTGCATACTTGGAGTTTTGGCGAGCTTCCTAAGGTTTATCAACAAAAGAGAGGGGGCTTTGAGGTTAAAGCTTTCCCGGCTTTGGTTGATGGTAAGGACAGTGTAGAGATAAAGCTTTTTGAAACCGCTCAAGAGCAGCAATCCGCCATGTTAGCTGGGCAACGTAGGCTGATATTATTAAATGTTCCGTCACCAATTAAGTACTTACACAGTAATTTGCCAAACAAATCTAAACTTGGTTTGTATTTTAACCCTTATGGTAAAGTGCTGGATCTGATAGATGATTGCATTGCCTGTGGAATCGATAAGCTAATAGAAGAGAAAGGCGGATTGGTTTGGACGCCGGAGCAGTTTGAACAGTTAAAAGAGCAAGTACGAGCTGAGCTAGGGGATACGGTCGTCGATATTGCCACTCAGGTAGAAGCGATACTTACCACAGCCTTTAGCATTAATAAGAAACTGAAAGGCAAGGTCGATTTCACTATGGCTTTTGCGTTATCAGATATTAAATCTCAGATAGAGGGGCTTATTTTTAAAGGCTTTGCTACTGAGTCGGGCTGGCGAAAACTGCCGGATATTTTACGATATATGAAAGCGATCGAAAGAAGGATGGAGAAATTACCTATTGATCCAAACCGTGATAGGCTGCATATGTTGAAAATAGAGTCAGTTTATGGAGACTACAAAGAGTTGCTCAATAAGATTCCAAAAGGAATGGTTACACCTGAGCCAGTAAAAGAGATTCGTTGGATGATAGAAGAGTTAAGAGTCAGCTTTTTCGCTCAGCAACTTGGCACACCATATCCGGTTTCCGATAAGCGAGTTAAAAACGCTATTGATGCTTGTTAGGCAAGATTTTTGCATAGTTTAAGCATTAAGTAATAAAAATGAATTTTGATATCGATTAGTGGCAAGAAAATGCCATTGATGATAATGACAAAAAAGAAGGTAAAGTATGAAGAAGACTATAATAGCACTTGCGTTAGCAGGCTTTGCAGGTTCTGTATCAGCAGACGCACTTTTATATGGTGGCGCGATGGTGGGTCAATCTGAATACGATGGCGAGAAATCCACTGCGGCAAGTTTTCACGTAGGAACGGGTTTGTTGCCTATTTTAGGCATTGAAGCAGGTTATGCTGATCATGGTGAGTTTGATATTGATGGTTTGACTAGTGATGTTAAGGCCGACTCAGTATTCGCTGCCATTCGTCCAAGCCTAGATTTAGGCCCTTTGCACCTGTACGGAAGAGCTGGTGTTCATAAATGGGATATGTCTGGCGGCAAAAAAGATGATGGTGTAGATATGATGTACGGCTTTGGAGCAGAGTACTTTATCTTTGGACCTGTCTCATTGGGTGCTGGCTACAATGTCTATAAAACGGATGATAAAGATATTTCAAACTTTAGCTTAACCGCAACGTTCCATTTCTTTTAAAAGAACGTTTTCTAGCTAACCCTATAAAAAAACACCGCTTTTTAGCGGTGTTTTCTATTTGAGCCTTGTCTGAGTTGTGACATTGGTGTTATTTTATAGCTTAGTTTTACTCGATATCGCCAAGTTCAAGGAGATGAACGGTCAAGATGAGTATGCTATGTAGAAAGTAGTTTAGAGCTAACCTAGTGGCCTATGACATTGACTAAATGCCATGGACATTGAATCACTAGCCTAAGGAGCATGGATGCAAACTAAAGCTGAGTATGATCTCATTGCAGATCAGTGGTGCAGTATAAGAACAGAGCTTCCGAGTAATGATGTTGAGCTATTTGAGCTGTTTCTGAGTTACTTGCCAGACAATTCTCATGTATTAGATCTGGGTTGTGGCCACGGTACCCCTGTTGCTGACCTTATTTCTTCCCATGGACATAATATCTTAGGGATAGACCGTTCTGAAAAGTTATTGAGTATCGCTAAATCTAAGTTTCCTCAACATAGTTGGCAACAGAGTGACTTAGAAAAATATCAACCGACTCAACAATTTGACGGCATTGTCATTTGGGACTCAATGTTCCACCTGCCTAGGCAAGAGCACGCCATTTTGCTCAACAAAGCGTATCAATCCCTCAAATATAAAGGGGCACTGATCCTCTCTAGCGGTGGCTCTAAATATGATATACCTCCTTTTACGGGGTCGATGTTCAATAATGAGTTTTTTTATGATTCGTTTACGATAAAACAACTGTTAGATGTGTGCGAAGAAATAGGGCTACGAGTTGTTCAAACCAAGCTAGTGAATGAGCCTGATGGTGGACGTGATAAAGGAAGGCTAGGGGTGGTACTGAGAAAAATTTAAACCATCTGTTTTTCTTTCAACTGGCCTATTTTAAAAAATTGCATGGATAAAATAACATATAAAAAAATAATATTTAAAAGTATGTCAATCACGTAATTTTGCTCAAGTGGTATCTTTTCGACAAATATCACTTAAGTTGGATTGTCAGTTGATTAACTATATAAGAAAAAAAATCACAAAAAATAAGGATGATATTTACGTTGTTTTCATCTTATTCATTACAATTTCTTCTGTTTTACTCTCATTATATTTATATAACATATACACCATTCAAAAAGCGTCTATTCAGGAGCAATTACACTCATTCTCAGTAGCAAAGACTTTAAACAAAATTGTATTTGACTCTAGACAGTTAGTGTTATCTGAAAATAGCGAAACGACATCGGCGTTTGTTAAGTCTTTAAATAGAGCTAACGAACTGATAAATCTAGATGATGACATGTTGTACGATGAAAATAGAACCGTATATCAAGAGTTTAATCAAAGGTTCATTCATGATTTAGAGTCTTTAGCATTTTATAAAGAGAAGAATCGAAAATTAAGTGAAGTGACACTTGAACATGCAAGAGTTGGTTATAATGAAATACTAAGATTTATTGAGTTGGACGTTGACTCTGATTCTCATGAGGTAATAAATACAGTAATAGACCTAATGGTGGATATATTTTATTTGTACCAATTAGATCGTGAGTTTCAATTAACAGACAGTGTAAAAAGGAAAGAAGAAATTATCGCTCGGTTTAATTTTTCATTCGTAAATATTAAAGGGAGTGTTTTGATTTTTGCAAGTCAAGTTAAAGACAAAAAATTACACGATCAATTATTAGTTATTGGTAAAAAATTATCCAATTATAAATATGCATTTGTAGAATATTCTGAAACTAATATTAACTATATACAGGTAAAAAGGAGAATTGAAGAAGGCTATCTGAAATTGAATGATATTATTACTGGCAATAGTAATCGTCAGTATCAATATCTCAATGAGTACAACAGTTCAACCAGGATGTTCCTATTTGGGCTGATAATATTTTTTATTGGTATTCTATTTTTCAACTATATACTTTTAAATTCCTACAAAAAATCAAATAAAATTAGAAAACTGGAAGAGTCTAAGAATATTGAGAAAAGTCGTTTTCTGGCTAGGATGAGTCACGAAATCCGTACTCCTTTAAATGGGATTATTGGAACTATCGGAATAATGAAATTTAATCAAGAACGCCAGATAAACGATTCAAATCAGATGCTACAACACCTCGAAACCTTAAACTACTCCTCTGTCTCGCTTAAGAATCATATCGATAATGTTCTAGATTTATCTAAGATTGAGTCTGGTGTAATGGAAGTAAACCATGAATATTTTTCTCTAGATGATCTTTTCCGTCAAGTTAAGCAAATTATTAGTCCGCTCATCAATGATAGTCACCTTACAGTGACGTTTACCGGAAATTCCAATTGTGAAATATATTTAGACAAAACAAAGTTACGACAAATACTGCTTAATTACTTAAGTAACGCAATAAAGTACTCGGATAGTAACAAGAAAAACTCAACAATCGATGTGAGCTTTTCCGTCAAAGTTATTAGTAATGCTCGTTGCCTGATTAAAATAAAAATTAAGGATAATGGGTTAGGGATGTCAGAAGAAAACCTAAAACGTTTTGCATTGCCTTATAAACAGTTTGTAGAACATAGCGATAATTCTTCTGGATTAGGGGCAAGCGTCGCAAAAGAATACCTAGTTTTACTCAAGGGTTTTGTCGAGATTAAATCCAAAGTCGATGTAGGAACAGAGATTAGTATTTACTTAAAATCGCGCTATGCAATTCACGATAAAGATTCATTGAGTAATATTAGGATACGGCAGGTGTGTGATAAGCAGTGTAAGGTTTTAGTCGTAGAAGATAACTTATTTAACCGAAATATTATTACCGCCCAGCTTGAAAATCTGGGTTGTGTAGTATTTAGCGTAGAAGATGGCTTAATAGCTAAAAATCATCTGCTTAAGCAGAGACATTATGACTTGATTGTAACAGATATAAAAATGCCGAACCTTAATGGTATCCAGTTAACAGAGTTTGTCCGTGCCAATATTTCAAGAACCATACCGATATTGGCTCTAACCGCTGATGCTATGAAGGCAGATCTTCAACGTTTTAACGAGGCGGGTATTAGTTCTGTGTTAACTAAGCCTGTGCAAATAGATGATCTTAGTGAAGTGATAAATAATATGTTGAGGTGTATGTGCTCGTGTTCAAGCAAGGGTTAATGGTTTTCAATAAATACCGCTTCGGGCAGCAATTAATTAGGCGACTATCTGATTACGGCCTCCTTGCTTAGCTTGATACAGTCTCTGGTCCGCGACTTCGACTATGTTTTCTCCGTTACATATTGGCTCATCAATAGTGGCGCAGCCGATGCTGATAGTGACGCAACCAAAAGAGCTGGTAGGGTGAGGCAGTTGTAAATTTTGTATCTGAATAAGTAATTGTTGCGCGGTTTTTAAAGCGAAGTGATGATCAGTCTGGCTTAAGAGAATAACTATCTCTTCACCCCCATAACGATAGAGTTTGTCTTTACTATTTAAGGTTGAGGAAAGCGTGTGGCAGATGACCTGTAATGCTTTGTCACCTTGAACATGCCCCAATGAGTCGTTGTACTGCTTAAAATAGTCAATATCACACATTAATACCGAAAACACTTCAGATTGATGGTTAAACCCTAGCAGATATTGAGGCAAATCTTCATCAAACGCTCGCCGATTTAATGCGCCGGTTAGCGCATCCCTTAAAGCGTTATTAAGCCACTTATTTTTTTCTTTCTTATTTTGATTAATGACTTTCGATTGATTTAAATGCAACAAAACAGAAACCAATCCAGCGATAAGTGCGAAGAGCGCGCCCCATGCTAGAAGTTGTCTCTGATAATTTAAATTCTCAAGCATACTGAGAGCGATTGAAGACTTTTTCATGTCCTGCTTTATTTCAATATGTTCAACACATTTGAGTATCTTAAGCAGCTCTTGAGTATATTTTTGAGATGTCGGAGGAAAGGTTGATACAAGTTGTAAACTTAAGTTGTCTATTCTGCCTAACGAAGTGGACGCACAAGGATACTGAGATAGGTATAAGTTAACGTTAAGGTGCCCATAAGCGAGATCAAGGTTTTTACCCACTTCTTCAATAACCTCAGAGCTAAGTGGAGAGGCGGTAATGAGTTCTAAGCTGTTGTGCAAATACTCACGAGAGCGAGCCGTCAAGGGTTGCGCGGTAATATTGCCACTGTTTTCAAAGTAACGTTGAGCCTTAGGGTAAAAAAAAAGCAACTCCACAAAAGCAATGCTAATGAGCAGACATAGGCTTGCCAAACTAACCCAAAACCAACTTGATTTAGACAAATTAGCCATTATTTAATTACTTCTATACGTTTAATCATCCATATCCAATCGTTAAAGTTTCTTAAGTTGGCCGGATCTCTGTCTCCATATTCGACCTCAATAAGCCGGATTGGGCCATGCTGACGAAGTGTAATAGGTTTGCCATCCTCTTTTGTAACAAGTAACCAGTGTCTTTCTTGCCAATTGTTCATCGTCACGGAATAATTATCAACGGCAACCAACTTAATACTTTGAGGATTGATTAATAGGTACTGTTTTATTAGCGATTCTAAAAACACACCATGAACAGTGATTTCTTTATTGCGGAACGGCGAGAAAATTTCGAGCTCAGTAGTTGATTGAAGGCGCAGTGAAGCGAGAGGTATCGCGATGACTTTCTCGTCATAGACAAGATACAAACTTTCGTCTGCAGCGTTAGACGAAAAACTAAGCAGCAGTGACCAAAGCAACAAGAAGTTACGATAGAACGTTATCATAGTAGTACTCTATGTTTGCTAATCCGTGTGATCGATAAGAATCCATTTCCCTTATCAATAATACTATCTGATGTCATTCATTGCAGATAGTTGACGGATCACATAGTAAGAGATCAAAGGTGATTAAAAAGAGTGGTGAATTTGTCGTTATATAGTGCTAGGCGAAGCAGTGGTGAGTAAAAACGGCTTTTTAACAGTGGGTTATTAGCACTATTTTGCCTTTAAAACAAAAAAGGAGAGTTGCCTCTCCCAAATTTGCTAAATGGTTTCTATTTGATCTCGTTCATCGCAGAGATCAATGAAGGATCGTTCAGTAAATTGAATAACAAGCTCTTGGCTGATGAGCGCTGCGAGTCAGTAAGCAGTTTTTTAGGATTTTCTCGCGACTGATTAAGGATATTTTTAACAAACTTACTGTTGGTGCCAGAAAGTTCATAAACAAATCTTAATGTATCGAGTAACTCATCCTGAGATAGGCTATAAACCGCCATTTCACAGCTGAGACCATCCATCGCCAATAAATCGTTGACTACAACTTTTCGCTCTGCATTAAATTTTTCTTTGGCTTCATGTGCATCAATTAATGCCTGAACTCTATCAGCGATAGCAACAGGTACTTCCATGGTTTTTGTTGTTTGAGTCATTATAAGTTCTCCTGTTAAAGCAGCAATTCAACGTTTATGCTTTCATAGCGCTGCGATTAAATTGTGCTGTAATATCTCAATTTGTTTCACTTGTTCTTGTCTATCTATTTGCGAGTTTTTAGCGTCGGTTTTTGCGTTTTTTCTTTCCGCTTCCCGCCGGCTTAGCTTTAGGCTTTTCAAGAGCGGCTAGGGCGTCATTGACTTCGTTGTCTACTTCAAAACCATTTACTTGCTCTCGCTCAAGGCGAATCTTGTTCTTTTTCTCAATGATACTGAAATGGTGATAGTCTTGATAGTCGATAAGTGAAAGAGCGAGACCTATTTCTCCTGCTCGACCACTTCGACCAATACGGTGCATGTAATCCGCAGGACTTCTCGGTAAGTCAAAATTAAACACCACCGGCAGTTTTTCTATATCGATACCACGAGCAGCAATATCTGTAGCAATTAATACTTCAAGCCTACCCGCTTTAAATGCGTCAAGTATCTGGGTTCGAGCCCCTTGGCTTAGATCGCCATGAAAGACATCTGCGTTGATTCCTCTTTTGCACAGCTTATCTGCTAAGTTTTCACAACGATTTTTAGCATTGACGAAAATCAGCGACTGTTTCCACTGGTTCTGTTTAATTAAGTGAGCAACGACCGCAGTCTTTTCACCTTTGTTTACCGTGAAGACGCGTTGAACCAGAGTACTGGCGTCGGTACTTTGTAGATGTATTTCTACTGGATCTTGAAGAAGTGCTTTCGCTAAAAGATCAACTTGTTCAGGAAATGTAGCGGAAAATAGTAGTGTTTGCTTTTTACTCGGTAATAGCGCTGTTATTTGTGATAGCTCTTCAGTAAAACCGAGGCTTAGCATTCTGTCAGCTTCATCTAGAACTAAGGTATTAACTCTATTGAGTTTCAATGCGTTACTCGAGATGAGATCGAGTAATCGTCCGGGTGTTGCAACCACAATATCTGCTCCACCGCGTAGAGCAAGCATTTGAGTATTGGCTGACACGCCACCAAAAACCGCGACAGTTTTAATTGCGCCGTTAAAGTACACGGCATAGGACTTGATACTGTCTGATATCTGTTTTGCGAGTTCGCGAGTCGGCGCCAGTATTAGATTAGTAACATAATTACCTTTAGCGTCTTTGCTGCTTATTGGCCCGTCTAAGTGTATTTTCTGCAGCATCGGTAGCGCAAACGAAGCCGTTTTACCTGAGCCTGTATTCGCACCCGCAATAATGTCTCGATTGGATAGTACTTCAGGAATCGCTTGAGCCTGAATCGGGGTAGGCTGCTGATAATCTAGTTCAGTTAATCGAGCTAATAAAGGCGAAATAAGGCCAAGCTGGTCAAAGTTGGCTGGAGTGGTTGCATTGGTCATTCAGTTACGTGGTCTAGGCTAAGATAATAGCTGGATAGTTTACCTAGCTATCAGCAAATTATCTATGTGTTTACCCGCTTAGTTTACGCTAGCAGGATAAGACTATTTTTTGCCCGATTAATCCAACTCGTTACGAATATGCACTAACAGTGCAACGGGAATTTTATACTTTCGAAACATTTTCTCTCCGTTATTACCTTATATGAATTAAGTGCCGTAATCATAATTAATCATTGCAAAATTGCACGGCGCAATTTCTGCCAAAGAACATGTTGATATCCTGCTGCCATCGAAAAGAAAAACAGGAATAAAAACTATGTCTAAGCTATCTAAGCTGATCGTAATGATTTCAGCCGTACTTTCAACGTCAGTAGTGGTGAGCACATCTCTATCTATAGGCGATAAAAGTGTAATAAGCCCTATAGGAGCGATTGTAGAAGAGAGCTTAAAC
Source organism: Vibrio sp. 99-8-1 (assembly GCF_013114595.1). Taxonomy (GTDB): domain Bacteria; phylum Pseudomonadota; class Gammaproteobacteria; order Enterobacterales; family Vibrionaceae; genus Vibrio. The sequence continues at coordinate 115,256 of NZ_VTXE01000006.1, read as the reverse complement.
AACACTGGCTAGAGTAAAATCTGCTTCAAGCGAGTACCAGTAATCAGACTTTAAAAAACGACAGTTCGGATTTTTGTGTCTCTGACATTTTTGATAGTTCTGTCGAAGCCTGCTGAATCTGGATTACTGACTCAACATTTTCCTGTACTAAGTCGTAAGTGCGATTTACGTTGCTTGATATCTCTTCTGTGACACTATGCTGTTGCTGAGATGCCGTGGCGACCAGTGTGTTCATTTCTGAAATCGATTCAACTGAATCCGATATATTTTTAAAAGTAGATTCTATAGTACCGGCAAGATCAACTGAATCTGAGATTAACGATAGATTCTGACACATATTACTGTTTGCCTTATCTGCGTGTTTTTGAAGCTTGTCGATAATAGATTGTATGTTTGCGGTAGATTGCTGGGTCTTTGAAGCAAGTGCTCTGACTTCATCGGCAACAACGGCGAATCCTCGGCCGTGCTCTCCCGCACGAGCCGCTTCAATCGCCGCATTTAAGGCCAATAAATTAGTCTGTTCAGAGATAGAGTCGACGACTTCGGTAACAGAACCAATCTCCATCGAAAACTCGCGCAGCTCCTCAATAAGTGTGGCAGTGTCATTTACCGACTGGTTGATTTCGTTTGATAAAAGTATGTTTTGTTGAAGCGTTGCAATGCCTTCCATCACTTCATGTTGTGCTTGTCGGTTTTTTTGTTCGGCAATAGCGGCATTATCACTTACTTCCAAAGACGTAGATGAAAGTTCAGTTATGGCTGTCGATATCTGTTCAACCTGATTTAGTTCCTGCTTTGCGTTATCTAATGAACTTTGCATTGTGGTACTTAATTGATGTGAGGAAGCAGCAATGTTCTCAGATATTTTATGGCAGCTGATGATCAGTTTGGAAAACTGATCAGAAAGATTAACCACGGAAGCGTAGATGCCACTGCTGGTGTTGGACTGATGGCCACGCTGAACATGAGCTAAAGATAACTCTCCTTTTGCCATGTCTCCCATCAAGGCCTCTATCTCTTTTGGCGCGCCTCCGATGGGTTTTAACACTAAACGATGAATAACGTACATTGCGATAATGCCGGTTAATCCGAGGCACAAAAGCATCACCCACATAGAATAAATTAATTGTTTTGAGACCGCACTTTCAATTATTTTGTCACGTTCAAACGTAACCAGGTTCCAACCATTAATATCTATGGTGTCCCAGAATGCAGTGAAATAAATTTGTTCATTATTACGTTCAGCACTGTAATTGAGTTCGGGTGTCGTTTTACTGAAACTTTTATATTGCTGACGAACATCAGAAATGTTTTTTCCCTTCAGCTCAGCATAAGGGGAGATCAATATTGATCCATTGCTAGTATACAAAAATAGATTTTTTGGCTGATTCGGCTGGGCAATCACTGATTCAAGAAATGCAGATGTTCCTATTGCTACTGAATTACTTACTTTTTGAACAATAATAATTATTTCTTTGCCTGTTAAGGCAGACGTGATCGGCTCGGAGACAAAAAAGTCGTCGCCATCTATAAAAATGGCTTTGTAGTAAGAACGGTTCAGTTTTTTTACGTTGTAGCCGAGCAGTTTGCCGTCTTGGTTAAATACATCACCATCATTATTAATTACGCGAATGCCTTGGCTAATCTGCTTGTGCGATCGATGCAGAGGCTGTAATTGCTTAATAAGTTCATCAGATAACTGCTGATTCTGAACATCATTGGCTGAAACAGAGATAGAGGAGAGCGCTTCGCGATAGCCGCTTATTCTTTCTTCGAGTACCGCTTTAAACGAATGATTTTTTTGACGAAGAAGCGCTCTGTTTAATTGAATACTTTCAGCACTAAAGGATTGATGGTTTAGAAATATAATGGTGGAGACAACCGAAACAAGGATGATACTTAATGAACATATAATTTGAAATTTAAACTTCTTCATTGGAGAGGTCCGGATTGTTTATTGTAATTATTACGCTGGTCATTACACTCAGCGCCCACCAATATCATGAAGTAGATTAATGGCTATTAAAAATGCTATTAGTGCAAGTACTGTTCAATAAAACGCATTATTTGGAAGAATAAATAGGTGAGGGGAATGATCTATTTTAAAAGTGGTGGACACTGTATAAAAATTGGATAAACCATTATTAATGGATGTTAGCATCAAGTTCTATTGGAGTATCGCTGATTCTATTTCGACCTTTGCGTTTGGCATAATACAAACAACGATCGGCTAATGAGAGCAACTCATTACTGAGTGCTATTTCTGAGTGCTGAGTAAAACTGCTTACTCCTATGGAGATTGTTACATTGAGAGACTTTTCGCCATAAGATACCGTTAACTTTTCGATCGCAAGTCGTAGCCTGTCAGCCATAATCAAAGCATCTTCTTGAGTGGTGTTCGGCAGTATGATGCCAAATTCTTCACCGCCTAACCGACCGACCATATCGGTAGTACGAATAAACTCATTCATGGTTAAAGAGAGTGCTTTTAGAACCTGATCACCTGCATCATGCCCATGTTGATCATTTACTTTTTTAAAATAATCTACGTCAATCATACAAAACGACAACGGGGTGCTATAACGTTTTGCTCGGGCAATTTCTGAATCGATGGTAGCGAGAAGTTGACGACGGTTGGGCAAAGAGGTCAACTCATCAACGGCTGCTAAACGTTTAAGCTCAGATTCCGCGCGCTTTTCTTCGATAAGAAGACTGATAAAATCAACGGTACGGGTAATCAAGCGAAGATCTTTATCAAGCGGAACTCGGGGAGTTTTGTGGTAAATCGCAAACGTGCCTAACAATCGTCCTTTTTTACCAAATATTGGTTCAGACCAGCAGCTACCAAGCTCATACTGAGCCGCGAGTTCTTTAAATGCTGCCCAGTACGGATGTTGTTGGGTATCTTCAACAATTACGCGTTCCTTTCGATAAGCCGCGGTTCCACATGAGCCGATACCGTCACCAATCGCGATCCCATCTATCGCTTGATTATAAGCTTCTGGTAATGATGGTGCAGAACAGCTATGAAGATGCTTGCCTGATTGATCAAGTAGTAATATGGAACATTTTGCTTCAGTACTTAAAGATTCAATATCTTTAAGGATGGTATCAAGGGTTTTATTTAAAGAAACCCCCTCTAGCGCTGATTGCATGGCATTGGTTCGAATGCGTTCAATGGCAGAGAAAAACAGCTTTTGTGTAATGTCAGAAAACAGTGCTACGTAGCTTTTCACTTGACCATTATTAGTTCTAATGACACCAATAGTTAACTGAATTGCGTAGTTTTCACCATTCTTATGCTTGTTCCAAAGTTCCCCTTGCCAATCATCTGTTCGCGTTAGAGTCTCCCACATGCTTCGATAAAACGCGTGACTTTGTAAGTTTGATTTCAGTATATTTGAGCTTCTGCCGACAACTTCTGAACGTGCGTAACCAGTAATTTCTTCAAACGCGCCATTCACATCCAAAATAAGGCCATTAGCGTCTGTAATGAAAATACCTTCACCTGTGTTTGAGAAAACACTCGCAGCTCGGCGCAATTTCTCTGCGCTATGGCGTAACTGCTTGTTTCGGTGTAATAGCAGGGAGACTAGAAGCACGATAACCACTAGTGATACCGCTATTGCAACCAACAATTGAAAGTGCTTATCCCATATGTCATTGAAGGTAAATTCGGGAGCCTCGTCATAGGGAGGAACCCTAAGTGTTCGTGCTAAGTTATCTACTTCTTGGTAATCAGCGGGAGGGTTGAATCCGCCAATTTCTGCTGCGCTCGCTGCTGGGTGGTGTATGTTTAAAGCAAGCAAAGCTGAGGCTACACGTCGAATATCACTATCTGATAACCTAGGTAATGCAAGTAACGGCCATTCAGGGTACAGAGTCGTTGAGTGGACAAAGGGAAAAGCCGGATCCTGTTTCTGATTCAGAACCTTGATTTGTGCTGTGTCTAATATGCCTTTTTGTGCCATGCTCTCGATGACACCACTACGGATGAAACCAACATCTGTGTCTCCATTTAAAACAGCGGTGATGACAGCATCGTGTTTTTTTAAGAAAGAGAAGGGGCCTTTTAGCTGAATGCCTTGTTTAATAATTTCGTAAGCTTGAGCTTGATAGCCCCCTAGGGACCGTATATCGGCGGCGGCTATATGTTTATCTGTCAAATCGCTTAAGGCGTTAATCTGTGAATTATCGGCATGAGTTATTATTACACCACCAAAAGAGCTGACAAGTTCATTGGAGCGGAGGACGACTTGAGTAAGCATTGCACCGCTTAACTCATGTGTGGTACGAAGTTTGATGTAATGACTTGGATTAGTTAATAATAGGTCAAGTTTATTATTGTCAATGGCCGCCTCCACTTGATTATTAGTGTAAGACAAGGGCAATAGTTGTACTTCTCTATTCTGCAATGCTTCGGTTAAATAGTCAGCCAATGGTTGGTAGCGTTCTAGCATTTGCTCTTCTGGCAAATATGCCAAGATACCTAACGTTATTGGCTGATTAGCCATTGCGACATTGTTTGCTAAGCAAATCCAAATAATCGATATTATTTGGATCGCTCTTACCAATGATTGGTGTATGAATGAGTCAGATTGCATAAAATCCATATCAAATAAAGGCTTAACAACAATAGAACAAGTATAGCCTATTTTAAAAGAGCTCTATAAATAACCATATTGTCATTAATACTTCAGGAGTCAAACTGCTTAAGTGCGTCTAAAAATGGTTTGCATTAACGTTTTACCTGTTTCAGTTACAATCTATTTATCCGTTATCAGCATATTGCCGTTATTTCAGATATTTTTGGATAATCAAGATAAAGGGGAGGGAACTCCCTCTAGAATCATCGAATTTACATCGACACTCTTATACATCGAAGCCATAAACTGAATTGAATATATAGTGTTTAAGTAAGGAAGCAGCTGAAGGCGTTATTTGATTTTGACATTCAAAATACCATGTTCTACAAGTATCGACTCATAACGTCCGTCCATGATCATTTTCTTTAATGAATGGTTAAACCCCTTCACTATAGATTTATGATTCGGGTGCTTTTTCGAAATAAGCATATATAAATCATAGGTACGGTAATCTGGTGTGATGGGTTTTAATTGGCCTCTATGCTCACTCAATTCGCTATTTAAAATATAGTTTACATTATCATATGAGCCTAAAAATGCGTCTATCCTACCGTGGGAGAGTTTCAATATGTTCTGTCGAATATTACTAACTTCATCGACAATGATGTTGCCATGATTTTTGAGATCTTGAGTGAAATTAGATCCGAGTAGCACTCCTACTTTCATACCGTTAAAGCTATTTAAACTATCGTAAGAATAGTCGTCTTCGCTACGTTGCCAGAATATAAATCGTTCACTACCAATTTTATGTGAGTATTCAAAGTAGCTTTCCCTTTCCTTTTTATGAGAAGCGACCAATATTCCGTCGTAGCCACCTAGTTTGCTCATCTCCAATACCCTATTCCATGGTGCCCATTTAATATCCAAGGTATAACCCATTTGAGAGAGGGCAGAGCGGACTATTTCTGACATATATCCATCATTTTCAAGTTCCGGGCTGTTCATTGGCTTCCATTCAACTGCCGCTAGAGTCAATGTCATAGAAGAGTCAGAGGCAAAGCTTAATTCTGAGTCGTACAAGTACATGGAGAACAAAAAAATCAGTAGTGACAAACGCTTCAAATTTCAGCCTAATATGTAAGAAATAGTTAGCTAAACTATAGTAAAGAGTTGTTAAAAAGACACTTGAACTTCATAAGCTGAACCCTTGTTAATGAGATTTAGATTGTTTAACTCAAGTAGATCCTGCTTTAAACGTAAGAGGTGAGTCAGCCAACCTCACTTGAGATGGAGAATGTTACCCATCAAGATGCTGAATCAATTTGCTGAATGTAATCCCATTCTGTTTCCTTCTGAATCAAGGAAAATGGCGAAAAAACCACTTTCATCAGCATGAGCTGTTTTAGGGATAATGATTTCACCACGATTTTTCACCACTTCATCAAGAACAACTTGAAGGTCATCTCCACCGTTTAGATATATAGTCACGCCATTTGACGAAGGCAGGAAACCTTCTTCCTTTAAAATAACTCCGGTAACCGACTGATTTTCATAAGGGAATATTCCCATTGCCATGTTCGGCATCTCCATTTCCTCTATATCGATGTCCAGAATTGCTTGGTAGAAATTGATTGCTCTTGAAATATCTAATGCTGGTATTTCAAATATAGAAATATAACTATTCATACCTTCTCCAACTTGATTGCTAAATTGCTCACTGGCTTTTCTAGTTCAAGCCAGTTTGCGCTGTAACAAACAGTATAGCTATGTGTTTCAGGAAAGGTTAATTCGTTCGAATCGGTGTCTATTGAAGTAATAGCGAACGGTGATTACATCATGCTAATCCACTACACTGTTAGTCGTTGGCAGTGATTAGACCGTATTTTTACCTTGAAAAGCATGGCTTCTAAATGACTTGTTGCCACTAAATTGTGGTATTTTCGAGCTTATTGCGACTAATTGGTAAAATGACTGCCGTTTCGATACAGTTTGTTCTACAATCTGCCACCGTATTTTTGGTTATGCTTTACGTGGTCGTAGCCGTTTAATTTTAGGAACACAACAATGTCATTTTCATCTCAGAATTTTTCTCCAGAAATTGTGAAAGCACTGTCCGAGTGCGGCTACGAAAAACTTACTCCTGTTCAGCAGAAAGCGATTCCACTCGCTCGTAAAGGCTACGATATCTTAGCGAATGCTCAGACAGGGACAGGTAAAACAGCCGCTTTCGCTCTGCCAATTATTCAGCAGATACTAGACAAGAGCAAAGATAATAACCATTTTCAAACACGTGCTCTTATTCTAGCTCCAACTCGTGAATTGGCGGCACAGATTGCGCAAAGCATAGAAGATTATATCAAGTACACATCATTGAGTGTGGCTGCCATTTATGGTGGCGTGAAAATGTCATCACAGGTTCAAAAGCTAAAGAACGGTGTCGACATATTAGTAGCAACACCTGGTCGCTTAATTGAGCATCTGGATGAGAAAAGTGTTTCCCTACAGAACCTTGAGTTCTTGGTTTTCGATGAAGCCGACCGTATGTTAGATATGGGCTTTATTTCATCAATTGAAACCATTATGTCTGGTGTTTCAACAAAGCCACAGACTATGCTGTTCTCGGCGACGTTCTCTCCGCAAATGAACAAACTAGCGGCTGAAATGTTGAATCAACCGAAAAGAGTATCCGTAGCTCAAGAAAACGTAACGGCAGACGCTATCGCGCATGTTGTCTACCCAGTAGACCAAGAAAGAAAGTATGAAATGTTATCTGAACTTATTGGTCGTAAGAACTGGCAACAGGTATTGGTCTTTGTGAACTACAAAGAAACAGCCAACACGTTATTGAAAGAACTCAAACTAGACGGTATTAAAGCGGTACTATGTCACGGTGACAAAGCACAAAGTGCCCGTCGTAGAGCGCTTGACGAGTTTAAAACCGGCAAGGTGCGGGTAATGATAGCAACCGATGTGGCTGCTCGTGGGCTAGATATTAAAGATCTTCCGCACGTAGTGAATTTCGATATGCCATTTTTGGCAGAAGATTATGTTCACCGTATTGGCCGAACAGGCCGAGCTGGCAAAAAAGGACACGCTGTGTCTTTTGTTAGCCGTGAAGAAGAACTGACGTTGCAACAAGTAGAGTCGTTAATTGGTCATACGATTCGACGTGTAGAGCAAGCAGGGTATGAGCCAAAAAACCGTGATGCACTATTGCAGAAAATGCACAGCAAACCAGCGTTTAAAAATCGTAAAACTCGTACCAACAACCCTTCTGATGCCAACCAAGGTTCTGCTGAGAGACGCGCTCGATTACGTAAAATCGTGAAAAATAGAGCCGCAACCAATAAGAAGTAGGCAAGTTAACGTATATTAAACGCCGATGATGTAAATCAATCGGCGTTTTTTTCGTTTGCCCTGCTTCATAAGGGTCTTCCAAAACGGTAGTTCTGCTGTTCAAACCCTCTTCTATCACAACATAATTGGGTAGTTTAGATTGAAGCAGCATCGTCCAACGCTCTTCACGGTTATATCTACGTGGTAAGGCTGGGGAGCACCCCCAAGTGTTGGAATCGCCAAAACATAGAATTGTTTTCATATTCAATTTATTTGTTCATTTAAAGTCGTTAAATTGTTAGCAGAACGTCAATACTAAAATGAAAGATTACGTCCAGTTCTTTGCATATCGGCCACTGATAATAATGGTGGTCTTTGACGTTTTGGGAAACGAGAAGTTATCTGAACGTGGGACTCTAGGGGAGCTAATATAAGACGCTTCTCTGTCCAAATCCTTGCTGGCGGGGAATGACACGAAAATGTCCAAATATTTGCTGAAAGACAGGTATCCCTCAGCATCCTATTAACTAATTACAAGAGGCTATGCTACAAAGCATTTCACATAGACATCTAATTTCGTTGAAAGGGATGTCTATGAATCACAACTTATAGTTCTTTTAGCATTAATAGCATAGACTGATGCTGTTCAGTCTCCTTAAATGGAGTAGTGCCGTTAAACACAAAATCACGGTATTTTACCTCTCCATAAATATCAAAATTTAGCTTTTGATTAAAAATATATTGAGAGCTATTTCCTGCTGACTCCGCATGGGCATAAGAAAAGCCTTTTTCTTGTCCAACAAGTAAGGCACGCTTGAGCACCTCTACAGCGACGCCATGACCTTTATAATTTGAATCGACACCAACAAATTTAATTTGTAAGTATTCATTTGTATTGATTTCCCAACTATTGAAGTGGCAAAGGTTGAGTTGTCTTAAAATGGCAAACATTGGGTCGTTGTCGACATTAAGTTGGAATTCTGGGGCAGAAAAAGAGTCTTGCAGGTCACAGCACAATACCCCGCCAAGGATTTGATGGCTAGTATTGCAACGTGCAACAAAGCCCAGTTCTGACTCACAGCATTGCATACACATGTATTCAAGGTACTCAGTAAATTCGGTGTTTGAGCTTCCCTCATACTCCACTTGGTTGGATGAAAAACATGTTAGCAATAGCTGAACCAGTGGCTTTGTATCAGTTGGCGTGATTGGTTCAATTCTATATTGGACGATCATAAAGACTCCATAATTTTAATTACATAAGTTAATTCAATGTTAAGCATATAAAATATGGAGTAGTGGTACGATAACCACAGCAGCACTACCCCAAATAAAGGTAAGTGCCATGGAATCGTAAAAACGATGAATGTTTGTATGTGGGACATACAAGGAGCGGAATAACCAACCGTTCAGTATCATTTTAGGCGAGCGTAATTTAAACCTAATTGCTGTAAAATTACAATGCTAAATATTATAGCATGTGCTTAATTGGGTTGAGAGGAATGCATAGGCTTACTCTTTGGTCAATTTGTAACCATCCCCTAAAATAGGTCACTTCACTGAGCTACTTTCCGATAGCAAAAGTTATCCGAGTTTTCCATTTTATGTAGATACTCTAAGAAGGTTTTGTCCAATTCTGAGCTAGCAGCTATGAAGATATTTTGTGATTGTGGAGGCCGACGAAGGATACAGCATTCAAATCAGGGAAAAGTATATTTTGAAAATATGATTAAAAAGGCTGAATCAATAAACTGATCAGCCTCTATCGATTTATTCCATTAAAGATAACGACTTCTCAAATGCGCCTGAAAATGCTCAGCATTCAATGTCTCACCAGTTGCTGCCCTAACTAGTTCATCCGTGGTCAGCAAACTGCCTTTACTCCAGATATTCTCTGATAACCAATTGAAGATCGGTGAAAGATCTTTTGATGTAATCGCTGCATCCACATCAACCGTTTTCTTCATCGACGCCATAAACTGCGCTGCGTACATAGCGCCTAAAGTGTAAGAAGGGAAATATCCAAAGGCCCCATCGGTCCAGTGGATGTCTTGCATGCAACCATTAGTAAAGTTTCCTTCAGTAGATAAACCTAAGTACTGCTGCATTTTTAGGTTCCATAGCTCAGGAACATCGGTATGTTTGATATCACCATTAATCAGATCTTTTTCTATTTCGTAGCGTAAGATGACATGCGCAGGGTAGGTAAGTTCATCGGCATCAACACGAATAAAGTCTTTTTTTACTCGGGTATACAGCTTTTGAAAATTCTGTTCGCTAAACAGACTAGGTTCATGTCCCTGAAAATGCTGTTCAGCCATAGTCGATAAATGGCGGATAAAGGCATCGCTTCGACCTACTTGCATTTCAAAAAATAGAGATTGTGATTCGTGAATGCCCATTGAACGTGCTTCACCGGATGGCAAACCGGCTAATGTGGTTGGAAGTCCTTGTTCATAACGAGCATGTCCCGTCTCGTGAACAATACCCATTAAAGATTGAACAAATTCAGTTTCATCATAGCGGGTCGTAATACGGACATCTTGAGGAACGCCGCCACAAAATGGATGAACACTCTCGTCCAGTCGGCCGTGTTCAAAATCAAATTGCAGAAGTTTCATTACATCAAGACCAAGTGCTTTTTGCTGCTTGGTTGAGAATGATCCTTGAGGCTGAATAAAACTTTGTTTAGATTGTTTTTCAATGACCTCGTCTATCAATTGAGGTAACCAGCCTTTGACGTTATTAAATAGCGTATCTAATGACTCTGAGCTCGTTCCCGGTTCGTAGATGTCCAGCATGGCATCATAAGGTGTTAAGCCGGTAGCATCAGCGCGAATCTGTGCTTCTTGTTGCGAAAGTTTAACCACTTCAGCCCAGTTCTTCTCAAAGCCTTTCCAGTCGTTGTTGCCTCGCTGTGTTCTCCAAGCGTGCTCACATTTAGAACCCGCCAATGACTTGGCTTGCACTAGCTCTTCAGGCAGTACGTTAGCCTGTAGCCATTGTCTCTTTAGTTCTCTTAGGGAAGAGGCATCTTGAGTCGATAACGGCTCACTCTCGGCACGGTCAAACCACTCCGCTAATTGAGGCTCAGTCAGTAATTTGTGGATGTGAACAGAGAGTTCGGCCATTGCCTCTGAACGAGCTTGATTACCGCCGGAAGGCATGACAGCAGCTTGATCCCAACCGCAAATTGCAGCGAGGTGGTTAAAGCGAGAGATTTTTTTAGAATGTTCCGTTAGCTTTTTAAATGCGCTCATTATTATATTCCATAGCCAAAAATAGAATGGTAACACCGACATCGACTATCGCCAATGTCATCTGAGACTTGGTTTATCGATGGATTATTGATATAACCCAATAAGCGATATTGATTTAACCTATTCATATCGCCTAAATAGGACAGCAACTCGCAAGGAAACCGTTTGTGCACATTATCAATTTTGAAGCATTTATTCTCGCCATCACAATACTCACATTGACTCCCGGTCTTGATACTGCCGTCGTTATTCGCAATACCAGCCGTGCGGGAGCGAAAGATGGCTATATCACCAGTTTGGGTATCTGCTCTGGACTATTCGTTCATGCCACTCTATCAGCGGTGGGGGTTTCAGCCATTTTACTGCAATCGGCACAAGCATTTCAGGTGATGAAGTGGATAGGAGCCGCCTATCTTATTTGGCTTGGACTCAATGGCCTTCGAACAACGTTTAAAGGAAATAATGGATTAAAAATTGATGACGCAGCGCATCAAACCTTTAATGCAAAGCGTTCATTAAGAGAAGGTTTTTTGTCCAACGTACTTAATCCTAAAACAGCGGTATTTTACTTGGCTTTCTTACCCCAGTTTATCGATCCAAATTACTCGCCGTTTATTCAATCTTTAACAATGGCGGCAATACATTTTGTTTTATCAATGGCATGGCAATGTGCACTTGCAGGCACGGTAAGCTCAGCAAAAAAATTGGTAAAGAACAGCGCTATTATGAGTTGGATGGAAGGGGTGACAGGTACGGTATTGATCGCTTTGGGTATTAAACTGATTTTAGAAGAGCCACCCGTTTCTTTATCAGCAACCCATTAATAGATAGAACCATTAACAGATAAAAAATGCCCGATAATTCGGGCATTTTTTATGACTAACTATTGTTGCGGTGCAAAGTCCATTTCGTCTTCACTGTCTATAGCAAAGTACTTTTTGGTCTCTTCGATAACAACCCCTCTCAAGGCAATTAAACCGATCAAGTTTGGTACGGCCATCAAACCATTAACGATATCGGCTATAAGCCAAATCATATCCAGTTTTAAGAAAGCACCCGATGCAACAAGTAGCAAAAAGATAACTTTGTAAGGCAGCACGGCTTTCGTACCCATAAGAAAAACAACGCAACGCTCGCCATAGTAATTCCAGCCTAAAATGGTGGTGAAAGCGAAGAAGATCAAACCTATCGATACCATTAATGGGCCAAAAGTACCGGAATCTAACCCGACAGCGAAAGCGTGCGTGGTCATTTCTGCTCCGGCATAGTCACTTTGCCATGCGCCTGTCATGATCAATGCTAAACCTGTCATGGTACAGATGATGATGGTGTCGAAAAAGGTTCCGGTCATGGATATCAATCCTTGACGAACGCAGGAGTCTGTTTTTGCAGCGGCAGCCGCCATTGGTGCACTACCTAATCCTGATTCGTTAGAAAACACGCCACGAGCGATGCCAGATTGAATCGCCAGCATGATGCTAGCTCCTAAGAAGCCACCTGTTGCGGCACTGCTGGTAAATGCTGAAACGATAACAAGCTCGATAGCCGCTAGTAGCTGATCGGCATTTGAGACAAGTACCATTAAACAAGCGAGTACATAAAACACCGCCATGGCAGGAACAACTTTTCCGGCGACTCGTGCAATAGATTTGATACCACCAACGGTAACAAATGCGACAAGAGCGGTAAGAACAATGGCCGACATGTCACGTGATACGCCAAATGACAGTTGTGATGCATCTAAAATGGCATTGACTTGTGGAAACGTGCCGATACCAAAACAAGCTACACCGAGTGCAAAGATAGCGAACAGCTTTGCCAACAGTTTTGAACCAACACCATATTGCAGGTAATACATCGGGCCACCAACCATTTGGCCTTTATCATCCACTTTACGGTATTTAACAGCTAATAAGCATTCTGCATACTTTGTTGCCATACCAAATAAGGCCGCTAGCCACATCCAGAACAGTGCGCCCGGACCACCCAGCTTAATTGCTGTTGCAACACCGACAATATTACCGGTACCAATCGTAGCAGAAAGGGCAGTACAAAGTGCTGCAAAACTGGAAACGTCGCCTTCTCCGCTGTTTTTGTTGCTGCGTGAAAAAACTAATCCAAGTGCGGTTGGTAAGTGTCTAAACTGCAATAGCCCGAGGCGGAAGGTAAAATAAACACCGGTTCCAACAAGCAAGATAAGTAGTGGTGGTCCCCAAACAAATCCATCGATTGTTTGAAGTATATTTTGAAAATTATTCATGGGTTCCCCTTAATAAAACATAAAATTTAAGGAGAAGAGGGAAAGGCCGGTGACAAGATCACCAGATAATATCTAAATTTGAGCTTAAATAAGTTGTAACTTTCCACTCCTCTGTCCTTTTGCCTGAGAGTTTGACCTGTCTTAAGACAAGCTTGCTCCTTCGGCGACCGATTTAACGGTTCTCTCCAGAGGTTCCTCCAACTACAGTCCTCGTCCTTACCAACCTATATCTTATGAATAGTTGCACAAGATAGTGATGGCATAGCCTGGAATTTCACCAGAACCGGACACCTGAAAGATTTACTTCTTCGGCGAGTTTTTGTAACCTTTATTTAACAATAAAGCAGTACAAAAACCTCTCTCCTATAGTCTTCATCGGAACAAATATTGGTAGCTAATTCATTTACCAATATTCTGTATTGCGCATGTTATATAAAAAAAAGTGTGATGTCAGTAGTGTTTGGCTCAAGTGGCCAATATATAGACAAATAAGCAAATAACTCGCGAGAATCTAACGTAAAAATGATAATTAAATGCTATAACTACACCATACTGAGGAGAATATATGACCAGAATGATCGCTATTGCTGCTTTTATCGCCTTATCCGTATTTTTAATACGTTATGGGACTAATAAAAATGTACAACAGAGCGTAACTCTTGCTTTTATATGTGGTTTTGCTGCATATACGATTATTTTGGTGGTCAGCGAGCTGTTGCATTAGTAAAGGAGCACAGATTAAGTGAATATAGAAGATGACGCTGTTGAGCAAGACGACGATATCGTCGTTATAGAAGAGAGGGATAAACACACCATTCTCTATATTGTTATTGCAGCCATTTTAGGTTTAGCAATGGGAGGCCTTATTGGTTCTATTGCGACTAAAAGTAAGTGGCAGTCTGCTTACCAAGTTTTAGAGTCAAAAATTGCTACTTTCGAACAACAGCAAAAAGATATTGTGGTAGAGAAAATTACCGTAGTAGAAGAGAAGCAGGCCAATCTTGAAGAGGAAGTCGAGCAAAGAGTATCTAACGCTCTGACTATTAAGAATGAAGAGTTCCAACAGCAGCAACAGCAGTCGAAGACGTTAATCACTGAACTAGAAAAAATAAACATCGAGTTAGAGCAGCTAGTGGAGCAGCAAAAAACCAAGCTTGACGCCAATAGTAAAGAGATTGCCTCATTGACTCGACAAACAGATATGCAGTCAACCATGCTTGAGCGCTCTAGAGAGCTGTTTCAGCGGGAGCTAAATATCAAGCAGCAACTCACTCGTTTACAAACAGAAAGAGAGTCGCTAGCGCCTAAACTAGAGCGTTATAAAAAAGAGTGCGATCTCTTTTTAGAGGGTAAATCTTGGGATGCATCGTCAAAATCTTGCGATTTGCACGACGAAGTAAACTCCAACATTAGCCAGATGGACCAAATGATTGAAGTGCACAAACTTGATCTACGAGAAATTGAGCAAATTGCTGATCAGTTAGGCCTTTAATTTTCACATCATCAAGCAAGTCTAGCTGACTTGCTTGATGACTTTATAGCGATACTTTCTATCGACCACTAGAGCAAGAAGCCCCCATATAACAAATTGTCCCCATAGCAAAGACCATTGTGGAAGTATCAACGAAAAATCCCCCCCCATCTGATTTACTTTTAAAAAGCTTTGAATTGCTGGTGTTGATGGTATCGCTTTTGACAGCCATACCATTCCTTGAGGGACACTCTCTAACGGCCAGATAAATCCTGTCGAGAAAATTAGCGGCATAGAACTGATTAAAATCACCACGGTAACCAACTCTCGACGAGGCAATAGCAAACCGAGAATATGGCCAATGAAGGCTGAGGTGTAGAGGAAGGGAGCAAGTATCGCCAACAAGGTTAGTGGCGACGCCAATCGACTAATTTGGTAGTAGTCAAAGCTAAATCCAAAGTAATACATGGACAAGAAGTAATAGATGACAACAAATATCGAGCAACGAACAAGCAGTAAGCGCAAAGTGGGGACGGCATTCCAGTAGCCGCTACCAAACTTTTGGCTACCACCAAGCAAGCCGATGCTCATTGCTAACGTCTGTTGAAGGATTAACACAAATACCGCAGGAACGACGTAGTTGACGTATCCCATATCTGGATTAAATGTCGGCTTTAAGTTTATCGTCGTGGCGGCATATTGATGTTCAGCTGCGATCAAAGGGACACCGTCCATCAGCAATCGTGACACTTTGGCTTTTGCAGCTAGAGTGCCACTTGCTTTGGCCAGTCCTTCAACCACGGTGCCATAAACTAAGAAGTATGCTGCATCGCCAGCAAACGCCAACGTAGGACTTTTACCCATCAACAAGTCGCGATAAAAGTGGCGGGGAATGAGCAGAATTCCTTTCACTTTACCGTCTAAAAACTTCTCTTTTGCCTCTTGTATGGTATGGCTGCGATCTACAAGCTTAACCTGCGGTGTGGCATCTACCATTCGTTCGAGTTGATAACTGGTCAAACTTTTATCGAGATTAACAACAGACACCATCTGTTCAGTCGGCGTCTGATTTACATAAGGAAGAGGGTAGAGAAACGAGTAAAATACTACGCCAGCGAACATGGTTAAAATAATCACCGGATTAGTTAAAATCGCTTTCAGTTCCTTAACTAGCAACCGATCTAGCCTCATTGGTTAACCTCTAATTTGGTTAAGTGTTTGTTGATTAATACAAGGCACAAGAGCAGTGGAATAAGATACAAACTCATGGTCGGCGTAATGGAGCTAATGGTTTGCCACGGTGTTACATTGTAACTAAACTGGCTGATTTGCGCTTCAATGTAGTGGCTGATTGGCAATAAACTTCGCCACCAAGTCGCGATTGGGTTCATATCAGTAACGGGAAAGGTTACCCCCATAAAAGCAAAACTTGGTGCGGTAAATGCGCCTGCGAAACTCATGGCTCTGGCTGGATCTAGTGTCAAAAAGAAAAACAGCGCGGCCATACTTATACAGGCAAATATCGTGAGAAGCTGTGAATAGATAAGCGTGAGCAGGCTACCCTGATATGGAAAGTCTAAACCAAAGTAAAACCATGTTAAAAAGCCAAAACCTAGCAGTAGATAAAAGGGGAGATAAAAGCCAATAAAAACCGCTAACGATTTAATAGCCGAATGACCGACCATTTTTTTTAAACCGTATATACGGTGATTAGCGGTTAATGCCAATATTGTTGTGACAACAATGAATATTTGCCACAGCGCAGGCACGATAGCGGTAACAAGAAACTGAGCATAGTTGGCATTGCGATTAAACAGTGCGGTGATTTGAGTCTGTACGGGTACGGTTCCACCTAAGGCACTAGCAAAGGTTTTGTTGCCTTTAGAGAGTTGTTTTGCAGCGCCGATTTGTGCATTAAATGTACCATGCGCTTGCAACACCGCAGAATTGATCAGTTTGCCTACTAAAATGTACTGACTATTGTAAAAGGCGGTAATCTGAGGTGGATTCCCTAACACAATATCTCGATCAAAATGAGAAGGGATTATAACGTAGGCGTATAACTCATTATTGATCAGTTTTCTTTTGGCTTGTGCAACATCGATGCTGGTATCAATGACACTCAGCGTCGATGTTGCGTCCAATTCTCTGATTAACTGACGTGAAAGCGTACTGCGTTCTAAATCTACAACGCCTATCGGAAGGTCTCTGGCGATAGCTTGGGAAAATATCCACCATATGGATAGCGCCAATAGAATAGGTACCCAAGTTAAACATGAGAGCAACCATTTATCACTGATGACAACATGCCATTGAGAGACTTTTTCATCGCTATACATTATCGACTCCACAGCATTGGCTTAGACACAGTCGCAAACCAGATTCTCGGTATCTAAAGTTCAACGGAAACGCTCATGCCAACACGAAGTAGTTTATTGTCTTCTATGTTGACGGGCTTCGCCTCTACCTCAAACGTCCGAAGATCAAACCCTTGAGAAGCATCCGTGGAACGCCAAGTGGCAAAATCACCCATTACGGATACGTGCGTGACAGTAAAATCGATATGCTTATCTAAAGCAGGCATGTATGCCGAAATGGTGGCGCCTTTGGTAAAATTCTTAAGGCGATCCTCACGGACGTTAAATACTGCCCAAGCATCTTGCATGTCAATAACAGTAACCACCGGAAAACCTTGTGGCGCTAGTTCACCGCTATTTAACAGTACTTGAGAGATTTCGCCATTAAACCAACTCATTATTTTTGTATCGAGCGCGTAAGCTTCAACTTCTGCGACGGCACCTGCGGCCATGCGCGCTTTCTCTTCAGCAGCACGCTTTGTTTCATCTCGTGCTCCTTCTTTGGCCATTTGATACATTTGATAAGCGGCACTTTGTGTGTATTTGGCGGCTTGCCACTGGGTGAGCGCTTCATCGCGTTTCTGCTCGGCAACTACGCCGTCTTTATACAGGTTATCGACTCGATTAAAGGTTTTCTCCAACAGCTGCGATGCAGCCCGAGCTTTATTCCATTGATCTTTTGCCGCGCTGATCTGTTGTGTACGAGCTCCATTTTGCGCTTCCAGCGCCAGTGCACCGGCAGCTTGTTGACCCGCTTTCGCTTGTTCTAACTTGGCGTCTATCTCCGGGCTGTAAATGGTAAAGATGGGATCACCTTTTTTAACCATGTCTCCCTTTTTCACCATGACTTGATCAATGCGTCCTGCCACTTTAGAAGAGATACTGTACTGCTGAGCCTCAATTTGCCCTTGTAGGCGAACGGGCTTTGGTTGATACGCTTGGTAAAAGCTAAAGCCTACCCATGCAGCAATGCCGATAGCAACCGAACTGACTAGAAGGGGTTTTACTAATTTCATGATGCATCCTCAGAATTGATCGGTTGGTAAGCGTTATTTTGATACTGTTTAAAGGCATTTATATCGCTTGCTAATGCCAGTAGTTTATTTAGCGCAATTAGATAATTAAAACTGGCTAACTGCTGCTGTGTTTTTACTCCGGCTAAGTAGAGTTCGGCATCAACAACTTCCAGTGATGTAGATAAACCTTGGGTAAATGCTTTGTTTCTAAGTTTTAGATTCTCTTTAGCCAATTGAATACTCGCATTTAACCCTTCAACTTCTTCGATAGCTTGTTCAGCTTCAAAATAGGTTTTTTCAACTAATACAGAGAGATCTTGTGTTGCTTGCTGGCGTAGATGATTTACCTGCAAAACGGCACTTTGTGCGGCTTGGATATTTTCGGAACGGCCAGAGTTGTCAATAAGAGGTAATTTAACCCCTACACCCACCAGCCAGTCAGGGGTCATTTGATTTGCTAAGCTGTCATCTTCATAGAGCGAATAGTTTCCATACAGATAGACCTCCGGATAGTAACGACCTTGCTCTGCTTTAATGAGGTTTGACGCTTGTTTGTTTTTGGCATCCAAGATGGCTAGGCCGGGGTAGGTATCTAATGTTTGTTGGGTAAAAGCGCTTAAAGGAGGAAGCGTATGATTAATAAATAACTTGGTATTTGGATACACTTTATCGGATTGATTCAGTATCTGCGTTAGCGCTGACACTGCAATCTCAACATCTTTTTGCGCTTTTTTCCGATCCACTTTGGCCTTGGCTAAAGAAGCTTCCGCTTGCAGACGTTCTACTTTGGCTATTTGACCTTGCTTTTCAAGTTTGATGGCAAAGTCTCTATGTTTGGTTAATCCTTTTTCTACCGATTCTCGGGTTAAGAGCACATCGCGAGCTAACACCACACTAAAATAGTATTTGCTCAAATCTTCATATTGAGCCTGAGTTTCCATTTCAAGTTGGGCAATGGCTTGGTCGGTTTGTCCTGATGCGATAGCTTGGGCAGACGTAATTCGTCCCCCGGTAAATATCGGCCATATAGCACGAATAGAAGAGCTGAAAAAATCTTGATGCGCAATCGTTGATGTTGGATTGACGCTGCTTAAACCACCGAGAAGTGCTGCAAGTTGCGGACTGGCTGCAATAGCTGCCTTGCTCTTGGAATCGATACTTTCCAGTAGTTGATCACCAGAAACGGTAACATCTTTATCTAGGTGAGTGTAATTGGCACCTAATGAGAGCGTAGGGTAATTAAGCGCATCTTTAGAGCGTTCTAATTGTTTATATCGTTGAACATTCGCTTTTTGAGCGGCAATGGCGTTGTTTTTGTCCTGTAACAGCTGCCAAGCATGTTCAAAACTAATTTCACCTGCTGAAATAGAATAAGAGTGGGTGATTAAACTAGTGATTAAAGCAGCTTTTATACTTTGTTTTATGTTGATCAACCTAGCCATTTTATAGACGCTATACTGTAAAATAATAGAGTATATACTCTAGTGAAAGTACTCACAACGCCTCGTTTGTCTGAATAAGGCGAAATAATATGTTTCTCACTGCATATCTCTCTTGGCTACACTCAATTAATAATCTCAACACTCAATCGTTAGACATTAGTCTAAATTGTCGACAATCCACTTGTCTAATGTAATAAAAATGGTCTATTTTGAACCTATTGATTACATATTGTTAACATTAAACGGTTTGAGAATGAGTCAGATTACAGAAAAAAAGCGTGCCTCTTCGGTTATTTCTTCTTATAAAGAAGGGACTAAATCCAACAATCTAACCGAGTATTTAATTGAAGCAATCGTAGAGGGTAATTTGTCATCAGGGCAGAAGATTTCGGAACCTGAATTATCAAAGCAACTTGGCGTCAGTAGAGGCCCGCTTCGTGAAGCGATTATGCGTCTAGAAGGGCTAGGGCTTATCGAGCGAATTCCCCATGTTGGTGCACGGGTTATCACATTTTCCTCCGATCACCTTTCAGAATTATACGCAGTAAGAGAATCACTAGAAGGTATGGCTGCGCGATTAGCAGCGCGCAATATTACCGATAGTGAACTGGACTCTCTCAAGCAACTATTGTCGACACATTCCCAACATATCGATCAGGTAGAAGGTAAATCCTATTTTCAACAACAAGGGGATTTCGACTTCCACTACCGAATCATTAAAGCAAGCCGAAACAAAAAACTGATCTCGTTACTGTGTGATGAGCTTTACCACTTATTACGCATGTATCGCTACCAGTCTCCTCGGTCTCATTCAAGACCCGAGCAGGCTCTGGAAGAACACAAATTTATACTACAAGCAATTGAAAACCGAGATGAAGAGTTAGCAGAAATACTGATGCGTAGACATATCTCAGGAAGTCGAATTTTAATTGCACAACAGATGAAGTCAGGTAAGGAGAACCTCGCATGAGTCTAAGTCAAGGCGCAAAATTTCGCCTCGCGGTACAACAAAATAACCCGCTACAAATCGTCGGTACAGTTAATCCATACTGCGCCATGATGGCAAAAAATGTTGGTCATCAAGCCATTTACCTGTCTGGAGGAGGCATAGCTAACGCTTCCTACGGTTTACCCGATTTGGGAATAACCACATTAAATGACGTATTGGTGGATGTGGAACGCATCACTAACGCTTGTGATTTGCCACTTATGGTGGACATCGATACGGGTTTTGGTGGTGCGTTTAATATTGCTCGCACCATCAAAGCGATGGAAAAAGCGGGAGCGGGCGCAATACATATGGAAGATCAAGTTGCCCAAAAACGCTGTGGTCATCGCCCTAATAAAGCCATTGTCAGTAAAGAAGAGATGGTGGATAGAGTGAAAGCCGCGGTGGATGCACGTATCAACCCAGAGTTCGTCATTATGGCAAGAACAGACGCGCTGGCCGTTGAGGGAATCGATGCCGCTATTGAGCGTGCTATCGCCTGCGTTGAAGCTGGAGCAGATATGATTTTTCCAGAAGCAATGACTCAACTTGATCAGTACAAAACGTTCTCAACGGCGCTCGCGTCTGCTACCGGAAAGCATGTACCTATTTTGGCGAACATTACAGAATTTGGCCAAACACCACTTTATGGCGGTGAAGAGTTGGCAGAGCACGGCGTGGATATGGTGCTTTATCCGCTAAGCGCATTTAGAGCAATGAACAAAGCGGCGGAAAACGTGTATCAACATTTATTAGACGTGGGTAATCAACAGGGAGTTGTAGATCAAATGCAAACCCGAAAAGAGTTATATGCCCATCTAAATTATCACCACTATGAAGACAAGCTGGATAGCCTGTTTTCACAATAATAATTTGTTTACTAATAACCATTTTTTAACGTGAAACTGCTGGTGCCGTAGTGAGTAGGATGCACCGGAAAAAGGAAAGGAGTTCGTCATGTCGGACAAGAAATTAAGCGGCGCAGGTCTTCGAGGGCAAAGCGCTGGAACAACATCACTGTGTACCGTAGGGCAATCAGGAACAGGGTTGACATACCGAGGGTATGATATCACTGATCTAGCAAACAACGCTGAGTTCGAAGAAGTGGCTTTTTTACTGTTACAGGGTCACTTGCCTAATCAGACCGAGTTGGATAATTATAAAACTAAGCTTGTCGAGTTACGAGGCTTACCTCAAGCGCTAAAAGACGCGCTAGAACTGATACCCAAAGATGCCCATCCAATGGATGTTATGAGGACAGGTTGCTCGGTATTAGGCAACTTGGAACAGGAGATGGATTTCTCTCAGCAGCAAGACGCGACAGAGCGTATGTTAGCAACATTCCCAGCGATTATCTGTTATTGGTACCGATACAGCCATGACGGCGTACGTGTCGATACAGAAGACAAAACTGAAGACAGCATCGGTGGTTACTTCTTAAAACTATTAACCGATACAAAACCGAGCGAACTTCATAAGCAAGTGATGCACTGTTCATTGATTTTATACGCAGAGCATGAGTTTAACGCCTCTACATTTGCTGCTCGGGTATGTGCCTCAACCCTGTCTGATATCCACTCTTGTATAACAGCGGCTATAGGGACTCTTCGTGGACCACTGCACGGTGGTGCAAATGAAGCGGCAATGGCGATGATTGAAAACTGGCAAACACCAGAGGAAGCTGAAAAAGAAATTCTGCGCATGCTGGATGAGAAAGAGAAAATCATGGGGTTTGGCCACGCGATTTACCGCGAGTCGGATCCACGAAATGCGCTGATCAAGAAATGGTCAAAAGATCTTTCAGCAGCGGTTGGAGATACCCATCTTTATGCGGTGTCAGAACGTGTTGAGTCGGTCATGAAGCGTGAGAAAGGACTATTCTGTAATGCAGATTTCTTCCACGCATCGGCGTATCACTTTCTCGATATTCCGACAAAACTGTTTACACCAATATTTGTGATGAGTCGATTAACGGGTTGGGCCGCTCATGTATATGAGCAGAGAGCGAATAACCGAATTATTCGACCTAGTGCGGATTATGAAGGCCCTGATGCACAAGATTGGTTACCTATCGACCAGCGTAAATAACTCGCTGAGTCATGATGGTAAGGCGGAGTTCTGCTAAGACTTTAGCGTCTCCGCCAAAAAATAAATCATGGATAGAGATTATGAATAAACAATATCGCAAGGTGTTAACAGGGACGAGCATTGAGTATTTTGATACTCGTGAAGCTGTAGAACAGATAGAAAAAGGCGCGTATAGCAAGTTGCCTTATACGGCCCGTGTGCTAGCAGAAAACTTGGTGCGACGCTGCGACCAGGCGTCATTAACCGACGCTCTTAAACAGATAATCGATCGTAAACAGGATATGGATTTTCCCTGGTATCCAGCGCGAGTCGTTTGTCACGATATTTTGGGGCAGACCGCACTGGTAGATTTGGCGGGCTTGCGTGATGCCATTGCTGAACAAGGTGGTGATCCTGCTAAGGTCAACCCAGTGGTAGAAACGCAACTGATCGTGGACCACTCATTAGCGGTTGAGCATGCGGGATTTGAAGCTGATGCTTTTGAAAAAAATCGTCAGATAGAAGATCGTCGAAATGAAGATAGATTTCACTTTATTGAATGGTGTAAAACCGCATTTAAAAACATCAACGTTATCCCTGCGGGTAACGGTATTATGCACCAGATCAACCTAGAGAAAATGTCACCTGTTATTCAAGTTAAAGAGGGAGTGGCTTTTCCTGACACCTGTGTTGGTACTGATAGTCATACGCCCCATGTCGATGCTTTAGGGGTCATTGCAATTGGCGTCGGTGGCTTAGAAGCCGAAACGGTGATGCTGGGTCGTCCTTCCATGATGAGATTGCCAGATATTGTCGGAGTTCGACTGACCGGCAAGCGACAACCGGGTATCACCGCCACTGATATCGTGCTGGCAATAACCGAGTTTTTGCGTGAGCAGAGAGTGGTCTCTGCCTATTTAGAGTTTTTTGGCGAAGGCGTTACCGACTTAACCATTGGCGACCGAGCGACTATCTCTAACATGACGCCAGAATACGGTGCGTCTGCTGGCATGTTCTATATCGACCAGCAAACTATTAACTACCTTAAACTAACGGGTCGTGATGAGCAGCAGATTAAGCTTGTTGAGCAATACGCTAAAGAAACAGGCTTGTGGGCTGACGACTTAGAGTCAGCTGTATATGAGCGAGAGTTGCAATTTGACCTCTCTAAAGTGACTCGTAATATGGCGGGTCCTTCTAATCCACATCGTCGCCTTCCGACTAATCAGTTAGTCGAGCAAGGAATCGCGGGAGAGTGGCAACAAAAAGATGGGCAACTCCCAGACGGCGCGGTCATTATTGCGGCCATAACCTCATGCACCAATACCAGTAATCCAAGAAACGTTGTTGCTGCAGGACTGCTTGCAAAAAAAGCCAACGAACTTGGGTTAATACGAAAACCGTGGGTTAAGAGCTCATTTGCGCCTGGCTCTAAAGTGGCTAAATTGTATTTAGAAGAAGCAGGGCTGTTATCTGAACTGGAACAGCTTGGTTTTGGTATTGTCGCCTATGCTTGTACTACCTGTAACGGCATGAGTGGCGCACTGGATCCTGTTATCCAACAAGAGATTGTCGAACGTGATCTTTATACCACAGCGGTGTTATCAGGAAATCGTAATTTTGATGGTCGTATACATCCATATGCAAAACAGGCGTTCTTAGCATCACCGCCACTGGTTGTTGCTTATGCGATTGCCGGTACGATGAAATTTGATATAGAAAGAGATTCGTTAGGAACCGACCAAAACGGTAAACCGATCTACTTGGATGACTTGTGGCCATCCGATGAAGAGATTGATGCAGTTGTTGAGAAGAGCGTTAAGCCAGAGCAGTTTAATCAAGTTTACATTAAGATGTTCTCTCTAAATGATGATGATAGCGCAAGCTCACCATTATATGACTGGCGTGAAAAAAGTACCTATATTCGCCGACCTCCCTATTGGGAAGGTGCACTTGCAGGAGAGCGTACTCTGTCTGGTATGCGTCCTTTGGCGATATTACCAGATAACATCACTACGGATCATTTATCTCCTTCAAACGCGATACTGGCGAGCAGTGCAGCTGGTGAGTATCTAACCAAGATGGGAGTACCGGAAGAAGATTTTAACTCCTATGCGACACATAGGGGAGATCATCTTACTGCTCAGCGTGCAACGTTTGCTAATCCAAAATTGTTTAATGAGATGGTGATTGAAGCTGGCAAAACGGTACAAGGCTCTTATGCTCGAGTGGAACCTGAAGGCAAGGTTATGCGCATGTGGGAAGCGATAGAAACCTACATGAATCGCAAGCAGCCGCTGATCATTATCGCTGGTGCTGACTACGGTCAAGGCTCATCAAGAGACTGGGCTGCGAAAGGGGTTCGCTTAGCTGGTGTTGAAACCATCGTTGCAGAAGGGTTTGAACGGATTCACCGTACCAATCTCGTAGGTATGGGGGTGTTACCACTTGAGTTTAAATCTGGTCAAACACGCGAAAGCTTTAGCCTTGATGGCACAGAGCTATACGATGTTATTGGTGATATCACCCCTAGAGCGGATCTAACCTTAATCGTTACTCGTTCCAATGGCGATACATTGTCAATTGCGGTCACTTGTCGACTGGATACCGCTGAGGAAGTCGATGTTTATAATGCTGGCGGCGTATTACAACGTTTTGCTCAAGACTTTTTGGCTTAGTGGAGCGGAGGTAATCAGATGAGTGAATCAAGTCACACTAAACAGTCTCAAATTAAAGTTCCGGCAACGTATATGCGTGGAGGAACCAGTAAAGGGGTTTTCTTTAGCCTTGATGACTTACCTGAGCCAGCCCAAATCGCGGGTGAGGCTCGGGACAAATTGTTGCTTCGCGTGATTGGTAGCCCTGATCCTTACGGTAAACAGATCGATGGTATGGGGGGAGCAACATCCAGTACCAGTAAAACGGTGATCGTCTCTAAAAGCGAATCGGAACATCACGATGTGGACTATCTGTTTGGTCAAGTTTCAATTGATAAACCTTTTGTTGATTGGAGCGGAAACTGCGGCAACTTATCCGCTGCCGTAGGGCCATTTGCTATTCACAGTGGGCTGATAGCGCCAGAGCGCATGGTTGAGAATGGCATAGTCACAGTAAGAGTGTGGCAAGTGAATATCCGCAAAACCATTTTAATCCATGTCGAGATGAAAAACGGCTATGTACAAGAAACGGGTGACTTTGAACTCGATGGCGTGACTTTTGCCGCACAAGAAATTCAGGTCGATTTTCTTGACCCGGCCGATGGTGAAGGATCAATGTTTCCCACCGATAATCTTATTGATGAGCTGACGGTTCCGGAGATTGGAACCTTACAAGCTACATTGATAAACGCTGGTATTCCGACCATATTTCTACAAGCAGAGTCTCTTGGCTATACAGGAACTGAGTTACAAGATGACATAAATAACGATGTTGCTGCTTTAGAAAAGTTGGAAAAAATCCGCGCTTATGGTGCGCTCAAAATGGGACTTATCGACAGGTTAGAAGAGGCCGCAACCCGCCAACATACTCCTAAAATCGCCTTTGTTGCTAAGGCGAAACAGTATACCTCTTCGAGTAATACAGTTGTTGCCGCGGAAGAAATTGATTTATTAGTTCGCGCCGTTTCAATGGGGAAATTACATCACGCCATGATGGGAACAGCTGCGGTAGCAATTGCTTCCGCAGCATGTGTACCGGGAACGTTAGTCAATTTGGCATCCGGCGGAGGATCAAAAGAATCGGTGGTGTTTGGTCACCCTTCGGGAACATTAAAAGTTGGCGCCAGAGCGACAAACAGCTCAAAAGGCTGGTCAGTTGAAAAAGCGGTAATGAGCCGTAGTGCTCGAGTGTTAATGGAAGGGTGGGTAAGAGTACCACTTGGAACAATGGAATAATCATCATACTGGAGGGAGCGTAATGTCTGCCTACGAAAAAGAATACCTATTTGCAAAAGAACAACCACAACAGTTTTGGCAAAAACAAGCGGATCAGTTGTCTTGGTTCACGCCGCCGACAACAATATTAGAGCAAGATGAGCACGGTATTGAACGCTGGTTTGCTGATGGTGAGTTAAATACCGCTTGGCTAGCGCTTGATTATCATGTTGAACAGGGAAGAGGTGATAAGGTTGCGCTTATCTATGACTCGCCAGTTACTCTGACCAAACGCCAATACACCTATCTACAACTTCGTGATCAAGTCGCAAAAGTTGCCGGAATGCTTGCTGCACAGGGGGTAGAAAAAGGTGATCGGGTTGTGATTTACATGCCGATGATCCCAGAAGCTGCAATGGCGATGCTGGCTTGTGCTCGACTGGGTGCTATCCACTCAGTTGTATTTGGCGGTTTTGCGCCAAATGAGTTGGCAGTACGTATTGAAGATGCGGAACCCAAGGTTATTATGACCGCGTCTTGTGGTATAGAAATAAACAAAGTGATTCCATATAAGCCGTTGGTCGATAAAGCGATTATGGACAGTCGGTGGAAACCTGAAAAAGTTATTTTGCTGCAACGAAAACAGCAACCAGCTGAATTGACTCATGAGCGGGATCTTGATTGGCAAGAGCAGGTAGAAACGGCAGAACCACATGACTGTGTACCGGTTAAGTCAACGGATCCACTTTATATTCTTTATACCTCCGGTACTACCGGCAAACCGAAAGGAGTGGTTCGTGATAATGGTGGTCACGCAGTTGCCATGAAGTACAGCATGAAAACCATTTACAATATCGATCAGGATGATGTTTTTTGGGCTGCATCAGATGTCGGTTGGGTAGTTGGTCACTCGTACATTGTTTACGCTCCGTTAATTCATGGCTGTACGTCGATTCTATTTGAAGGTAAACCAGTAAGAACACCCGATCCTGCTGCATTTTGGCGGGTCTGTTCTGAATACAATGTTACGGCACTGTTTTCGGCTCCAACCGCCTTTAGAGCGATTAAAAAGGAAGACCCAAACGCTGAGCTTATCGAAAAATATGATTTATCAGCGCTGAAAACCATTTTTATGGCCGGAGAAAGGTTGGATCCCCCGACACTGGAATGGGTACTAGAAAAAACGGCAAAACCGGTTATTGATCACTGGTGGCAAACAGAAACTGGCTGGGCGATTGCCGGTAACCCAACGGGCATAGAAATGATGGACGTAAAAGCTGGGTCGTCTACCAAGCCAATACCCGGTTATCAGGTCGAAGTACTAAATGAGATTGGTGATGTGGTCGCACCGAATCAGCAAGGTTTTGTTGCGCTAAAACGACCTCTACCTCCCGGTACATTACCGACAGTGTGGCGTAACCATGACCGTTTTGAAAGCGGCTATTTAAGCCAGTTCCCGGGCTATTACGTTTCTGGTGATGGTGGTTACTTTGATGAAGAAGGTTACTTATTTATCATGGGACGAATCGATGACGTCATTAACGTAGCAGGCCACCGATTGTCCACAGGTGAGATGGAAGAAATAGTCGGGGCACATCCAGCAGTAGCGGAATGTGCGGTTGTAGGTATTCATGACGAAATTAAAGGGCAATTGCCTCTGGGACTCGTGGTGCTTAAAGACGGCGTCAAAATTGATGAGTTGGCGCTAGAAGGGGAGTTAGTAGGCAAAGTGAGAACAGAAATTGGTGCCGTTGCCTGCTTTAAACATGCGCTGGTGGTGGATAGATTACCTAAAACCCGTTCAGGCAAAATACTTCGCCGCATTATCCGCCAAATTGCCGATGGTGAAGCTTATACGGTTCCATCAACAATAGATGACCCAACCAGCCTTAATGAAATAGAGAGGGTGTTACAGCTGTAATCTCGCTATTTAATAAATGTCAATTATATTGATATTTAATTGTCTAAACTTTTAATTAATGCCGTTCATAAATGAACGGCATTGTTTTTGTGGCAAATACCACGTGTTCTGACGTTAATTAATGTAATAGACATTTCGTAATATTAAGTGGCTCGAAAACTTATTTTCTTATTCTGTCTGTTCTGAATGCATCTCTCGTTTTCACTATTCTTTACCTATTCAAGGTGTTGTTCTAATAGTATTTTTCCTCCGAGAATACTTTCAAGCAATATCTTTATAAACAACATTAAACTATTTTGTTGAGAGGTTTTAGATATGGGTGGCAGAAAATATATAGAAATAATACTTTCGACGACTTTATTGATTGTAACTACTTTTAGCTATAGTGCGATTTCTGCTGAAAATGGCAATGCGTTATTAAATATGAAAGGAGTTATTCCTAATGCTATTGGTAGCTTTGTTGGTGGTTCTATTAATAGTAAAAGCAATGCTAGTACATTTGAAAATAGAAACGTTTTATTTCTAGATAAGAGTGTAAATCATATCGTCGCCTATGATGATGAGACCAGCCAAAATGAAATTTCAGGTGTTGAAGAAATAGGAACCGCCTCTGTTGGTATAAGTGGTGACGCAAAATATAGCTATTCTTTCCCTCTGCCCAAAGGAGTAAATGGCTTTACACCATCGCTAGGTATTCATTATAGCTCCGCAAATAAACAAGGGTTATTAGGCTACGGCTGGACGCTCTTTGGCAATAGCGCGATTCGACGTTGTAAAGCAAGTTATTTTGCCGATAATTATGCAGGCTCTGTAAATGGTGATAACCGAGACCGGCTCTGCTTTGACGGAATGAAGTTAGTTAATGTTGACGGTGAATATGGCACTCGTTCTACTGAGTACCGTACTTTAAGTGATACTTACCAGAAAATAGTTCTACATAATGCTATGTCGGATGCGGATAGTTGGTTTGAAGTTTGGGACGCAAAAGGTGTCCGTTCAGAATACCGGAAGACATTTTCTACTGACTTCGGGGTACCTCTTGCATGGCACATAACTAAGAAAACGGATACTTCACAAAACAGCATTCTTTATATTTATAACGATGAAATGTATGGGGAGAAAAATTCCCCTATGTTAAGTGCTATCCAGTACAACAATATATCTGTAGTCCTCCGTTATGAACATAAAAAGCAACCTGTTACTTCATATATTGCTGGAAAATCAGTTGCTGACAAATATCGTTTAGATAAAGTGCGAGTGATTAACAATGAGACTTACAACTCTTTCCTAGAACTCACAGCTCAATACAGCAACAATAATCGTAAAGATATTCTTAACAAGATTTTGCTAAGTCGACAGCATAGTCCTGTATTAACAGCGTTTAATATTGAATGGGAACAACAAGGCAGTCAGGTCTTTTCTGGATATAAAAAAACACGCTCAGCAAACTTAAGTGCTAGTGCTAACTCTCTGAAGGAATTTGTTGATGTCGATGGTGATGGATTTCCTGATGTTGTTGCCTTTAGACATAATGGCGTTTACGTCTCTTTTGGTGATAAAAATGGAGAGTACTCAAAACTAGAGAAAGTATTTAACCGGATGGTTCCCTCGGCAGGCGACTGGAACCCTAGTCGCACTCCCAGAGTGATGGGCGATGTTAACGGTGATGGAAAGGCTGATATTGTTGGTTTTGGTCATGACGGTGTTTATGTTGCACTCTCTAATGGCCGCAGCTTTGATAGGGAAACCCGCTGGGTAAATGCTTATGGTGTATCGGCGGGCGGTTGGGCGCCCAGTGTTCATATCCGAACTCTCGCCGATGTTAACGGTGATGGGTTGGCCGATGTGGTGGGGTTTTCCAATTACGGTGTCAATGTCTCGTTATCTACAGGCTACTCTTTTACAGCAAGTCAGTTATGGGTCGCGGCCTTTGGTCATAATCATGGTTGGAGTAAAGATTACCACATTCGTCAATTAGCTGATGTAAACGGTGATGGAATGGCAGATGTCGTGGGGATTTCACATAGTGGTGTTCACGTTGCTCTATCAACAGGGGAATCCTTTAATAACCGTGGTCGTTGGCTTGCTCAGTTTGGTGTTAATCAAGGCTGGAGTATGGATTACCATGACCGTTACATTCAAGATGTGAATGGAGATGGAATGGCCGATGTGGTGGGATTTTCTCATAATGGTGTAGAAGTGGCCTTATCAACGGGAAAACGTTTTATGGGCTCCTCAAGATGGGCTCGCTATTATGGACACACTCACGGATGGCGTAAGGGTACCCACTTGAGACTGCTGTCTGATCTAGACGGTGATGGTTTTAGCGATGTTATTGGTTTTGCGCGAGACAGTATACCTATTTCAATGTCATCGGGTAGCAGTTTCTATTCATACCGTACCTGGTTAAATCAATTTGGCCCCTGGTACAACTGGAGAGGCAAACCAAGATATGTGATGGATATTAACGGTGATGGCCGTGGTGATGTACTAGGCCTAAAATCCGATGGCATATATCGAGCGCTTGGTAACTACTCTGCACCGCGAGTAAAAAAGATCACCACCGCAACGGGTAATTATGTCACTTTCAAATATGGTAATTTATCTGATCCCACGGTATATAAAAAGGGTGATGCAGTTTCGTACCCCCAGAAAAATGATCATAGAGGTAGTGTGGTTACTTCGTTATTTCGCTCTAATGGCATAGGAGGAGAAAACGAAACCCAATATAAATACCAGGGTAAAAGAGTCCATTTAATGGGGGCGGGCAATCTTGGTTTTGAAAAAATCCATCAATGGAACAGAGTTTTAAATAGAGTAGAGAGCCGAACCTTTCACCAAAATGTAGAAGATGGGTTGCTCTATTCCGCGCTAGAAGAGAAAACAACGTGTCAATTACGTTCAAGTTACAATTATGAGAAGATTGATGAATGGTTTGGTGCTATAAGCGCTTACAGAGATTATTTCACTTTTGACTCTTGCAGTTCCAATAGCAGTAAAAAGATAGAACATATCAGCAATACATGGCAAACCGAAACCGCCATAGGAAATATGGGTCATACCATGTCGGCTTCTCCTTCCTACAACTCTCCATTTGTAGAGCATCAACGATATAAACAGCAATTGTTGAATAGCACCACTAAAACATGGGACCTAGAGGGAACACTTTTAAAAACGGTAAGTGTAGATAAAACCTACAATAAATGGTTTGGGCATACTCTGACAGAAGTGACGAATACTGACGATCATATCCATGGCAGTCGCCATACTGAAGCGATCTCTTATCGCTATAAAGCACCAGATACCGAGAATTGGCTGGTCAATCTGCTAGCGCAAAAAAGTATTCAGGTAACAGGCTCTGATCTTTACGCGGATGATGGTGTGACCACTTTCAATCAAGTATTTGATTATGAGTACAATAGCAAAGGCCAGCTAATACGTCGTTATCAGCAAAAAGGTACCGAGTTAGAGCGATCAACCACTTACTCTGATTTTGACCGGGGATTGCCACAAAACGTAACCGAGCGTTGGTCAAAAGATTTAAGTAAAAATATTTTATACAGCTTTGTACCCATAAACCATCGTACGACTCTCTATACTTATGATAAATATGGCTATATAGCCACCACAACCAATGCCCTTGGACAGATAGAGAGAACACACTATGAGCCACTGTTTGGCAAACTTGTTAGTGTTACGGCAGTGGATGGCACGAACACGACTTATCATTATGACGCGTGGGGAAGAGAAACCGGTGTTAATACCCCCTCTGGAAGCTGGCAGAGGATCAATTATAAACCGTCATATAACGACGACTACAAGTATGCAAGGGAGATCACATCCAATAATGAACCAACGGTTATTCAATGGTTTGATAGCCAACATCGGTTATTAAAATCCCAAACAGCGATAGTCGGTGGTCAAAGCTATACTCATTACCGTTATGATGACGCAGGAAATATCATTTCTGAGTCTGTGCCGAGTAGAAATGAGTCAAATTATAACGAAACACAATTTAGTTATGATAGTCTCCTACGAATAAAAACCATCACCAAAGCGAGCGGGTATACCACAAACTATCGTTATAGTGGCTTTACTACGGTATCGACCAACTCTGAGGATCAAAGCAATACCACCATTATCAATGCTCTTGGTCAAAAACAAGAGGTGATAGATGATGCCGGCAACCGTGTAACATATCACTACGATGGTTGGGGTAACTTAACCAGAACGAACGACCCTAATAATAACCAAATTCGCATTACCTATAATGCCCTTGGTCACCGCACTAAAATGATTGACCCCGACCTGGGTAAAATAGAATTTAAAACCAATGGGTTAGACTTGGTGTATCAATACACCAACAATCGTGGAGAATCGACGAAAGATTATTTCGACCTGTTAGGACGAAAGATAAAGCGCATTGATCCGGAGACCCCCTCTGGTAAGCATTGGCAGTACAACAGTAAAGGACAACTCACGGCTTCTCGTCAAACCGGTTATTACCAAGGCTTTAGCTATTATCCTAATGGTCTTCTTCAACAAAAAACCGTTAGTATTCTTAGCAAAACGTACCGTCAGCAATTTAATTACGATGCTAATGGACGGCCATATCAAATGGACTATGGCAATAATGTGGTTGCTACTTATCAATATAACGACACAAACATATTGTCAGCTATTTATCTATCTAGTGCAGGAAAAAAAACACAAGGAAAACTTGTCTGGTCATTAGGGGGAATGGATGCGTTTGGTCATCATACCCGCGTTAGCTTTGGAAATAATTTAGCAGGACAGTATCACTATGATCCTATAACAGGCTATATAGAAACAATGGATCTTGTTGGCTCTCAACAGCAGCAGAGCACTTCCTATCTTTCTAACGAGTATGATTTTGATAGTATTGGCAACTTAACTTATCGCAAAGTGCAAGTGGAGTACAGTGGTGCTTTTGGCTCAGCACAACACCACTTTAATACCCAAATTTCGGAACATATTGTTTACGACAACCTTAATAGACTCTCTTCTGTCAACACTCGTACTAATTATTTGTCGGGAATGGCACCGGCTTCTGGAAACAGCAGTGCGGTGACTCTGAGATACGATGCGCTGGGCAATATTACCTATAAATCTGACGTGGGGAATTACCATTACGACGACAAACATCCTCACGCAGTAAACCGTATTTCAGGTAAAACCACGCAAACATTTCGTTATGACGATAATGGCAATCAAATCTCGGGGATGGGGCGGAGCATAAGTTACAGCTCATTTAATAAGCCTACAAAGATACGCAAGGGAAACAACGTTACTCGTTTTAAATACGGTACTGATGGGCAGCGCTATCTGCGCACAGACAGTAATGATGAAGGTACCACAACCACAACGTATCTAGACTCTACAGAGATTATTCGCCAACCCAATGGGCAAATCACCTTCCGTTACTACATTGGTGACGTAGCACTGTATGAGAAAACCGTTGCTAGCTTAACTTCAAATGGACTTCGCTACTTACATAAAGACCATTTAGGCTCGATTGTGGCCATCTCCGGTGAGGAGGGTCAAATAGAGCAGCGCTTTAGTTATGACGCATGGGGAAAAAGGCGAGAGTCGAGTGCTGGTATTGATGTTAATGAAAAAGGTCGTATAGGATTTACAGGCCATGAGATGCTTGATGATGTTGGACTAATACACATGAATGGCAGGGTGTATGACCCAACCCTTGGCCGTTTTTTAAGTGCCGATCCATTTATTCAGGATAATTGGTTTGGGACTCAAGCATTTAACCGATACTCTTATGTACAGAACAACCCGCTCAGTTATACTGATCCAACAGGTTTATTAACCGATATAGGCACCTGTGCGCCAACAGATACCAGACCAGAGTGTACAGAAAGTAGAGAACCGGGTGGTGGTAATGATAATGATGGCAACGGAAGCTCGGAGAATAAAGATGTTGCGAAGAAACAGGCGGAGTTAAAGCAAACTTATGGAAACGATCCTCGATTTATTGATGGATTTAATACCGAGCCGGATGCTGAACTTGCTGTAGAAGTTGTAGCCGTAGTAGTGCCAGTGGCTAAAGCGATTAAGTTAGCCAAATATGCAACCCCTCCGGCAGCCAAAAGCTTTATTGCTAGAATCTTTAATAAGATCAAAAGTGTATTTAGTGGTAAGAAGGTTGATGATATAGCGAGTAGTGGGAAGACATTAACAACTTCTCAAAATAGAACAGTTAGTTCGTTAACTAAGCGTATTGAAGAACATAAGAAAAAGCTGGAGGAGTATAAAAACAACCCTGATGCTTTTGATAATAAGAGTTATTTAAAAAATGCTCCAAATAGTGAAATTCGACAGAGAATTATTGATGGGCGAGTTCGACATTTGGAAAAAGAAATCAGAGATTTTCAAAAAGGTATTGATGACATTATTGGAGGTTAAGGCTTATGGTTGTTGATATAGAAACGCTACAAAATGCGATGTTGCAAGTGTTTGAACATTTAAAACACCAAGGAATAAATTCTTTAGATATTGATAGTGACTTCTATTGGAATATTGAAAAGAAGCAGAGGTATGATCCTTATCAAATGCCTAATGACATTGATTTAGGGCAACTATCTGATAGTTGGGATGAGATACAGAAAATTGCATCTGGTGAGCGAGAGCCCATTGGTTACGCTTTGATTTGGATAGCATCATTATATCAATACATTGGTGAGACAAATCCTAGTTAGGTAAATGTTCTTAAGAAACAGGCGGAGTTAAAGCAAACTTATGGAAACGATCTTCGATTTATCGATGGATTTAATACCGAGCCGGATGCCGAACTTGCTGTAGAAGTTGTAGCAGTAGTGATGTCAGTGGCTAAAGTTATTTGATATTTCTGTAATCTCGGAGCGATAAACATTGAAAGCTCAAAAATAAAACCAAGTTAGTCATAACTTGGTTTTATTACTTTTCATTAACAGATATCATCAAGCAACCTATACTGTAAGCATCAGTCAACATGGACATAAGTTTTGTCGAGCATTCAAATTAGAGCTGCCAATTTATCTGACCTAGAGGTGTTAAACACACTAATGTATCAGCTTCATCAGTTTCATCATGATGAGCAGCCAGAGCATATAAAAACTGCAGAAGAGATCGAACAAGAAAAAAGCATCGCTCGTTATCTTGATAATCCCGAATGTCTGGTTTATGTGGCAATCGATGGCGATAATATTGTGGGTTTCATTACCGGGCAATTTTGCGAGTTAATCTCACCGATTAGCAAGCCTATTACTATGGGAAGTGTTGATGAACTATACGTTTTAGCTAAGTATCGTCACATGTCTGTGGCGACCTTACTAATGGATAAACTTCAAAATATGTTTGATGATTTTGGTGTGAAAAGGGTGTTTGTCGAAGTGTGGCATTTCAATCAAGCTGCAATAACTTTTTATAAGAAAAATGGCTTTAGCCATCATATTCATTGGCTATGCAAAGATCTTTAATTCTAGCTATTCATACTGCAATTTTGCTGTATTCAGTCTTAGCCTCGTTTTCACTGTTTGCTAATGACGCTAGTCATATACGAGGTGCTCTTTGTCTACTTAAAGTGGATGAGCAATTACTGTTGGTAGAAGAGGTCATTACCGGAAAGCTCTCTCTTCCGGGGGGAACGATTAATCGCGGTGAATCAGCATCAATAGCGGCACAAAGAGAAACGTGGGAAGAAACCGGTATTATCGTTACCGTAGGCAACCGATTAGAACAGACAGACTCTGCCTATATATTTGATTGTCAGCTTGATTCAAGCCTGCTTGTATCAACATACCTAGACTCTTTATCTCGTCGCACAGTTCCTTCATGGATAGCGCCACATTATGGAATCGAGACAAAGCAGGTAATACTGGTGTCACCGAGCAATGTCATGAGTCGTGATTACCGCTATCCATCACAATGGCCAACCATTAAAAAAGCGTTTGTCTCGGCGAAAGATCAACCTGTCGATTATGTTGACGATATGCTGAACTTTGCTTCTTATTGGCAGCAAATCGAGGTTGAGTTTA
Organism: Vibrio sp. 99-8-1; assembly: GCF_013114595.1. GTDB lineage: Bacteria > Pseudomonadota > Gammaproteobacteria > Enterobacterales > Vibrionaceae > Vibrio. The sequence continues at coordinate 78,629 of NZ_VTXE01000006.1, read as the reverse complement.
TTGCGTCTATGCAGAGAGCTGTAAAGACACTACCGACGGTTTGGCAAGGCGCGATTAATCAAAGTGCCCAGTTTATTGAGTCCTCTTTTAATCGTTTGACACTTACGCTATCTATGGTGTTGATAACGTTACTGTTTGGCGTTCGTTTCGCTTTGAAAGTTGTCTTGTTAATAGCCAGTTCAGGCATTATCGCGTTTATATTACAACTTGGTATCGCTTTGCCTCGCCCTTATGAGTATTTGCCGTCAATTAAGCTGGGTGCTATGTATGGATTTTCGATGCCAAATATTGTGTCTGTGGTGATGACGGCTACGGGAATTATCGTCACTCGGCAGTATAAACTGATGTTTGAGAGTGCAAACAATGTCACGCTAATGATGATAGCGGTTATCGTAAGTTATAGTCTTTCGGGAGTTTATTTAGGCAGTCAATATGTTATGGCTCTATTGGCAGGAGTAACGCTAGGAGGCGTATTGGCGTGGAACTTTATTCGCTTAGATAGAAACGTGGCACAGAGATATGGCGATTGGCTTTTTAACGCCACTTTTTGGTTAGTTATTGCGGTGATTGCAGGACTGCTGAGTTATTTGTCTTACTCAAGTTATGTAAATAGTATCAGTGTATTATGCTTGTCGGTGGCACTATTTGTATCACGAGTAAAAAAAGAGTTTGAAGTGTCGGTGTCAATGAACATATTGACGGTATTAATTGTCGTTGTGTTGCTTCACTCAGCAGCTTTTGATTGGTTAGAAGAGCAGGTTTCCTACAGCGGGAAATACAGTTTGTTAGTTAATCTCGCTTTCGTACCGTCAATAATGGTGATTTTGGCGGTACTATTTTATAAAACAAGAAAACCAACTCGTTCATAACAACCAAGGGCTCTTGGCACAGGGCCTAATTATTTTAAGACAAACTCTTCAATGACTTTGGCAACACCCGAGTCGTTATTGCTGTCAGTGATGAAATCAGCAATGGCTTTTGTCTCTTCAGTGGCATTCCCCATTGCGACCCCCAAACCCGCATATTTGATCATATGGTGATCATTCTCAGCATCACCCATGCAGATAACTTGTTCTGATGGGATATTGAGTTGTTTAGCAATGCTTTCCACCGCAAGACCTTTGTTGCTTTTTTTATGCAGAAACTCATAAAAAATGGTGGCACTTCGTACTAGGGTAAACTCTTCAGAAAAAGCCGCGGGAATTTGATTAACGACCTGATCTAATGTCTCTTTTGAATCGGCGAACATGGTTTTGATAATGGCTTCATTATCGTCTAATTGAGAAAAATCAAACTGATTAATTGTTAAACCGTTAACCGTGGCTTCATGACCCGTAAAAGGGTTGAGCTTTGGTGTAATAAGCCCTTTTGTTACGCTAAAAGCGTGGTGATGGACATTGAGTTGATTGGCCAGTTGAGAAATTCGTTTAGCCTCTTTGCCCGTCATTATATTTTGACGAACAACTTCATTATCTGACGCCCGATAAACTAATGAACCGTTGTAACAGACGATATAGTCGTTGTCAGATGTCATGTTTAGTGAATCTGCGATGGACTTCATCCCTTGTAGCGGCCGTCCCGATGCAAGAACAACCGTCACGCCTTGAGCTTGTGCTTCTGCTATCGCTTGTCTATTTCTTTCTGATAGCACTTTATCGCTGTTCAGTAAGGTTCCATCCATATCAAGAGCGATCAATTTGTACATTGTTATTTTCCTGCTGACGTTGAGCAAATACCTGAAAACTGAGAATATTCATTTTCTTAAGGGATAACCAGCAAAACTTGTTGTTGACCATCAATTAATAGTGGATTACTGTCGCAAACAATATTAAACCGTCTTAATTTTTCGTTCATTGAGACGGTATTAAGCAAAGTATTAAGCAGGTAAAAAATGAAAAAAGCGGTTGTGGTATTTAGTGGTGGACAAGATTCAACCACGTGTCTGGTTAAAGCAATTAGTGAGTTTGATGAGGTCCACGCAATAACATTTGACTATGGCCAGAGACACAAACAAGAGATTGAGGTCGCGACCAAGTTAGCAAAACAGCTGGGTATTAGTGCTCATAAAATAATGGATGTAGGGTTACTCAATGAACTGGCTATTAGTTCCTTAACTCGCGATGACATTGCGGTTTCACATGAGTTGAACGAGCAGGGGGTTCCTAACTCATTTGTTCCGGGTCGTAATATTCTGTTTTTAACCTTAGCGGGAATTTATGCCTATCAGGTAGGGGCAGATACGATAATTACCGGTGTGTGTGAAACTGACTTTTCAGGCTACCCTGATTGCCGTAATGAGTTTATACAGTCTATTAACCACTCTTTAGTATTAGGAATGGATAAAAAGTTAGTTATTGAGACACCGTTGATGTGGTTGAACAAAGCACAAACCTGGGCATTAGCTGATCAATATAATGCATTACAGTTGGTAAGGGAGCAGACCTTAACATGTTATAACGGCCTAATAGGCGATGGCTGTGGTGATTGTCCTGCGTGTATATTGAGGCAGAAAGGACTAGAAGAGTATTTAGCTTCAGAGAAGTAACTCGTTTTCATTGATAGCGAGAATAAAAAATGCAGCGTTATACGCTGCATTTTTAGATACGGATTATAAATAAAGTTTGGCTAGGTCGCTAGGCTCTAACTCTTTACCTTCTAGCTGCTCATTCCAGTTGATACCAACCAAAACACCATCTTCAGAAAGCGTGATCAACCAGTCTTCCACAAATACGTCAAGAGGAATTTCACACACATCAAACTCTTGCCACTCTTCTACGTTGTGAATTTCAGCATCGGCTTTACTTGACCAAAATGGCATTACTTCGCTGTTTTCGAACTCTGATGAGTCACACGCCAACCAATCTTCTTCTTTATTTTTCAACCCCCAAACTAGCTGGGTTTCTTTGGTGTTAGAGATAAAAATCTCTAGGTTCGCTTCAACATCGGATGTAAGAGTAGTCATAAGTTTAGCCTTGTGATCAAATTTTGCTTAAGGTTACCACTTTTAGCGTATATTAGTAGTAATTTGTTATTTACAGTCATAAATAGCAACCAACTCAGGATAAAAACCAAATTTCCTTCTATTTCTTTGGCTTGCACGTTTTTTTATTACCTAAATGGCTGAGTTAGCATTTTACTTAAATGCTGCTCCTTAGGCTCTCTAAATGCATCAATACCAATCACACACTTATCATGCCCCAGTTCTGGCTGAGGGATATAAGTTGAGAACATTCTGTCCCAAATAGAGAGAAAAAAACCGAAGTTAGAATTGGTCTCTTTTATTTTAATTGAGTGGTGCACACGGTGCATGTCCGGAGTGACAAATAGTTTTCGTAACTGTTTATCAAGCGCCAGTGGCATACGTCCATTACTGTGGTTGAACATTGCACTTACGTTTAACAACACCTCAAATATTAATACGGCAATCGCCGGTGCTCCTAACAAGGTAATACAGGCTATTTTTATCCAGAGTGACAGAATAATTTCTATGGGGTGAAAACGGGCTGCGGTGGTGACGTCAATATCCTGATCCGCATGATGAACGCGATGCAACTTCCACAAAATCGGAAAGTAGTGAAAAACAACATGTTGAGTATAAATGGCGAGATCAAGTAGAACCACAGATGCGAACACCACCAATGGGTAAGGCAGCGAAATCATGTTAAACAAACCGATACCATGCTGTTCTACCAATAACGCAGCCTGATAAGCAACAATGGGCATTAATAGTGCCGTGCAGATACTATTAACACCAATCAAACCTAAATTGTTAAGCCAACGAACAGCGCGATTTTGGGTTAACTGTTTGCGTGGGAATTTGGTCTCCCATACGGCAAACAGACTAAAACCTACAATGAAAAAAAACAGACGGATAATGGAAGGATCTTGCATACAACTGTTCCGTTACTCTTTGATATTCACTCTACTGTAAGTACAATCAGTCTATATTTCCAGTAATTAGCCAGCATATTATAATCTTATGCGCATACATGCGGTAAATAAGCTCATTGAGCAGCGTTTAAATAACGCAACAAAACCATTTAATGCAAGAGGATCCAAAGTGGATCGTTGTGTTTATTGCAGGGTCGATAAGCAATATTGCATTTGTGAATTTCAGCCAAACATAGACAGCAAAGTCGCAGTGATTTTGTTAATGTCTGATTCTGAAGTATTAAAGCCAAGTAACACAGGTCGATTAATTGCAGATGTTGTAAAAAACACCTCGGTATTTCAGTGGAACAGAACGGAGCCCGATCGAAAGCTATTAGAGATGCTGGCGAATACCGAATACTCACCCATGGTTGTTTTTCCTGAAGAGTATGTTGATGATAAACAGCGTGTGATTCATCAGTGTCAGCAAGCGCATAGTGAGCAGCAAGATAAAACGACGCTACTTATATTTATAGATAGTAGTTGGCGTGAAGCGCGTAAAATTTTTCGAAAATCACCTTATTTACACGCATTGCCGGTATTGTCATTTCAGCCTGAATCCGTTTCTCAATACCTAATGAGAAAAGCTGAAAAGGACAATCAGTTATCAACAGCCGAAGTGGCCACTTTGGCATTAAGTAGTGCAGGAGAACATCATGCAGCAGACGTTCTGCAACAGTGGTTCACTGTATTTAGAGAAAGCTATTTAATCAGTAAAACGAGATTGAAACGTGATTACACTAGGCCGGTATTACAAAGTTATAGATCTGAGCAGGATAAGCTTTTTTAGTGTCAGCGTGATGAGTGGACAGGGACGAAAACTGATTGAATTCTAAACGTGTATAAGTCTAACTAAAAACAAACCTGCTCTACATCACGGATTGTAGGCCTGACTATATGGATAATGCTAGAGTTTTATTTTTGTCCTCATTTTGGGACTTTTTTTAGGAGAGAACAATGTATTACGGATTTGATGTTGGCGGTACTAAAATTGAGTTTGGTGCGTTTAATGAAAAACTTGAACGCATCGCTACTGAGCGAGTACCGACACCCGTAGATGATTATCACAAACTTGTTGATACGCTGTCAGGTTTGGTTAAAAAATACGACAAGGAATTTGCTACAGAAGGAACTATCGGCATAGGCCTTCCGGGTATGGAAGACGCCGATGATGGCACTGTATTAACGGTAAATGTACCTGCAGCCAAAGGAATGCCATTACGTGCTGACCTAGAAAAAGCCATCGGTCGCTCAGTAAAAATTGAGAATGACGCCAACTGTTTTGCACTTTCAGAAGCTTGGGATGAAGAACTACAAAAAGAGAAGTCTGTTGTAGGGTTAATTTTAGGTACCGGCTTCGGTGGTGGATTTGTTTTTGAAGGCAAGATCTTCTCTGGAAGAAATAACGTTGCGGGTGAAGTCGGGCATATGCGCTTACCTATTGATGCTTGGTTCCACCTTGGCGACAATGATTTAGCAAAAAGTGCACCACTGTTCGATTGCGGTTGTGATAAAAAAGGCTGTTTAGATAACTACTTATCCGGACGCGGCTTTGAGCAACTTTATCAGCACTACTACCAAGAGAAGAAAAAAGCGATTGATATCATCAAGGCTCATGAGGAAGGTGATAAAAACGCGGTAGAGCATGTTGATCGCTTTATGGAGTTGCTGGCCATCTGTTTTGCCAACTTGTTTACTGGCTTTGACCCTCACGTGGTTGTATTAGGTGGAGGTTTATCTAACTACGATCTCATTTATCAAGAGATGCCAAAACGTATTCCTAAATACTTAATGTCTGTTGCGAAAGTACCTAAAATTGTCAAGGCTAAACATGGCGATTCAGGTGGTGTTCGTGGTGCGGCATTCTTAAATATTAAGTAGTCATCGCAGCTTAAAAGCAAAGAGGGTCGCATGCGCAACCCTCTCTATTTTTCTACTTTTTTCTACTTGTCGCCGACGCCTCGGTTCTCTTTTTTGGCAAGCGTGATCTTTCCAAAACCAAGCTTCTTAAAGTAATTATCTCGATAATCCCTTGCCGCTTTCGTATCCGATACGGCCTGAACTTGCTGTTCCATTTTTAAGAACTCAGAAATGTCTATCCCTTCAGCATCTGCTACTGCTTCATGAATCGTGCGGTAGTTTTCATAAGAAAACTGCAAGGTTTTATCTTGTTTTTTATATACGTATAAGATGGTACGAGCCATTGTTATATTAACCTTTATTAAATTTTGCTACATATTCAACAACAAATTGAGCAATAGTGTTGATGTCATTGATGTCCATTTGTGGAAGTTTCGAGTCCACTTTAGTGTCTGCTGCAATGGCGATGATATTGCTGTCATCTTGATATAACCAAGGTTTTCCAACAGCTTCACGGTGCAGTTCAATTTTATCAAATGATAAACTCTTACAGCCTTCTACCAAAATAAGATCAAGTTTTGAATGATCAAACATGTTCAATAGATACTCAAAGCTTTCTTCTTGTTGTGGCGTTTCGGTAAAAAGAACATGTCGTTGCCCCGACGCCACCAACATTTGATCAGCGCCCGCTTTTCTCAATCTGTAACTGTCTTTTCCTGGTGTATCTAAATCAAAATCGTGGTGAGCATGCTTAAGAACAGCCACACGTATTCCCTGTTTTTTAATAACAGGCAGTAGAGCTTCTAATAATGTTGTTTTACCCGTACCACTAAAAGCGGCAAAGCCGAGTAAGGGAAGGTTAGGGAGTTCACTCATGTGTTTCTCCAAATTTTTTCAGTTCATCTGGTGTATTTAGGTTTATGAAGGTCTCTGGTATATCAGAAAAATCGACAAACGTCGTTTTACACTGGTTAAGCAGTAATTTAATTTTGCGATCGCCATTTTCTAAGAAAGCGCTTAATGCCGGCAGCGATCTCTTATTCCACAAACTAAATACAGGCTGTGGATATTGACCATCGTGAGCCACGATTATCTCTACTTCGTTGTCGATAGCTGCCGCTAATCTTTCCACTAAATCAGACGGAATATTAGGGCTATCGCAGGGAGTAAAACCAATCCACTCTTGATCAATTTCAGTAAGACAAGAGTGTACGCCTGCTAACGGCCCTTGAAAGTCCTGCATATTATCTTTAATGACGAGAGCGTAGGATTGGTATTGTTCGATATTACGGTTTGCATTGATGTATAGCTGGGATACTTGTGGTAATAAAGCGTTATAAACGATCTCGACCAGCGGAGTACCATTGAGCTTGATTAGACCTTTGTCTCCGCCACCCATACGGCTCGCTTTTCCACCGGCTAAAATTACCCAGTTAATGTTATTTCTAAGCATATTTATATTAATTATTATCTGTTGTTCGCTTGGCGGCATTTTACCACTATTTAAAGTCAGATAGCCAAACAGCGAGCAATAAACTTTCTGTTATTCGTTCACGATTCTTACAACCTCTATTTTTACGAGTTTTACTTGCCAAAATAACGGATTAAGCCCCAGTCAGAATTGATGCTCTATATTAGTGCAGCGTCCCCAAATTAGGGCGTTGTTTTGCTAATCGATTGAATAGCTCATTCACTCATTATGGTGCAATTAGTCATTATTTACTTATAAAACAAAACTATAATCCATAGCTACAGTAGTGCAGTTAATAAAATTCGATCTGGAACAACTTTTGCTCTATTAGCGTTAACGCGAAGATTTAAACTGTCTGGGATGATGGTTTAGCAATAATGCACTTAGAAGGTGCGGAAGAAGATGGAGTCGAATGGCAAATGAGTAATTCTATGGTTCAAGTACAAGGTGCAGTACAAACGCTCACCCAAAGTTCTGACACTATGTTTCTCTTACTGGGAGCGATAATGGTGTTTTTGATGCATGCGGGTTTTGCGTTTCTCGAAGTTGGAACCGTTAGAAAGAAAAACCAAGTGAATGCGCTGGTAAAAATTTTAGCGGACTTTGGCATCTCTGCCATCGCTTATTTCTTTATCGGCTATTGGGTGGCTTATGATGTTCATTTCTTTTATAGCGCGGAAACCTTATCGGCCGGCAATGGTTACGAGTTAGTTAAGTTTTTCTTTTTACTTACTTTCGCGGCGGCCATCCCTGCGATTGTATCCGGTGGTACTGCTGAGAGGGCACGATTTTATCCGGTATTGTTGGCCACCTTTTTTACAGTTGGAGTCGTGTACCCGCTTTTTGAAGGCATGATATGGAACGGTAACTACGGCGTACAACAATGGTTAGAAAACACCTTTGGAGCTGGTTTTCACGATTTCGCAGGCTCTGTGGTTGTTCATGGTGTTGGGGGTTGGATTGCCTTGGTTGCGGTTCTGTTTCTTGGCATGCGAAAAGGGCGTATTCGAGCCGGAAAACATACTAACTTTGCCCCTTCTAATATTCCTTTTTTAGCCCTTGGTGCGTGGATCCTTAGCGTCGGTTGGTTTGGCTTTAATGTTATGTCAGCCCAGACGCTTAACGGCATTAGTGGTTTAGTGGCGATGAACTCATTAATGGCGATGGTTGGCGGTATAATTGCGTCATTGGTTGCGGGCAAAAACGATCCCGGTTTTATCCATAATGGGCCGTTAGCAGGCTTGGTTGCCGTTTGTGCTGGATCTGATGTGATGCATCCTCTGGGGGCTTTGGTTACTGGCGGAGTTGCAGGAGCACTGTTTGTCTGGCTATTTACCTATTTGCAAAACAGAACCAAGATCGATGATGTGTTGGGCGTGTGGCCTCTACATGGGGTTTGTGGAGCTTGGGGTGGCATTGCTGCGGGTATTTTCGGTCAAAGCGCTCTTGGTGGGCTAGGTGGAGTGAGTCTACCTGTTCAGATCATCGGTACCTTGCTGGGTATTGCTGTCGCGGTTATTGGCGCTTGGATTGTGTATGGTCTACTAGACAAGCTTACCGGTCTTCGTTTGTCTCATGAAGATGAGTTTAATGGTGCCGATCTTTCAATACACAAAATCAGTTCTATTAATGAAGAGTAATATTTCTAGTAGCTTGTGGCAGTTCGCTATCATTGCTTGGATTGGTACAGACCTTTGGCTCATTTCGACTATAGTCTAAAACCTTAAAACTATTAGTGTTATAGGCTAAGTGCTAAACTTAGTCTATAACATTAGATAGTTAGTCGAATAAGTGTCAGTAAAAGGATTTATTATGTCGTTTCCATATCGCAACATTGTTATTTTAACCGGCGCCGGTATTTCTGCAGAATCAGGCATCAAAACATTTAGAGCTCAAGATGGACTTTGGGAAAATCATAAAATTGAAGATGTTGCTACTCCTGAAGGGTTTCACGCAAACCCTGATCTCGTTCAGGACTTCTACAACCAGCGTCGTCGTAAACTCCAATCTGATGATATTCAACCTAACGCGGCACATTTGGCACTCGGCAAACTTGAAGCAGACCTTGATGGTCAAGTGACGGTAATTACTCAAAATATTGACAATTTACATGAAAGAGGTGGAACCAATCGTATTATCCATATGCATGGTGAACTTCTTAAAGCTCGTTGCTCTGAGTCTTCTCAGGTTGTTGAACATAAAGAAGATATAGTTACAGGTGAACTATGCCACTGTTGCCAAATTCCTTCTCAAATGCGACCTCATATTGTGTGGTTTGGCGAGATGCCACTACGTATGGGGGAAATATACGCTGCGCTAGAAGAAGCAGACCTGTTTATTTCCATTGGAACATCTGGGGTTGTTTATCCCGCAGCCGGTTTTGTTCATGATGCCCGTATGCATGGTGCTCATACCATCGAAATCAATTTAGAGCCAAGTGCTGTCGATACGGAGTTTGAAGAAAAACGTTATGGCAAAGCGAGCGTGATTGTTCCTCAATTGGTTGAAGAGTTACTAAGCCACGTTGAGGCAAAGCAGGCTTAAACGAGATCCAGCGCCATTGACTATATATTTGGGTATCAAAACTAAAAAGAGCGGCTAGAAAGCCGCTCTTTTTGTTTTAATGCTATTTACTGCTCAACTTTTACTGCTCAACTTTAAGTTTTTGGAAGTACTGTTCATACAATACACTTGCTTCACCCACTTCGTCTTGCCAAAAACCACTGTCCATAATGTGTTGAGGAGGGAAGATGCTCTCATCCTCAGCAAACTCTTTCGGCAGTAATGGGTAAGCGCTTTTCACCGGTGTAGGGTAACCAATTTCTAATGCAACTTTAGCCGCATTTTCTGGGCGTAATAAGAAGTTAATCATTTTATGAGCGGCTTCTACATTTTCTGCTCCGGTAGGAATAGCTAAGCTGTCCATCCAAAAAATCGCGCCTTTTTCTGGCCAGATAATGTCGATGTTTGCGCCTTCCTGACGAGCAGTGTATGCGGAACCATTCCATAGCATACCTAACGATGTTTCACCTGCAAGATACGGGTTAGCAGGGTAATCAGAGTTAAATACTAATACGTTTGGCATCAGCTTTTTCAACTCTTCATAGGCAGCTTTGATTTCGTCGGGATTAGTCGTATTGGTAGAGTAACCTAAACGAGTTAATGCAATATGGAAGAACTCACGTGAGTCATCCATCATCATTAATTGACCTTCCCATTTAGGATCCCAGAAATCGTCCCAACTTTTAATATCAGAAGTGTCTAGCATATCTGAATTGACGCCAATACCCGTCGCGCCCCAAATATAAGGAATTGAATAGCTGTTATCTGGGTCAAATGACTTGTTCAGGTAGTTAGGATCTAGATCAGCGAAGTGAGACAGTTGTTGCTTATCGATTTGTTGCAACATTCCTTCTTTACGCATTTTAGACACGAAGTAAGTAGAAGGTACTACAAGGTCATATCCTTTACCCTGCGTTTTTAATTTTGCATACATAGTTTCATTTGACTCGTAAGTCGAATAGATAACTTTGATGCCCGTTTCCTTTGTAAAATCTTCAAGCACTGAGCTTGGAATATACTCGGACCAGTTATAAAAGTAGAGTTCATCATCCGCAGCTAAAGTTGGAGCTGAAAGGGTGGCTGCACATAACGCAGTAGAAACAATTTTAGACCAGTTTTTCATTGTATTTCCATAGAGTTTGTTAATGAATGCCACGACAGTTAGTGTGGCAAGCACAAAGCACATGTTTGAATGCGCGATTCTAAATAAGAAAATGAGGTTTGTACACACTTAACCCCTTTAAGGATCAGTTGCATAACGCTCTATTCAGTTCACTATTTAATTTTTTCTCTTGCCAGAAATTGGGAAATAACGACCAGCAATAACGAGACTACCAGCATTATCGTTGCTAATGCATTAACCTCTGGAGAAATGCCGACTTTAACCATAGAGTATATTTTAAGCGGTAATATTTCATAGCCAGGACCTGTAACAAACGAACTAATAATGACATCGTCAAGTGACAAGGTAAAACTTAGCAGCCATCCAGCCGCGACCGCTGGTTTAGCCAATGGAAAAATGATTTTCTTTAGTATCACCCATTCGCTCGCACCAAGATCTTTTGCCGCTTCAAGCATTTTGACATCAAAGCCATTTAATCGGCTAAAAACCGTTACCACCACAAAAGGAAGACAAAATGTAATATGAGAGGCCAACAAGGTTATAAAACCCAGTTGTAAGCCAACCACCAGAAATAGGGCGAGTAGGGATATCGCCATCACGATATCTGGTGACATCATGACGATGAAAAGCAAACCGTTTACGAGGCCTTTGCCTTTAAACGAGTATCTAAATAGCGCGACGGCGGTCAAACTCCCAATAATGGTCGCAGCGGTTGCGGAAAAAACCGCAATACTTAACGAGTGCCACGCAGCTTGCATTAGGCTGTCGTTGTTGATTAAAGCTTGATACCACTTAGTGGTGTAGCCACCCCATTTCATGCCAAATTTATTGGCGTTAAATGAGTTTGCAATCAGTACTATGATGGGCATATATAAGAAAGCGTAAACAACAAATAAAAAGCTAGAGTTGATTAATCGTCTCATGATTCAAGCTCCACTTTTTTATTTAGCAACTTCCCGGCTCGATAATAAGCATAAAGCATTAAAGCCATCGCCGCGGTTAAAGCAATACTGGTGGCTGCACCAAATGGCCAATCTCTGGCATTAAGCACCTGACTTTTAATTACGTTTCCGACTAATAGATTTTTTGCACCGCCAAGTAGGTCAGACACATAAAACATACCTAACGCCGGAAGCAGTACTAATAAACAACCACCAATAATGCCCGGCATTGTTAACGGCAACACCACACGAACAAAGGTTTGAAACTTGTTAGCTCCGAGATCCTTGGCAGCTTCAATATAGGTATGATCGAGCTTCTCTATCGCTGAGTAGAGCGGTAGTATCATAAAAGGTAACAAAATATAGACTAAACCGATCATCACCGCTGATTCGCTATACATAAGTCGAATCGGTTTATCGATGAGCTCTAAAGCTAACAGTGATTTATTTAAAATACCTTGAGTGCCAAGTACTATTTTTAAGCCGTAAGTTCTAATTAACGAGTTGGTCCAAAAAGGAACTATGACCAGAAATAGCATAATTGGGCGCCACTTGGTCGGCATATTAGCGACGATGTAGGCAAAGGGGTAGCCGATGACTAAGCAAAATAGCGTTGCCACGATAGCCATATAAAAGGAGTGCATCAGCACTTTGCCATAAAGGGGATCCAGCAAGCGTGCATAGTTATCAATACTAAACGTGAGTTCAATTAAGTTGGTTTCATCACGTGTCAGAAAACTGGTAACGATGATCATGAGATTAGGGATCAGTACAAATACCGATAACCAACCTACAATCAAGGCGATAATTAGCTTCTGCAGATCAAACTTACTCGCCATCTTTCAGTACCACTTCCCAGCTTTCAACCCAAGTTACTGTCACTTTTTGACCAAGAGAGTGATCAACATCGGGATCATCTTCATTAAAGAACTCACTGACCATCACCTTATTGCCAGATTCCAGCTCAACGATAGAGTCTAGTGTCATTCCCTTATAGGTTCGATCTATCACATGGCCTACAATCCCTTTTGATACGTTCTCTTTAATCTCTTCAAGGCGTAAATCTTCTGGGCGCAGTAAAACTTGCAAGCTCTCACTACCGGTAAATGCTTCCTTATAATAAATGGTTGACTCGATTCCCTCGATGGAGGCAACAATGCGCTTATCATCAAGTCGCTTTATCGGAGTCGCGTTAAAGACATTTATCTCGCCTATAAAGCGTGCAACAAAAAGGTTTTTCGGCTCTTCATATATCTCTTTGGGCGTGCCATCCTGTTCAATTACGCCGTCTCGCATGACGATAATACGATCAGACATGGAGAGAGCTTCTTCTTGATCGTGGGTAACAAAGACAAAAGTGATGCCGAGTTTGCGTTGCAGTTGCTTAAGTTCGATCTGCATCTGCTTACGTAATTTATAATCTAGAGCTGACAATGATTCATCAAGTAATAGAACTTTGGGCTTATTAACAACAGCTCGTGCAATAGCAATACGCTGCTGTTGTCCACCGGATAACTGGTGAGGCTTTCGTTGCGCCATCTCATCAAGCCTAACCATTCGTAAGCACTCCATTACTCTTGGCTCGATCTCTTCATTGGCGACTTTTTGCATTCGCAGCCCAAATGCAACGTTGTCAAAAACCGTCATATGGGGGAATAGGGCATAGCTCTGAAATACTGTATTGACGGGCCTTTTCTCTGATGGGATATCAGTGACATTGTCACTTCCAAGTAGTATTGTACCGCTGTCTACTTGCTCAAAACCTGCAATCATTCTTAATACGGTTGTTTTACCACAACCTGATGGACCAAGAATCGTTAGAAACTCACCATGATTCACATCTAAATTTAGATTACTAATGATTTCTTTACCGTCGAAACTCTTTGAAATCCCGCTCAATTTAACTACTGGATTCTCTTTCGAAGCTACCTGATTCAACTTATGCCAACCTCCCGGCTAACTCATATACTGAGTGATTTATAAACGAAGCGAATAATAGTCGTAGATCTGCTGAAATTAAAGTACTTTGATTGGATTTATTGACTTTATTTTAACTAAAATGGCGTTAAATCAAGTGAGAATAGTCTCATTGATAATTGCTTGGCTATTGTAATGAGAAGTTAATAGTAAATAGCAGCCCATAGCAATGCTCGGCACTGGTATCTTTAGGGTAGATGGGTATACTGTGGCGTAATTTTTTAATTTAGAGTTGAGGGCTAATTCCCTGCTCGGAATACGATATGAATAAGAATATAGAGAAAGATTTTGTTATAGGCGGTTCGATTGATAAAGCACTGTCTGGAAATTATGAATTAAATATGTTTTCTGTGCTCGGAGAGGCGTGGAAACATACTATCCGGCATTTTCTTTCTTTTTCTCCAGCCATCATTGCGTTGCTAGCGGTTCAACTTGTTATTTTTTATCTTGCACTGAAGTTGCAGATAGGTGATCCCGCTTTGATACTGCAAATGTTCGATAACCCAGAATTAATAGAGCAAGGCATTTTTGAAGCGATATTTGTGGCTAATTTTAGCTATGAAGTCATTTCGGCTCCGATTTATGCGGGCGTCTCTCTCATGGCCATGAGTCACAGTGCTGGATTAATGAGCAAGCCACAACATATCTTGAAGGGTCTTCAGTTCACGGTTCCAGTCATCATCGCCACTCTGTTTAGCCTAGTGCTACAAGGGATAGGTGGTATGCTTATACCATTACTTTCTATGTATTTATCTGTGGCATTCAGTAATTCAATACTGCTCATCTGCGAGAAAAAAATATCACCAATTCAGTCATTGTGGATCTCTTTCCGTGCTGTTAACAAAAAACTGTTTCCTATCATTGGGTTATACACAATTATGATGGTGCTGTTGTTTGTTGCAGCTATTTCGTACGGATTTTTATTGGTTGTGGTACTGCCGCTGTTTTTCCATATGAAAGGGATTATCTATCGTAATATGTTTGGTATTACTTTGAAGATCATCGCTCCTGACGTTGATAACACAGCTGACCGTTTCAATAATCACTCAGACAACGATGACTCAAATGACGATGATGACAATGATTCAGACGACAATAATGACTCCACTGACGAGCCAGTAGAGAAAGATAAATCGGATAAAGGTTCGCAAATATTTAATGCATAATCTTTTTAAATTATTAGCCGCAATTGCGCTTGTTGCCATGTTGGTTGCCCCGTTTGTTAAAGACGAAGGAGCGGCAGATGACACGGTAGATAGCCGTGTCGGCGAGGGAAGCCGTTATGTTAGTCAGGATAAACCTGATTTTGCGGCCATTACTGATGCTAACAAAAAGAAACAAGCCTTTTTTGATTATCTCCGTCCTGCAGTCGCAGCTGAGAACCTACGTATTAGCAAAGAGCGATCTCAGCTGAAGGTTATTGAGACGGCGTTTAACTCTGATGACATGACGTCAGCAGATATCAGTTTTGCTCAGAAGCTTGGTGAGAAGTATGCCAGCAAGGTTCCTGACAGTGGACTCACTTCAAAGTGGTTTGCCACTATGCTGATGAAAGTAAACCTGATTCCAGAAGCATTGGTATTAACTCAAGCGGCTAATGAGTCGGCTTGGGGGACCTCACGTTTTGCGCGTGAAGCAAATAACTATTTCGGCCAATGGTGTTATAACAAAGGTTGCGGCTTAGTTCCTTTGCAACGTATTGAAGGAGCAAGTCATGAAGTGGCTAAATTTGATTCTATGTCTGAATCTGTTCATGGCTATTTTATGAATGTGAATCGCAATAAGGCGTACGCTCAACTACGTCAGATAAGAGCGAATATTGTGGCAAGCGGAGATAGTATTTTAACAGATAGCGCTGCTACACAGCTCACTAACGGACTCTTAAAGTACTCTGAACGAGGTCAAGCATATATTGATGATCTTCAAAGTATGATTCGAGTAAATCAGAAATTTTGGAAAGCCAGTTAATAACATATGAAAATAATAATATCTCTGCTTTTTATCGGACTATCGATAACGACAAGTCATGTCTCTGCCCAAGAATACATGTTTACCTATTCAAAGTTATATTCGCAGTTAAAAAACAATGTAAAGGAAGGGCATGAAGAGGTCAAAGTCGGTTTCTTTTTTATCAACGCTGACAGCAAAGAACTTTGTAGCATTGAAAAGGCGTGGATGGAAAAAGAGAAACATTATGAAGAACTGACCATAGCACCAACCAAAGAAGTGCTTCTGCCAGTGGATAGCAACTTGAAGAGCGCTAATCCTTTGGTGTTTGTTCGTACACCGATGGATCAACGTTGTGATTTCTCGTTGGTTGTAATGACTAAGCAACCAATGAACGGAAGTGTCAGTTACCAGGAAATCGAAACCATACTGCCGCAAATGCAAAGTATGTTAGAAGACCTTGGAGGCATGTTTGCCAGTTGGTTTACTCCTGAGGTTGAAGGTTTAACCCTGGAGTTCACCCCAGAGACACAAGGCAACATTCTTTTCTCTAATGGTAAGTCAGTAGCAATAGAAGATGGTAAAGCAAGAATTCTGTTAGCAGATATCGGAAAGGGCAATACGATTACTATTCCTGAAGAAACCACTCGCGTTCTTCCTTGGTTACCCTCTGCTAAGAAATAAATAAGTTTACAAATTAAAGAAGAAAAAGGCTGCAATCGCAGCCTTTTTCATGTCCGAACTTAAATTAACTTAAAGAATTATAGATTCGTCACATCCAGTTGCAGTGCTGGGTCGAACTCCACGACATCTTCTGTTGGTGCTGACGTAGGCAGCTCTTCTCTATCAAAGCCAATATCACCACCATTTATGACACCAGAGTCTCGGTTAATAGATTTGAAGTCAAATAACTGGTGATCCGCTAAGTGGCTAGGGACAACGTTTTGCATTGCTGTGAAAATAGTCTCAATACGACCAGGATACTGCTTATCCCAACCATTCAACATCTGTTTAATATGTTGGCGTTGAAGGTTAGGTTGCGAACCACATAAATTACATGGAATGATAGGGTATTCACGCTTCTCTGCGTACTTGATAATGTCTTTTTCACGACAATAAGCTAACGGCCTAATGACAACATGTTTACCATCATCAGAAACCAGCTTAGGGGGCATTCCTTTCATTTTTCCACCATGGAACATGTTAAGGAACATGGTTTCGATAATATCGTCTCTGTGGTGGCCTAAGGCTATTTTTGTTGCTTTCAGTTCTGTTGCGGTACGGTATAAGATGCCACGACGCAAACGAGAGCAAAGCGAACAAGTTGTTTTTCCTTCTGGAATTTTGTCCTGTACGATTGAGTAAGTGTCTTCTTCAACTATCTTGTACTCAACACCTAGACTTTCTAGGTATTCAGGAAGAATATGCTCTGGAAATCCGGGCTGTTTTTGATCTAAATTAACTGCGATAAGTTCAAATGATACTGGGGCACTTTTCTTAAGGCTTAAGAGGATTTCAAGCATAGTAAAACTATCTTTACCACCAGATAGACAGACCATAATACGGTCACCATCTTCTATCATGTTGTAGTCAGCAATTGCTTGACCAGTATTGCGACGAAGACGCTTTTGTAATTTATTGAAATTATATTGCTGCGCTTTAGTACGCTGGAGAGATTGCTCAGTCATAAATTTGCTGTCTGTTAACCTAAGAAAAATAGACTGAGTATGATACGGATAATTTAGCAGGATGCTAGTAGTAAAAGCCCTCAATGAGGGCTTTTATGGTTATTTATTAGGTTGCTTTATTAAGCGGATTGATTTGGGTCAAGAGGGCTGATAAAACCAGCAGGCTTAAGCGCCAAAACATCACAATTGATTTTATCAATAACATGCTCTGCGGTGTTACCAATAAAAACAGCGGACATGCCTGTTCGTCCTGTTGTTCCAAGGATAACCAGACCGGCAGATAGCTCATTTGCAACCGCGGGGATAATATCTTCAGGGAGTCCTTGCTCTACTCTGGTCTGCTCTTCATCAATGCAGTGTTTTTGCCTTAGCGCCTTCATCTCTTTTAGGTGATGGCCTCTGACGGCATCGGAATAGGTTGTAGGATCAAATTCCGGCAACTCGATAGTAATGTTTGCCGGTGTCACCGGATAGCAGTTTACTAAGTAAGGCGTCGCATCCAGTCGTGAGCAGAGATTTTTAGCTTGCTCAACGATACAGTTATTAAGTTCCAGATGAGTTGGGTTTTCTGAACCGACATGTACTGACGCTACCACGTGTCCGTTTTCTGGCCACTCATGGTTTTTAACCAAAAGTACAGGGCAGGGACTTTTACGAAGCAGATGCCAATCTGTTGGTGTAAAGATGACCGACTCTAAAACATCATGCTTTCGTGTTGCCTTAATTAAGATCTCATGGTTACCGGCAAAGACTTCAGCAACGATCGCTTCATAAGGCCTATTGTGCCAAACCACTTTAACCGAAAACTCAACACTATCGTCGATGTAAGGTGCTGCCACTTCTTTCATCCATGACTCTCTTTGCTGAATAACGCCTTTACGCATAGCATCGCGCTCATCAAGTGAGAGCATTGATGTCATTTCATAAGAAAAATCATAGATAGAGAGAAATAACGTTATATGGCTTTTTGATACGCTTTTGCGAGCTAACTGCATAGCCCTTGCCAGCGCAGGCTGTGACTCATTATTCACATCTGCAACGACTAAAATTTTATTATAAATACTCATAAAAGCTCCTTATTTATGGAGTAGAAGCGAAGAGTTATCAACTACATATAGTAAATGTAGCTTATTTAGAACGAATTTTTTAGCAAAAGAAATTTTCGGAGGGTAGAAATATGAAGTGGCTCATTTCTGAGCCACTTTGCAGTTATTCTTCTTGAGATATTCCAGCTAAGATTTTCAGCTCTTCGTGGTCAAGAATGGTAATGTATTTACCTTTCACACTTAGAATCTCAGATTTTTGGAAACGGCCTAATAGCCGACTTATGGTTTCAACGGTAAGCCCTAAGTAATTGCCGATATCACCACGAGTCATGGTTAATCGAAATTCTCTTGGACTGAAACCACGCTGGGAA
The DNA here is from genome assembly GCF_013114595.1 of Vibrio sp. 99-8-1. Classification (GTDB taxonomy): domain Bacteria; phylum Pseudomonadota; class Gammaproteobacteria; order Enterobacterales; family Vibrionaceae; genus Vibrio. Next base: position 59,713 of record NZ_VTXE01000006.1, on the reverse strand, counting down.
AAACGAGTGGAAAGATTATATAAAAAAGCAGCTAATCGTTCTTCCGCATTCTTCTTTGATAAAAGAAGAATCATGTCTTGGTCGCCTTTAATTTCGCTACTCATTAATCGCATAATTTGTTGGCGAAGTTTCGGCATTTTACCCGATAAGTCATCTAGAATTTCATAAGGAATTTCACAAACCATTGACGTTTCTAGTGCTTGAGCAAAAGAGGGGTGGGCGTTGCCATTGATCGCATCAAAACCAACCAAATCACCGGCTAAATGAAATGCAGTAATTTGCTCGTCACCTTGCTCAGTAATAGTATAGCTTTTGATTGTCCCTGAACGAATTGCATATAGTGACTTTAATTCGTCACCCGCTTTAAACAACTCTTGTCCTTTTTGAATCGGTTTTTTTCGTTCGATTATTTGATCTAATTGATCAAGCTCAGATTCACTCAATGTAAATGGAATACATAGTTGTGAAATGCTGCAATCCTGACAGTGGATAGCACATCCACCGGATTGGATTCGTTTAGTCGCTTGTTTTTCTGAAATCATAACTTCCGAGTCACTATTTGATATACATCAATATTTTAACACTGCTCTTAACTAAAAGGTAGTGAAATAACTAGCTAATAATTCAAAAAGTTATAAATTGTTAACTCAAAAGAGAAAATGTTGACAGGGCAATATAACCACCATAAGCAAGCAGAAGCATAGCGCCTATCTGCCTAAAAACGGTCGATGTTTTGACTCTGTTTACATATTCGGCACTAATACCAACTAGCAGCATTGAGGGGAGTGTTCCAATACCAAATGCCAGCATAGTTAAGCTGCCATTTATGCCACTTCCAGAAACCGCTGCCCATGTAAGAGCAGAATATACAAGGCCACAAGGTAACCATCCCCATAAAAAGCCGAGAGGAAGGGCTTGAAAAGGAGAAGAGAGCGGAAGTAGTTTTGTTGCGATGGGATTAATAAAACGCCATAACCATTGTCCGAGCTTTTCTATATAAATAATACCTTGCCACCACTTTCCGATATGCAAGGCGAGAACAATCATCACAAAAGCGGATAAAAAACGTAACCAATTCAATACCGAATAATCGGTTACCAAGCTGGAAGCGCTGGAAATTGCGCCACCGACGACAAATCCGGCCAGAGTGTAACTGGATAGCCGACCAAAGTTGTAACAGAGGATAGTCAACAAACGGTCAGACTTGGCGGTAATGTTTATGCTCATTGCTGACGCTATTCCACCACACATGCCTACGCAGTGAGCTGAGCCCAAAAAGCCGACAAATAGAGCACCAATTAAATCAATGTTCATCTTTGTTCTTTATCTCGGGCTCATCTTCATCAAACAGGATACTGTGCCCTTGACGTTCCAGATCTTCGAACTGCTCGCTCTTTACCGCCCACAAAAAAATTGCCACGGCGACACAAACCAGCAATATAGCGATTGGAATTAATATATAAAGACTAGCCATCTTTTTTGAGTAACCTTAATGAGTTGGTAACAACAATAATTGAGCTTGCTGACATGCCAACAACCGCGATATAGGGAGCAACATATCCCGCGACTGCGAGTGGTAAAATCAATAGGTTGTAGCCTAATGCCCATGCCAAATTTTGTCTAATGATATTGCGTGTTTTAATGGCCAACTCGCGCGCCTTGGTTATTTTATTTAACTTGTCACCAAGTAGAACCATGTCTGCAGATGCTTTAGCTACGTCAGTACCGCCTCCCATAGCCACAGATAAGTGAGCACCAGATAGTGTAGGCGCATCATTAATGCCGTCACCTACCATCAGGGTTATATGAGAGTCGTCTAACGACTTAAGAAAAGCGAGTTTATCTTTAGGCGAGGCATTAGACACAACGTCGTTAATTCCAACAGCTTCTGCAACCTTTAACGCATTCGATTGGTTGTCACCAGTAAGCAGGGTTATCTTCATTCCCATATCCGTTAGTGATTGGATAAATACTTTACTTTCACTTCGAATAGGATCGGAGTAACCAAAGGTCGCAACGTGTTTCCCTGCGACCGATAAATAAATAGCGTTGTTGCCGGAAAGAGCGCTCGTACCACATACAAACAAGGCGTTACCAATTTTGCAAGGTTGCCCTTGCCATTGTCCCTCTATTCCTGAACCAATAACGTTTCGTACATCGGTTACGACAACATCGCTGGATCCTTTTCCTTCAAACGCTTTAGCAATGGGGTGATTGGCATGACGTTCTAACGAAGCCGCAATCGCTAGACAGATCTCAGCCGTCAAATCTGAGTGAGTTTCTACAGCATCCAACTTAATGGCTCCCTGAGTTAGGGTTCCAGTTTTATCGATAATAAGGTGATTAACTTTACACAGCGTCTCAAACACATGCGATTTTCTTAGTAGTAAGCCAAGATCTCCCATTTTAGAGGTTGAGCAAGTAATAGCTGTCGGTGTTGCTAAAGATAGAGCGCAAGGGCAAGTTGCAACCAAAACAGAGAGCATTATCCAAAATGCATCGTCTGGTTGATGTTGCTGCCAATAAAGCCATGTGGCAGACGCTGTAATCAGTATCACGGCTACGAAATAACGAGCAACCACATCGGCCAACTGTGCAATCTTAGGTTTGGTCATTTGAGCTTCGTCTTGCAGCCGGACTATATTTGCTAACATGGACTCGGCTTTACTTGAGGTAACCTCGAGATCAAAGGATTCGTCAGTATTTATGCTTCCTGCATAAACCATTTCATTAACCGCTTTAACTACAGGGATTGACTCTCCCGTGAGCATTGACTCGTCAACGTGGATTCGACCAGCAATAATCACGCCATCCGCAGGAATGTGTTCACCGGGAAGCACTCTTACTCTGTCACCGGGTTTCAAATTACGAACGGGTATTTGGCTTCCATCTAACTTTGTCGCCATTGTAGGGATGAGTTTTAGAAGGTTGGCACTCGCTGCCGCCGCTTTACGTCGTGCTCTCATCTCTAGGAAACGGCCAAGTAATAAGAAGAAAGTAAACATTGAAACAGATTCAAAAAATACTTCGCCTTTTTCTTGTACCGTGGCGACAACACTAGCCACATATGCAAAAATCAGAGCAATGGACACAGGGACGTCCATACCCAAGGTTTTGCCTTTTAAGCTTCTCCAAGCGTTGATATAGAAAGGAAGGGCAGAATAAACCAATACTGGTGTCGCGAAAATCAGACTCACAATACGTAGATATTGTTTAAACTCAGCGTCAAGATCGCCAAATATTTCAAAGTATAACGCTACCGCTAACATCATCACCTGCATGGTGGCAATGCCTGCGATCCCCAATCGATACAGATACTGTTTCATGGATTCATGATAGGTCGCTTCATGGGCATCAGCTTCGAATGGGGCAGCTTTGTATCCGAGCTTGTGTATGGTTGATAGCAGATCGCTTAACTTAGTTTTACGGCTATCCCAATTAAGAATGGCTCTGTTTGTTGTGGTGTTTACTCGGATTTGGTTCACACCAGATTGGCCGTTGATCTGTTTTTCAATCAACCACGCACAAGCGGCGCACGTTACGCCTTCAAGGGAAAGAGTAACTTCTGAACTTGATTCACTTTTGCGGACGAACTCTGATTGCACATCATCATCATCGTAATTCAACAGTGACATTAGCTGCTCAGGAACTAACTCAGCTTTTTCGGCCGTTTCTGTTCTATATTGATAGTAACTAACCAGCCCACTATCGACGATAGTTTGTGCGACAGCTTGGCAACCGGGACAACACATATCCCGCTGCTTCTTGAAAATTTCCACGGTAAAGTTCGTGTTTTCTGGTACATCTTCACCACAGTGATAACACGTTTTGATCATTAACGAGTCCAGCGTTTAATTAACTAAAATGGTAGGTTCCACAGACGGGAAAGTAACCTTTCCTTGAATAAGCCATTGTTTAGTAAAAGGTTCTACCTTTACAAACCAAGGGCCGACCATATCATCTGACAACGTTATGCTGTAACGTCCTTGAGCGTCAGAACTTACTGTTTGAATAAAGTCTTTATCTGCTAACGTTCGGTGGCTAAAGGTGATAGTTAGGGCAGGATAAACATCTAACTGGCCCTTATCAAAAATCACCGTGATGACATTGTTTTTCGACCTAACCGCTGCAGAGACTCCCAAGGCATTCGCCGCTTCTATCTTTGAAAGGTCGATATTAATCGCTTTGCCTTTCTTGTAGTAATCTTCAGCGACTAAAGAGACGGAGTTATTTGAGAAGATAAATAGGGTAGTGAAACTTGCTACTACAACACTTAACGGCAGAAAAATAAGAAACCACGGCCAAAACTGCTTATACCAAGGCTTAATCATAAAAGATCTCGACTAGTTTAGATTGGGTAATTTTAGAATAAGAAAAGCCCCAGGAACTGGGGCTAGATCTAGGTTTGAGTTATTGCTCGGAGTTACTTAGGCTCCATACATAGGAGGATACTAGCTGAACTTTTTCTTCACCTAGGATGTCTTTCCATGCTGGCATAACACCTTGACGACCATTTGCGACTGTAGCCGTAACATCTGCTCTTGTATCACCAAATAACCAAATATTATCGGTTAGATCCGGTGCACCAACAGCGGGGTTACCTTTACCATCTGTACCGTGACAAGCTGTACATACCACAAAGCGAGTTTTACCTGCCGCAGCTTCTCTGGCGTTTACACTACGTCCAGAAAGGCTAAGGGTATAAGTAACAACCTCTTTTACACCATCTTCGCCTAAAACATCATTCCAAGCTGGCATAGCACCAATACGACCATGCATGATGGTATTTACGATAGCTTGAGGTTCACCGCCATATAACCATGCGTTGTCCGCTAGGTTAGGGAAGCCAATTTGACCCCTTGCATCAGAACCATGACATTGTGAACAGTTTTGCAAGAATAGGCGTTGCCCAACTTTCAGCGCTTCAGGGTCCGCTGCAATTTCAGGGATTGAGCGTAGCTCACTGCCGCCGTCTTTGTAGGCTAAGCGGTTAAATGCTTCACCAAAATAGGTGTTTGCATCGTCCAACTCTTTCGCATACTCATCTAGCAGTTTGTTTTGCTGCGAGTTTTCAATCGACTTACGTGACTCGTCAATATTCATGACCGTTTGGTCAGAACTAGTCCAGCCTAAGAAGCCTTTAAAATTACCTAAACCTGGGAAAAGGGCTAGATAAATCGCGGCAAAAACAAAGGTACTGATAAACAGATAACTCCACCATTTAGGTAGTGGGTTATTGAGTTCACGAATACCATCGTATTCGTGTCCCATATCTTCGCCTTCCTCGACGCCCATTTTATCTTTTAAGCACCAAGCAAGCATCACTGCACATCCGATAAGTGTCGCGAATGTGATTACAATTATCCATATACTCCAAAAAGACGTCATTAGTTACTTACTCCTTTATCTGTCTTGGTCGAAGAGTCTTGCTCATCAGCAAAAACTAGATTTGCGTCTTCTTCAAAGCGTGATTTTCGGCTTTTACTAAATGCCCACCAAAACACGCCTAAGAAGCTTACAAAAACCGCAACAGTTAAGATGGAATGAAACGTAGCAATATTCATTTCTATCCTCCTTATTTCATTGCATGACCGAGAGATTGAAGGTAAGCAATCAATGCTTCCATCTCTGTTTTACCTTTAACTTCACCTTCTGCATTTGCAATCTGTTCATCGGTATATGGAACACCAAATTGATCGCGGAATACCGTTAGCTTTTTCTCGATGAGTTCACCATCAAGAACATTTTCAGCTAACCAAGGAAAAGCAGGCATATTGGACTCAGGAACCAAAGCTCTAGGGTCTAAAAGGTGTGCTCTATGCCAATCATCAGAATAACGACCACCAACACGAGCCAAATCAGGACCAGTTCGCTTAGAACCCCATAAGAATGGGTGTTCCCATACACTTTCACCAGCAACAGAGTAGTGACCATAACGTTCAGTTTCGGCACGGAATGGACGTATCATTTGGCTGTGACAAACATTACAGCCTTCACGAATATAAATATCTCGACCTTCCATTTGCAGAGCAGTGTAAGGACGAAGATTATCTACTGGTTCGTTTGTTTGTTTCTGGAACATTAGTGGAACGATCTCAACTAACGCACCAAGGCTGATTACACAGACGATTAGAATTGCCAACAAACCAACATTACGTTCAACCAGTTCGTGGCGATTATTTGAATTAGAACTCATTCATCAACCTCCTATGCCGGTTGCTCGATAGCTTTTAGGCTATCGTTAGGTGCAGAAATCGTTTTGTAAGCGTTATAAGCCATCAGGAACATACCTGAAAGGAAGATAAAGCCACCAATAAAACGAACAGTGTAGAACGGGTATGACGCTTGTACTGACTCAACAAAGCTGTATGTTAATGTGCCGTCAGCGTTAACTGCTCTCCACATCAAACCTTGCATTACACCAGAAATCCACATAGCGACGATATACAGAACGGTACCAATAGTTGCTAACCAGAAGTGAACATTGATCAAGCTAACTGAGTACATTCTTTCTTGGTTAAACAGTTTAGGAATTAGGTGATAAACCGAACCAATTGACACCATAGCAACCCAACCTAACGCACCAGAGTGAACGTGACCGATAGTCCAGTCAGTGTAGTGAGAAAGGGCGTTAACTGTCTTAATTGACATCATCGGGCCTTCGAAGGTAGACATACCATAGAAAGATAGAGAAACAATTAAGAAACGTAGAATAGGGTCGTAACGAAGTTTATGCCACGCGCCTGATAGCGTCATGATACCGTTAATCATGCCACCCCAAGAAGGTGCAAATAACACAAGCGACATAACCATGCCAAGAGACTGAGTCCAATCAGGTAGAGCAGTGTAATGTAGGTGGTGAGGACCCGCCCAAATATACAGTGCAATCAATGCCCAAAAGTGAACAATAGATAAGCGGTAAGAATATACCGGACGTTCAGCCTGTTTTGGTACAAAGTAGTACATCATACCTAAGAACCCAGCTGTTAACAGGAATCCTACGGCATTGTGTCCGTACCACCATTGAACCATTGCATCAACGGCTCCAGCATAGACAGAGTACGATTTACCCATAGAAACAGGAATCGCAAGACTATTCATAATATGAAGCACGGCAACGGTAAGTATAAATGCACCGAAGAACCAGTTTGCCACATATATATGGGAGGTTTTACGTTTTACTAAGGTTCCAAAAAACACCACAGCGTAAGCAACCCAAACAACTGCAATAGCAATATCAATTGGCCACTCTAACTCTGCGTATTCTTTACTTGTTGTATACCCTAAAGGAAGAGAAATAGCAGCGGACAATATAATTGCTTGCCATCCCCAAAATGTGAAGGGTACTAAGGCTCCACCAAACAATCTTGTTTGGCATGTACGTTGAACTACATAATAAGATGTTGCAAAAAGGGCGCTTGTTCCAAACGCAAAAATAACTGCGTTGGTATGTAGCGGGCGTAATCGACTATAGGTTAACCACGGCGTATCAAAGTTAAGCTGTGGCCAAACTAACTGAGCAGCAATCAATACCCCAACGGCCATACCAACAATACCCCATAGAATAGTAACTAAGGTGAATTGACGGACGACAGTATAGTTATAGTTGTGCTCAAGCTGTTGTACTTGGCTCATTTTTTATGCTTCCAATTTTCTTAATGACGACTTTATTTCTAATTTTCGACTTTACGTCGTAATACATTCCTCAGACTAACAAAACCGGCCCTTTAATGGGAAAATCCTATCAATGTACTGTTTGGAATGGTATTTTCATCGGACATAATAATGGATTTAACATTTTAATGACAACGAATTAACCTACATTTTTGATAACTGGGAAGATTTAATTCTAAAACTTTGAAGTTTGTTGCAGGAGACAGATAAATGGCTGCAGAAAAATTAACCAAAGCAAGACTAATACAACTCTTGGTTATGTTAGTGATATTGATAAGTGCCTTTACTTGGAGAACGATAAGTTATTCACAAATAAATACAAAATGTTATTTGCCTGAAGACTGTCATTTTGCTATGGGAAACAGAAACTATCTATTAGAGCGGCTTAATCAATCTGACAATGCGTTTACTTATTTGGTTACTCTAGATAAAGACGTCACAGTATCGGTGGAAGACGGGAATGCTAAAACAGAACGTGGTAACGATTATTTGAAAATCATGGCGCTTTCAACCCCCATAACCATCAAATTTGAACGGGATAACGAACATAGGAACATATTGATAAATAGACGAAATTAACATTTTCATAACCCGATACTTGGATAAACTTGATCTAATTCAATCTATTCACCAGTTGATTACAAAATTCCTACATATACGCTACGCTAAATACTCAAATAAAAATAAAATTTTAGTTATACGTCGTTGGAGAAAAATTTATGGATTGGCTAGGGAATCTATCTATTCGAAAAAAACTGCATGTTCTGGTTTTGGTGTCCGTTGCTATCATCATTTCCGTTAGCTTGTTTCAACTACTAGAACAGAAAAAAAGTTCGCTTGAAGAGCGCAAGACCAAGTTACAAGCTCAAGTAGAATCGGCAATGAGTCTAGCTGAACACTACTACAAGCAATCCAATGTGTTAGGAGAAGAAGAAGCAAAGAAACAGGCAATTTCTGCTATAAAATCGTTACGTTATGAAGGGAACAACTATTTTTGGATTACCAGCCCAAATAATGTTGTTGTTATGCATCCAATCAAAACTGAGCTGACAGGAAAAGATGCCTCTGGTTTTCAAGATGGCTCTGGAAAATACCACTGGCGAGAAATGGCAACCATTGGTAAAACGCAAGGGCAGGGCTTTCTCGCCTACTCTTGGAAAGCGCCTGATCAGCAAATTCTTGATAAAATTTCGTTCGTATCTTTAATGCCAGAATGGAACTGGATCATTGGTACCGGGTTGTTAGTCAGCGATATTAATCAAACGTTTATTTCTGATTTGATTATCGCCAGTTTTGCTATTGGCGTGGCTTTAATCGTGCTGGCCTTTTTTAGCTTTATGTTAGGCCGCAATATCGTGATGCCAATAGAGAAATTACTTGGCAAGGTGCATCAAATTTCTGACGGTGACTTAACCATTAGGCTTAAAACATCAAGAAAAGATGAAATTGGTGATATCTGCAGAGATATGAACACCATGTTGGAAAAGCTTCAAACCGCGTTTAATCTTGCTAATGATTCCGCCAACCAATCCACTGACCTTGTCAGTAATATTGCGTCATCGAGTGAGCAAAGTGCGGTTAGCATTCAATCCCAATATTCTCAGTTAGACTTATTATCTACCGCTATGAATCAGATGACGGCGGCAACAATAGAAGTCTCTAGAAACGCCGAACAAGCCTCTAATACTACCGATTCTGTTGCTACACAAGCCAAAAGTAGCAGTGAAGATATGGAGAAAACGGTGGAGAATATAGAAAGTGCCGATCAACAGATGGCTTTAACATCAGAGCTGGTCGAGCAGCTTAAAACAGGGGTGATGAGTATTTCCGAAGTGGTTAATGTCATCCAAAATATATCTGAACAGACTAACTTACTCGCATTGAATGCGGCAATTGAAGCGGCTAGAGCAGGGGAGCAAGGTAGAGGGTTTGCAGTGGTCGCCGATGAAGTAAGAAATTTGGCTTCGAGTACTAACGAATCCACTGAACAGATTCAAAACTCTATAGATACACTGACCAAAAGCGCTCTAGATGCGTCGAAAGCGGTGTTATTAAGCCGTGAAAAAGTTCAAAACTGTGTATCCAGTTCAGAAGAAACACGCGAAGAGTTAGCCCGCATGGTAGAACAACTGAATCAAGCTAATGATATGGTGACTCAAATTGCCTCATCTGCCGAAGAGCAAGGTGTTGTATCTAACGAAATCAATGAAAATGTAACCATCATCAACACCTCCGCTAACGAGATGAGTTGTGCGGCAACAAACTTAGCAGAACAAAGTCAGATATTGGTACAAACTTCATCTGATCTCAGCAATCATTTAAAATATTTTAAAGTTTAAGTGAGTGTCATGTAGAAGAGCCTTTATATGAAGGCTCTTTTCTCATTTTTTCAAGCCAGGCCGCATTCTAAAATATCCTATCAAATATTCTCCACTCCATAATTTCTCCATAATTTGCTGTTATAAATATTCACATGCTGAATCTATCTATAACCAAGACGATAAAACGTCCTCAATATGCTGGAAATATCGATAATGATGAGTTATTTCAACAATCAGAGTATTAAAACCAAAATGACGGTAATCGTTTCTATAATGTTATCGCTTACGCTCGTTGTGGCGTTTTTTGCTTATTATCAAATGCAGAAAATTAAGACTGAGCTTCACGGTATTGTTGAAGATGATATTCCGTTGACAGAGCTAACTACAACCATGACAACCAAGCAGTTAGAGGGTGCAATAATACTTGAAAAATCAATGAGAGTTGCTGGTTTGAAAGGAAGTTCAGAGGATAAGACGACCTATCATAAACAGTTCACTCAACTTAGTACGGAAATTGAACAAGAACTGGACGAAGTGGCAAGCATACTTAAACATGCGAGAGAAAACGCCAATACAGTCGAGTTGTTAAATGAAATCCAAGCATTGGAAAGTGGGTTAGAGCAATTAAAGAATGAACACAGTAGTTATCACTCTATTGCTGAAAGCTTATTAGTTAATATTGACCTAGGTAACGTGGAAGCGGCGGAAGAACAACTCAAAACGATCGAACATAATCAACAACTGTTTAATACTCACCTTGAAAACTTTCTGGTGAGCATTGAAAGTCTAACCAAAAACGCTTTGCTGCAAACAGAAGCGCATGAAATCGCAGCGGTAAAAGGTATGGTCATCGTTGGCGTGGTTAGTATTATCATCGGAGTTTTACTTGGGGGCCTCTTCGCTCGACGAATCGTACGTTCTTTACATGTTGCTGTAGACGCAGCGAAGCAAGTCGCCAACGGTGATTTCAATGTTTCAATCCATAGTAATAGTAAAGACGAAATTGGTGTTCTGTTAGAGAACATCAACGTTATGGCCAGAAGATTAGACGCTACCATTAGTAAAGTACTGTTCTCAAGTGAACAGATAACTAGCGTCGCACAAGATATTGCGGCGGCTACTGAACAAACGAATCAAGCCATTCAGTCTCAACAAATTAATACCGATGGTGTCGCTTCCGCTATGATGGAGATGACAACAACCGTTCAACAGGTTGCCGACAGCACTATACAAGCATCAACTACTGCGGGATTAGCTAAGCGTGAAGTTTCGTTAGGCAGCGACGTTGTTTCGTCAAATTCAAATGAGATAAATACGCTGGTTTCCCAAATTCAGTTCTCTTCAAATAAAGTTCAATCTGTTAGTAACGAAAGCAATGCTATTAGTGGGTTTGTGAAAAGCATCAGTGAAATCGCAGACCAAACAAATTTGCTTGCCCTTAATGCCGCAATTGAGGCTGCTAGAGCTGGCGAAGCAGGACGAGGATTTTCAGTTGTGGCGGAAGAGGTAAGAAATCTTTCTCAGCGGACTCAAGCGACAACTTCCGATATTCATCGTTTAATCGCTGATCTTCAGGACAAAGCGACACAAGCTGTGCAAGCGATAGATCAAAGTAGGCATATGGTCGATAGCAGTGCTGATAATGCCAAAAAGGCGAGCGGCTCTCTAAATATTATTGATAAATCAGTGGATGATGTTAACTGTATGAACATGGAAATTGCTACCGCTTGTGAGCAACAAGCTGCGACAGCAGAAGAAATAAACCAAAGTATCGTGAGTATCAGCCAATCCGGGCTAGAGGTACTTGGTGGTTCAACTCTTACTGCTCAATCGAGTGAACACTTGGCTAATTTAGCCGAAGATTTACGTTCGTTAATGGGACAATTTAAAGTCAGTCGAGCTATTTAAATTTCCATAGTTCTATAAGAAAGATAACCCGTTAAAAATATCCACTCTTTTTTAGCGGGAAACAAGACGTCTCAATTATCATCGTTATGTCGTAGCCGCTATAATTTTGACCACGTGGATTATCGTAGCAACATAGATTGTGGTAACGAAATAATGTTAAGTCCGTATCCCTATACATTTATAGGTGTAAAATGAAGAAGTAGATAACAATTAAAAGGCCTCTATGCGTATCTCACTGTTTCAAAAGTTATTTGTAGCTTTGTTACTCAGTAGCACACTGGTTATTGCTACCATGGCGGTACTGGTTAACTCGAGTTTTAAAGAGGGGTTTCAGCAATATCTTAACCAAGAAGAGCTAACCAAGGCGAAAACGTTGGCTGCTCGGGTAAGTGATTATTATTCTGAAACATACGGCTGGCATCGACTAGAAGTGGCCCCCCATATTTGGGCAGGATTACTACAACAACTTGGCGAAGTTCCTCCTCCGAGAGATAAGCGGCGCCCTACAGGAGCGTTACTACCAAAACAATCCATAATGGCACCATTGAGTGTACGACTTAACTTATTGGATGCCGATGGAAACGTACTACTCGGGCCACCTGATAATCTCAGTTCTATCGATGGCATGAACAGTGTTACGCTGGATATTACTAAAAATGGACAGGTTATAGGCTATGTAACCGTTGTTCAGAGTGAATCTCTTACCAACTCATTGGCAGAGAGTTTTCTTCATTCGCAAACTAAACATATTATCACCATCAGTTTTGCCACCATTATGTTAAGTCTGCTGTTCGCCGTTGTTTGTGTTCGATATTTATTAACACCTTTGCGGGCATTACACCAAGGCGCAAATGCTGTCCGGGACGGTAACTTAGATTATCAGATTGAGCATCGAAATAACGATGAGATAGCTGATGTAATAAGCGCATTCAACCTACTGGTTAAATCACTAAAAAACCAAGAAGAACTGCGTGAACGTTGGCTCTCTGATATTTCACATGAACTTCGTACCCCTTTAGCAGTATTGCGAGGGGAGTTAGAAGCACTGCAAGATGGTATTAGAAAACCAGAGCCAACTTACATAGAATCCCTTCATCAACAGGTTCTCACTCTTATTCAGTTAGTTGAGGATTTGCGTTCAGCAAGCAAGGCGGAAATTCAGTTACAGATAAACCTTCAGAAGGTCAGTATTAAAGATGTCGTTGAGAACGCCCTTGCCAGTCACATTAACCGCTTTGAAAGTAAGAACCTTGACCTGAGCTGTGATTTACACTCTTGTGACGCTTTTATTCAGGGAGATAAGCAAAAATTGACCCAAGTTCTGAACAATCTATTAGAAAACAGCTATCGTTATACGGATGAGGGAGGAGAAGTGCATATCCACACTTCCCAATACGACAATAACGTTTTGATTATTGTTGAAGATAGTGCACCTGGTGTACCTAATGAAGCGCTGCCGAAGCTGTTTGAACGATTATATCGTGTAGATCAGTCCCGTAGCCGAGAATTTGGTGGCTCTGGTTTAGGGCTTTCGATTTGCCTAGGAATTATCCAAGCACATGCTGGAACAGCGCAAGTTGAGAAGTCTCAGTTAGGTGGCCTTAAAGTTACAATACAATTACCTTTAACGTAATGATAAACATACCAAAATTAAATGCATATAAGGAAAGCAATGATACTGATTGTTGAAGATGAACCGTCATTGTCTCAGCTAGTGTCTGATTACTTGACTCACAATGGATACCAAACTTTCATTATTGATGATGGTGCGAAAGTTATCGATTGGGTCAAGGAAAACTCCCCGGCACTCATTTTGCTCGACTTGATGTTACCGAATCGAGATGGACTCGATATTTATCGTGAACTAAGAACGTTCAGTAATGTGCCAGTAATAATGGCAACCGCTAAAGTTGATGAAATTGATCGTTTATTAGGGTTAGAGCTTGGAGCGGATGATTATGTCTGTAAGCCATACAGTCCAAGAGAGTTAGTTGCAAGAGTAAAAAACGTACTACGTCGTTTTCAAAACGCAGAACAGCTCCCCTTTAACCAAGAATGTTCTGCTCATCCGATAAAAGTAGATGACCTGAAAATGCAGGCTTGGATTGATGAGAGTCCTTTACCACTCACGCCTGCTGAATTTCAATTACTAGGGTATTTTTATAATCATGCTGGACAAGTGTTTAGCCGTGATCAGCTAATGGATCAGATCTATAACGATGGCCGAGTTGTCACCGACCGAACAATAGATAGCCATATTAAAAATCTTCGCAAAAAAATCCTTAGTGTGAATGAGCAATACGACTGGATTAAATCGGTTTACGGTGTCGGTTATCGGTTTGAAATAGAGTAAAAACGGTTTGAGATAAAGTAAAAGCGATTTGGCATACAAAGATTCAGTTATCCTAATTGCACCTCCTTATTTTCTCCATATTAGCTACACATTTTCAGCTCATAGTTAACAGAACAAAAGATATCCTATAACGAGGAAAACTATGAGTCATACTATAAATTCAAACACCCAACATTCATTACCGCGCTTTTCAATACTTGCATCAGTTATGGCTTTAATGTGGGGCAGTGGGGTTTCTGCGACAGAATCCCCTTACCGTTACACCATAGTTGATACAAATCAGACACAGTGCTCAGACACCTCAAATGTTCTAAATCAATGCGCTATGGCGGGTAAGCAGGGCGCAGGTCAAGATGCTCAATATCAAGGCTATTCCCCAAGCTACACCTTAAATAATGACGGAACAGTGCTCGACAACAACACTGGGCTACAATGGGCACAAACAACAGATATTAACGGTGATGGCAATATAACTGCTGCTGATAAGGTGAGTTATAATGAAGGACAACTGTATGCCGCGTCCCTAGAACTTGGTGGCCATAGCGATTGGCGTGTTCCTACGATCAAAGAACTCTATTCATTGATGATGTTTGATGGCGAAGATCCTAGTGGCATTAATGGAGCAGGGACGTACACGATCCGACCTTTCATCGATCACTCTATGTTTGCGTTTGAGTCAGGAGATTTAGATGCCGGTGAACGACTGATTGATTCCCAATATCTAAGCAGCACCAAATATGTTTCAACCACCATGAATGGAGATGAGACCATTTTTGGGGTTAATTTTATTGATGGCCGAATTAAAGGGTATGGCGCTACCTCTCCTCGTGGTGGTGATAAGACGTTTTACCTATTAACTGTTCGGGGCAACACAGATTATGGCATTAACCAATTTGTTGATAATGGTAATAAAACCGTTAATGATAAAGCAACAGGATTGACATGGCAGCAAGGTGATAGTGAACACGGTATGGAGTGGTTTTCTGCTCTGGAATATTGTGAAAACTTAGAATTAGCTGGCAGCAATGACTGGCGTTTACCGAATGCAAAAGAACTGCAGTCCATCGTTGATTACACTAAATCACCGGATACCAGCAATAGTGCAGCCATAGATTCGAGTTTTTCGGTGACGAGCATAATCAATGAAGGCGAAAAAATTGATTATCCCAACTATTGGAGTAGCACCACTCATCAAAACCTCAAAAACAGCAAGAATGCGTCGTATATCGCTTTTGGCCGTTCACTTGGTTACATGAATAACCAATGGGTAGATGTTCATGGGGCGGGAGCGCAGCGAAGTGACCCTAAAACCTATGCAGGGCAAGATTATCCACAAGGCCATGGTCCGCAAGGTGATGCTGTTCGTTATAAAAACTATGTGCGTTGCGTGACGGATAGCAATACTCAATTTATCGAAAACCCAAGTCAAATTGAACGTGATAGTAAACAGTATGTACTGGATGGAACAGAAGCGGGCATGGATATGAAAGTGCAGGGCGGAATGAAGCCTGCCGTCAAAGAATTTGGTGACTCGGAACGCCTAAAACCGCAAGACCAGCGTGGTAATCCGATGATCAATATGGATAGAAATGGCGACGGCAAACTATCAAAGTCTGAAGTGCAAGGACCACTGAAAAATGATTTCAACCGCATTGACAAAAACGGGGACGGTTATATCACAGAAGATGAACTTCCAGAGCCGCCAAAACGCAGAAAAAAATAACTCGTGTAGTGATTAACTTATAGAGATAGGGAATGAAGCTTATCATTCCCTTGCTATTTCTCAATCCAGATACGCATAGTGAGCTACATTAAGAGATTATGTCACTACATGCTCACAAGCAGCTCTTCCTTTCGTAAATCCAAAAGTTGTAATTCTATTTCTTCCCTAATAGTAAATAATTCCGTAAAGCACTAGAGCAACATAGAACAGTCATATTAAGAACAAGAGAAGTGGTTCGATAGGAGTCCTGAAAAGTTTGTTGGTAAAGAATGTAGAATTAAAATTACTCTCTCAAAATCTGAGAATGAAAAAGAGAATGTTGTTGAAAGTATTAAAGTAATATCTGGTGATCATGAACTATGCGAACAATCAGTTATTGCAATAGAACAAGTTGAAGTACTTCCGGCACCAAAAAATCAAAAGGTAAGGGATTCATTACTTGATATAAACCTTACGTTGTCACCTTAGTTTTTTTAAAGGCCATATCTAAGGCTCAAAATTACCATTTTGAGACACATAAACATGAAGAAAACACTACTATGCCTTTGTGCAGTGAGTCTATTACAAGCATGTGCTAATAAACCACAATATGTTGCAGTAGATAATGCAACTTACTCTATACATGATCTTCCTGAACCTACTGGTGAAGGAGCACTCGTCATCGGGTTAGAGCCAAGAACAGAAACAAATTTATATAATTGTCAAAACGTTGAAATAACAGTGAAAGAAATGATAGCAGGAGGAGGATTTAGTGACGAACCAATTATCCTTGGATTTCAGCCCAATAAAGTTAATTCTTACGTTATTTTTCATTCAATTAAACCCGGCTTCTATGTTACAAATCAAATAAGGTGTGTTACTTCCAACGGTTCAATATATGATGAAACACGAATTATCAATGCCGTCGCAAAAATGAATATAAAAAGCGACAAAATTACAGCCTCTCATAATATATATGAAGAAAAAATCCTTTCAGATAGGACAACGTTACCGAGATTTGACTATGGGGATGGTGGAAAGATAGAGGACATGTTAAATGCAGACTTAAAGAAAAAAACAAATGGAACGTCTTGGCAGACTAACTTTTATGGTTTTTGATACTTAGTCAAACAATGCGAATCATGTTTGTTTAAAGCCCACCACAGACGGTTTTCTAAATTACAGCTCAGCGATGTGGGTTAGAGTTTCAGGGTGACGTTGTACTAATTTTAAAAGCGTCACAGCTTGTCCATTAGGTGCGCTACGCCCTTGTTCCCAGTTTTCTAACGTTCTTGATGATGTATGAAGTAAACGAGCAAATACACCGCGAGACATATTGAACTGCTCTCGGATATTAACGATTTCATCAGGTGAAATATCAAGAGCGCTTGTTTCACTAACTTGGTGGGTTTTCAGAGTAAGTTTTCCCTCTGAGTGCTCTTTTGCTTCTACAAGAGCTGAGCTTAATTCTGAAAATAAGTCACGATTGCTCATAACGCCACGCCTCCATAAAACCTTTTAACTGCTTCTTTTGGTCTGTCGTTAGATCCGACATTTCAGTTTTACCGTATATAGTAAGTAAATAGAAACGTCTATTCTCATCAAGGAAGTAATAGATAACACGAGATCCACCGCGTTTTCCCTTACCTTTACTTGCGACTCGAATCTTACGCAAACCACCTGTACCTTGAATCACATCACCTTGTTTAGGGTTGGACATAAGTTCCGCTTGAAACAGCCGAAACTCCTCATCACTAAGGTACTCATTTCGGTACTTTTCAAATATGGTTGATTCAACAAATACACTTTTCATAGGACAAGTGTACGCAATTAGCGTATAGAATGCAAAGTAGATAAATGTTATCAAAAAGACAGGGTAGCAAGCATAGTTGGTATTAATTTATATCAATATACAGCCATGTTTTACTCCGTATCGGCATTCCAGCCCTTGGAACTAAAACTCGATCGCAGCATGGCAACAGTAGTTTTTGTGGTTATCGTCAGTGCGCTTTTAATCAAACTAATTAAAAATTAAATAGGCAGGTCCGCAAAACAAGCAGAGCGAAAAGGCGGGAACGCGACCAAACGCAAATGGAAAACAAACAAGAAGTTTGCTGCAGCCATGAGAAAGAAACTCAGTGCTGCTGGTAAAAAAGCGCGAAGATTCACAAAACTCAGAAGAAAAAACAAGCCCCATTAAATTTGATGATTTTGAGCAGTAGACCTGCAAGAGCAGGCTAAAAACTCAAATCAGAGGTAATGTTATTTACAACGCAAAATCAAAGGGTTGATTCAAGACTGATAGAGGGGCGAGGCAATCACATCCCGTCACAAATCCTATTTAACATAATATACCTAATGCGAACTTGTAGGTAGGAGAACAATTTAACGATATCTGAACTAAAATACCAATCTAGATTCGTACGCTCCACTAAATCTAGACACTAAAAAACCCACAACTGTGGGCTTTGTTTGTTAATTGTTCTGTAATCCTAATGAGCTTTCTTATTGCCTTTACTTGAAAAACCTTGATGAGGAAACACGTTTCGGATTCTTTGCTGCGTTTTATGAGGAACTGACTTAGAAAACTTTATTTTTGCTCCTGAACGCGTCATGTAGACCTTTACAGTTCCTGAAAATGGCGTTTTATGTGCTATTTCACGACAGTTATGGCCAAAGCCATGTGGTAGATTACCTTTATGCTTAATTAACTCACCATCCTTAAAATCCATTTTTAAGATAGGCCTATCTACTGCAACCAGCCAAAATACAACTAGAGCACCCGCAATAATTACATACATCATAAAGCTTCTCCTTTTGGTTACTCGCCAAGTAACTTACTTAAATCTTGTTTTAAGCTGCTGACTCTTTTTGCTGCCTTTTCTGTACGAGATGCTTCACTTAATAAATACTCGATAGCATCAGAAAGTGTACATCCTAACTCATTGGCCTGATTAGATAACTTTTCCCATACTCGATAATCTAGATCGATAGATTTCTTTTTTGTATGAACTTGTTCAGCGTTAAAATGCCTTTTTCTTTTGGCTCTAATGGCTTGTTTAAGCTTGTTTTCAAGCTCGGGAGCCATATTATGTTCAATCCAATCAATAACTTTAACTGGTTCATACTCAATTTCGACTAATTGCGCGACAGCCAGTTCGATATCACTGCTATCAATATACTTGGTGATCTGTTCACCGTCTTTCCATTTTTTAATTAAGTATTGCCATTTCCAGCCACACTCTAAGTTTTCAAGTTGTTGGTATTTCATACTATTTTCCATAGCTCAACATGGTGACAGCGTAACCCATCATCTAGGTGCGTACAATTATTTTTTATTGCTAATATAAAAATCTGTTAACTAGAATAACTTTATTCCCTGTTTAGATAAATACGTCTAAATAGTTTGTTTATATCAGTACACGCCTTACATTAATTTATATATAATCAACGTCCTTTTTCTAACAGCTAGACACCATGAATCAAGAAGATTGGCGCTCAGTCGTACCAAATATAGATCAATATAGTAGCGTTATAGCTAATTATGACTCTATTACTCCCCTATCCTTTTTGGATCTACAACCAAGACTGAAAGCGGCTCTTATCCAGTTTGAACAGTTAAAAAACTGGACGAAAGTACTGCTTATTAATTCCCCAGATAATGCGATTTACCGAAATGCGGTCATTGATGCTATTCGTCAAGCTCATTTAGTTCCTGATGATAGAGTGGTAGTAAAAGCTGAAACATTAGAGATCAAGTCGATCTTAGGTGAGTATAAGGCGAAAAATGGCAATGTAGATAGTACTTCTCAAGGCTTACTGTCTAAGGCCAATGGTGGCTACCTGGTTGTATCTGCAAACCTCATAATGGCAAATCCATCGAGTTGGATGATATTAAAATCAGCACTACTTGGTGAAGTGGTCTCTCCAGTAAGTGCCGATCAAAAACATTTAGCAGTAAATCCCCCGAGCGAAAAGTTTGATGTAAAACTGATTGTTATTGGCGATAGAGAGCAAATGAGCGAATTAGATTACTTTGACTCAGATATTCACTCCGGATTCTGTATTTTTAGCGAAATAGAACTTGAAACGAAAATTAATGATAAACTGATTTCTCCCTATCTCGCTTATGTTAAGGGTTTAATCAATCAATTCTCCTTACCTAATCTATCAAATTGTGGTGTTGAACGACTATTGCTAGCCGGAACAAGAGAAACAGAAGACCAACACGCTGTCCCTTTGTGTCTGCAATGGCACAACTCTTTACTCTCAGAAGCCGCATTAGAAAGCGATGGTAAAAGTATTACTGCTGGTGACATCGACCAAGCGTTAGAAAAAAAATACTATCGAGAGTCTTATCTTCCTAAGCGAGCGTTAGACGATATTTTGGAAGGACAAGTAATAATCGAAACAGATGGAGAACAAGTTGGTCAGGTCAATGGATTAACCGTAGTCGATGTTCCGGGTCATCCAGTCTCATACGGAGAGCCTGCTAGGATCTCCTGTGTCATCCACTTCGGTGATGGTGATGTATCGGACGTTGAACGTAAAGCAGAGCTAGGTGGCAACCTGCACGCCAAAGGTATGATGATCATGCAAGCGCTGTTAAGCTCGGCCTTGGATCTTGATGAGCCACTCCCCTTTGCTGCGTCGGTCGTTTTTGAGCAGTCATACTGCGAAGTCGATGGTGATAGTGCGTCATTAGCCGAGCTGTGCAGCTTAGTTAGTGCGTTATCTGAGTGCCCAATAAACCAGCAAATTGCAGTAACTGGTGCTATTGATCAGTTCGGAAGAGTTCAAGCCGTGGGTGGACTTAATGAGAAAATAGAAGGTTTTTACCGTGTTTGTGAGCACCAAGGCTTCACCGGACAACAAGGTGTTATCTTACCTAAATCAAATCTAAAACATCTATCGCTTCACAAAGACGTTGTAGAAAGTATTAAAAATAGCCAGTTTCATATCTGGTCAGTAGAAAATGTAGACGAAGCGATAGCACTGGTAACTAATAAAGTATTCAGAGGCGAACACGAAGATACCATTCTCGACAGAATTTCTCAGCGAATAGATCTGTTTAATCGAGGAGAAATTCGACCAAGTTTGTTTCAACGACTAAAAAACAAGCTACTAACTAACTGATCGGACTTGATTAGCGTACACGTGTTCACTAAGATGCTGGTACGAATTATTGGAGTAGACAATATGCAAAACAAGCGCAGTTCATATAACCGTGACGATCTTTTAGCTTCTAGCCGCGGGGAACTATTTGGCCCTGGCTATCCTCAGTTACCAGCACCTAATATGCTGATGATGGATAGAGTGACATTAATGACCGAAGATGGTGGAGAGTTTGGCAAAGGCTATATTGAAGCTGAGTTAGATATCTCTCCTGACCTATGGTTTTTCGACTGCCACTTCCCTGGTGATCCAGTAATGCCCGGTTGTCTTGGACTTGACGCTATGTGGCAACTCGTGGGCTTCTTCCTTGGTTGGGTTGGAGGCAAAGGTAAAGGACGTGCGTTGGGTGTTGGCGAAGTCAAATTCACAGGTCAGATTTTACCTACAGCTAAGAAAGTAACCTATCAAATAAACATGAAGCGTGTTGTAAATCGCAGGCTTGTTATGGGTTTGGCTGATGGCCGTGTACTTGTTGACGGTAAAGAAATTTATGTCGCGAAAGATTTAAAAGTAGGTTTGTTCCAAGACACTTCTAGCTTTTAAGTTTAAGAGAAAAGCAGCGATTTGCTGTTTTTTTCTTATCTAGATATTTAGTTATAGTGCGTTAGATTGACTTATATAACCCCTAAAAAGGGGTTATAATAATGACTTATTTATTATTTATAGAGACCCGTTTGTTTGTCATCTCTAGCATCACGCCATCCACCTAGCCAAAAAGACCTAGCATCTGTTTGTTGATATGGACAATCGTCCATCGATCTTCCATTTAGACCCGCTTTATAGCCTTGAGACTGTGCTCGTTCTAGGCGATCACGTTTCTGTCTTTTCATAGTGCAGTTCCTCGTACCTTGAGATTTTACTAACTTACTACTATTACTCGGAGTGAGTGTTACTCCACCAATAAGAATGAGTGAATCAGCGTTATTTCTCAAGCACAAAAAAAGCACAGGCTCAAAAACTTGAACCTGTGCCTTATTGAAGTAAAAATTATTTTCTTCTTCTGAAACTTATTAGCGCTAAAGCGGTCAAAGTCAGCAAACCAAAACCGGCTCCTTTTCTGGAGACCTGAGGTTTAGCTGTACTTCGAGTACTAATAGAACGTTGACCGTCTGGAAGTGGAACAAGTTTAACAGACACAATTTTCTCAATACCCGAAGCATCAGCTCCACAATAGGCATTGTGCGCTGTCGATTCATATTCAACGGCTACATCGCTGGTTAACGAAGTTGTACATTTTATAGCAGTAGCTGCAATAACCCCTGCTTCATTTATGTCTGATGCGTTGATAATACGATACTTATTGTTATTAGAGCTATATGTGCCACCATTGGTCAGATCGTCAATCCACCACGCTTTATTATTAAAAGTGCCACTCACGCTAGAACCTGTGTATGGATAAACAAACCCTCTGCGACGTCGTTTTTTACCATCAACTTCACGGCTAGTCTCAGCATCAATTTGACCAACAATGATATTGTCGTTGTTAATGGCATTCGCTTCACCACCGGCGCCACTAAAGAAAATACCACCAGTTAAGAAGTTCGCTACTGGCGCACCAGAGCTCGCATCAGCAACAAATAAACGATTATTAGCTGAACCATTTTCTGGAACAGATCCTAGTCGTTTTGCTTCACCAATAACAATAAGATCATCATTAATATCTTTAGCTATAGAGTTACTGTGTACAGCAGAACCACCTACGTTATAGGTAGCATTAGTAACAAACTTGGTTTCCCATTCATTGTCTCTAGTTATGTCAAATGGTATTTTAGGTATAAACACAGCAGCCTGCATTTTTGGGTAACCACTTACATTTTCGGTATTATATCCAACCAAAACTGGCAAACCATCGTAAATGCCACCAACAGCTTTTACTGCGCCTTTAACACTCCCCATGCCAGACAACTTATTACTGTTCGAATTTGCCTGAGTATCAGCACCAGCAGCATCTCCTATACCGGTCCATGGAGAAACAACTTTACCAACAACATCACCAGCAGCACCATTTACTTGCCAAATATAAGGTTTCATTGCAAAAGCAAAATCTTGACACTCACTAAGCTTATAAGGAGTAGCGTCCGCTATGCATGTGTTTTTCGCAATACGTTCACTTGTATCATATGGAGCCACAGCAGCAGAACCAACAACATAAGTATTGAGACCATGAGAAAATGAGTCAAACGCAGTGGTTCGACCCATTTTCTCTACTATACTAGTCGCACCCTGTCGCGGCAGTAACTGGATATTATTACTATAAAAACCACGGTTTCTATATATTCTTTCGTTACTTGCTTTGTTATATATACCGCTACTGGTATTACCGATGGCGTTGGCACCATTCATTGCGTTAATCACCGTATTTACGCTATCAGCAGTTCGCTCTCCCACTACATAAACGCTGGACTCTTTTGGCGAGATAATAGCTGGCAAGGTTGTTTCAACAAATGCAGAAGCATTAGAGGGATATCCACCTCCCCATGCATTTAACTCTCTTTCAAGACCGCCTACACCCTTATCTGTTATTCCTGACCAAGTTCTCGTTGCCCAGTTACCACAAGTCGCAAATTTAAACTCATTATTACAATAGGTTTCTAACTCTGCTAACGTGTCATAGACAAAACCATTATCAATACCAAATGGCGCTTCTTGTCTATAGTTGTACCCCTTAGGGCCTTTAATGGCTTCACCAGCAAGTACGCTGTTAGCACCATCACCACAATCCACGGTAAAACAACTATCACTAGGGAGAGGGAATACCGTTGTAGTATCTTCTGCTATAGCCCTTCCATAAGTCCCCTGATACTGAGGATTATTAATTCTCACACTATCTGGTATCAAGTTTTCATAAGAATCTACTTCAACAACCCGATATATCGCAGCATTGGCACTGGTTGATGCTAAAACGAGAGCGGCTAATGTGGATAATTTAAAAATATCATTACGCATGTTAACTATTATATTCCTGTTGCATCGCTTCCAGCTCTTCCCATCGTTCAAAAGAGGCTTCTAATTGCTGTTCTTTAGCTGAAAGCTTGTCTAAAACTGGTTGTGTCACGTCGACAGACTTTGAAAAGAAGTCTGGCTGATTTACCTGTTGTTGTAATAAATCTATCTGCTCTTCTAACTCTTCCAACAACTGTGGCAATGACTCTAACTCTCTCTGCAATTTATAAGAGAGTTTTTTAGGCTTACTTCGATTTCCATCAGGTTTGTTACTTTGAGCTGCCTTTGCTGCTTTTTTCGTTTTCTCTTGCGATTGATCTGTTCTAGCAGCAATAGCTTGCTTTCGTTGTTGCTGTGCATCGTGATAGCCACCAACGAACTCTTCTATAATGCCATTACCTTCGAAAATCCAACTTGTGGTCACAGTATTGTCTACAAATTGACGATCGTGACTAACAAGAAGTAAAGTGCCCTCATAATTGGCAAGCAAATCTTCTAAAAGTTCCAAAGTTTCGATATCTAAATCATTCGTTGGTTCATCTAAGACCAGCAAATTGTTTGCTTTAAGGAAGATTCGAGCCAGCAATAGCCTATTTTTTTCACCACCGGATAACGCTTTCACCGGTGTTCTAGCTCTCTTTGGTGGAAACAAAAAATCTTGCAAATAGCTTAATGCATGCCTTTGGCGGCCGCCAACCATTACTTCTTGCTTACCATCAGCTAAGTTATCGATTACGGACTTCTCTGGATCCAGCTTCTCTCGGTATTGGTCAAAATAGGCAACTTCTAACTTTGTACCGCACCGCAATTTACCCGTTTGAGGTTGTAGCTGATCCAGTAACAACTTAAGTACGGTGCTCTTCCCACAGCCATTTGGCCCAATCAACGCTATTCGGTCACCGCGCATTATATTAAAACTAAAATCTGTGACAATTGGTTTACCGTCATACTTAAAGCCGATTTTGTCTGCTTCAAAAACGATTTTACCTGAACGCGCCGACGTATCGATCTGCAAGTTAGCTTTACCTTGAACCTCTATCCGCTCTTGTCTCTCTCGCCTTAACTGCTTTAGAGCCCTTACACGACCTTCATTTCGGGTACGTCTAGCCTTAATACCTTGCCTAATCCAAACTTCTTCTTGAGCGAGTTTTTTATCAAACTCGGCATTCTGCATCTCTTCAACGCGAAGCGCTTCTTCTTTTTCAATTAAGTAATTGTCATAGTCACCAGGAAATGAACTCAGCTTTCCTCGATCAAGATCCACAATGCGCGTCGCCATCGACTTAATAAATGCCCTATCGTGAGAAATAAAGATAATAGAACCACGAAAATCCTTTAAAAATGTCTCTAGCCATTCAATGGTTGTAACGTCTAAATGGTTGGTTGGCTCGTCGAGTAGCAGCACATCAGGATCACAAACAAGAGCTTTTGCTAATGCCGCTTTTCGCTGCCATCCCCCTGATAATGAGGTCAGTTCGACCTGACCGTCCAAACTGAGGGCGGTAAGAACGTTTTTAATTCTATCTTCAAATCGCCAAGCTCCGGAGTGCTCTAGCTGCTCTTGAATCTTGGCCAATTTATTAATGTTGCTTTCACTAGGGTCATTGGCAACAAGATCCAGTTGATCTTTATAGATCTTCAGCTGCTTTCCTGTCTCTTCTAACCCGCTAGCCACATAATCCAATACCGTCCCAGACTGGTTTCTTGGTGGATCTTGTTCTAGACGTGAAACAACAACGTCTTGAGTCACTTTCATCTTGCCGTCATCCATAATGACTTCTCCGGCAAGCACTTTCATTAAGGTAGATTTACCGGCGCCATTGCGCCCGACTAAACAGACCCGTTCATTCGTCTGTAGTGCAAAGTCAGACTTATCCAGCAAAGGGTGATCACCAAAAGCCAATTGACCATTATGTATGGTAAGTAATGCCATTATTCTCTAACCACTGTTGAAGTTGTTGTAATTCGAAAGGCCAAAATAGTTCGGAGTCGTTATATCTCACCACAGGTATTGTTACCCCGTAACGAAAAAACAGATTATCATCAAACGCAATATCGGTAATATCTGCTTTAATACCACACTGAATTAGCAGAGCGTTTGCAGACTCACATAAATGGCACCCTTCGGTACTATATAAAATAATATTATTCGCTGGCATATGTAATCAACCAACAGTTATGTATTTGCTTGTTTCTTTGGAAATCCAAAGGAAGGGTCTGCGAAGAGATATTATTTGCAGATAAGCCAAGTGCTTTCAGCCCTTCTAAATCCATTTTGAAATGACGTTTATTATTTGAAAATACGATGGTCCCGTCTGCACGTAGTCGTTGTTTTAAACTCTTCATTAATTCGACATGGTCACGCTGCACATCAAATGTTGCCTCCATGCGTTTAGAATTTGAAAACGTAGGAGGATCAATAAAGATAACATCGTACTGCTCATCCGAAGAGGATATCCACTGAAGGCAATCTGCTTGTTCAAATTTATGCTGCTTACCTACTTGACCGTTTAGCTTAAGATTATCTTTCGCCCAATCTAGATAAGTTTTTGACATATCGACTGTTGTGGTTGATTTAGCGCCACCACAAGCTGCATGAACCGTAGCAGAGCCGGTATAGGCGAACAAATTAAGGAAGTCTTTCCCTTTCGCCATCTCTGATAGTTTTCGTCGTGTAATTTTATGATCTAAAAATAAGCCCGTGTCCAAGTAATCATGCAGATTAACCAACAGCTTTACGCCGTATTCTTCTACAGCAAAATTACTCGAGCCTTGGTTTAACTTCTGATACTGAGACGAGCCTTTCTTCTTCTCACGGGTTTTTAATACCACGTTATTGGCATCGACACCCATGACTTGAATCGTCGCTCTAATAACATCCGTTAGGCGTCGTTTCGCTTTCTCTTCAGGAATGTCTTTAGGCGCGGCATACTCTTGAATCACTATTTGATCTAAATAGACGTCAATTGCAACATTATATTCAGGCAAATCTGCATCGTAGACCCTGTAGCAATCAAGTTGTTGTTTTCTTGCCCATTTAGCCAATTTTGCACGATTTTTCTTAAGTCGATTTGAGAAGTCAGGGGCAATAACCGCAAGCTGTTGCTCGTTGTCATTACTTGATTGATCTGTTCTTCGTTCAGAAACCGAATAATTTTTTTGGTGACACTGTAACGCACCGTTGTGCAATTTGAACTGTTTATCTGCCCTCATACGTAAACAACTCAATAGCTCATCAGAACTAGAGAAAATAGAAGCCGAGCATCCTGGAAACTGCTGTTTTATTTGAGCACCAAAAGCAGTATATAACGCAATTAGGCCCGGCTCTGTCCCCAGCCTTTCACCATACGGTGGATTACAAACAATAGTGCCTTGATCAAAACCTTGTGGCTTAACCAACTGAGCAGCATCACCAAGTTCAAACTGGATAAACTGCTCCACTCCTGCGCGTCTAGCGTTATCTTTAGCGGTTTTTAATACTCGTGGGTCATTATCGAAAGCGAAAAATCTAGTGTCATTATTTTTGACACCCTTTCGACCTTGCACATTCGCTTCTGCTTTCACTTCAGCCCACAATTCCGCATCGAAATCTTCTAGTGCTTCAAAGCCCCAACGAGCACGTTTAACACCTGGCGCAACATTGCACGCAATTAGAGCAGCTTCGATGATTAACGTTCCAGAACCACACATAGGGTCCAATAGAGGAGTGTTTGCCTTCCAGCCAGAGCGCATAACGATGGCCGCTGCTAATGTTTCACGTAGAGGCGCACGTCCAGCCTCAGTTCTATAACCTCGCTGATGCAAGCCGCTGCCTACCATATCAATACCAAGTATTGCTTTATCTCGGTGCAAGCGAACATGAACTCGAAGATCAGGTTGATCTTTACTGATCGTCGGTCTCTGAAGATTTTTCTTATTGAAACTATCGACTATGGCGTCTTTCACCTTCATCGCACCATACTGGCTATTGCGTATTTCTCTGTTTGTACCGTTAAAGTCTACAACGAGACTTTTATTGGCTTTAAATTGTGCTGGCCAGTTAATAGCAGAAGCCGACAAATAGAGGTCCATATCATCTTGGCAGTTAAATTCTGATAGTACTCGTACAAACCTTGAAGCAATTCGACTCCAAATGCAGCAACGATAAATTTGTTCTGCGCTTGCTTTAAAACGCACACCTGCTTGCACTGGTTTTGGGTCATTAATACCCAATTTAATAAGTTCATCTACGAGCAGATTTTCTAATCCATTCGAAGTAATCGCTAAATATTGATTCATATCGTTCTTTGTCGGCAAAAAAATGAGCTTGATTATACCTGAGAATCTCCAATATTCAGAAAATAAAGCGTAATTAATCGTACTGAACGTTCTAATTGAACAATTTTCCCTCTATATCCTTTTCTGTTAACGAAAAATCTAATTTTACGCAAAAAATGAAGTGAGCATTTACTCCCTTTTCATTCTGGACGAGTTTAATGACCCGCCAAGTAAGTGACTACTTATTCACTTCGGTTTTGGTATAGACCAGAGAGGAATTAACAGTGTAAATTAATTACAAAACGGCTTAAAACAGGAAGTTTTGACGATTGAATAGATAAAAATCGGTAATTCTATTGATAGAGTTTATGAGAATTTTTCTGTCATTTGCCCACAATGTCTCATTTGTAATAACTAGCAATTCACCCTATAGAGATGAATATGTCTTTTATTAATGGATTTATGAGGAGTTAAGATGGAAATGGGGAGGTAGATATTGGAGAAAATTGGCCTTTTATAGGCAAAAAAAATCGACCAAATAGGTCGATATAAAAATAACAAAGGAACGAATATAGATTTTAGCCAACTAACGCAATCGGCATGTCAGCAAAATTCTGATTTGCACACAACATGCGGTCGTGCATCACTTTTATCGGTTGTCCAAATGATAGCGCTTTGCGTCCATCAAGAACAAAGTCACCTTGTTCTATATAGGCACACAGACTAGCTGTCTCACATACATCGATAACAATGAAGTAGCCTTCTCCATATCTATTATGTAGATGTACGATATCACCTTCATTTGGAACGTAATCTGTGCCGCTTGGTTCAAAAAACCAACTTTTTGGCTGCACAGGTTTGTGAAATCTTTTATTAGCGACACAGTTAAGTATCAACTCTGCTTGTCTAGGTACAGAGAGATCAAGCAATGCAGCTTGGTCTTTAAAGGTTTGGAAGGAAGAGGCGTCATCAACGGTAAAATCACTTCTGCTATAAGCACAATCTACCAGTAACTTTTTTGCTAAGTTAACTTTAAACATCATATTATCGCCAAGATCCAACATAAGAGCGCTTTCGCGTTCATCGAAGAACCACGTCCATGTATCATTTGGTTTTAACATCGTTCCGTCTCTTAATTATAATATTTAAAAGTAGCTAAGCTGTATAACTACCCTGCACCAACTGTTCGATAATTTTACAAACGGATGAGAAAAAAAAAAGAGGAAAATTAATTCCTCTTTTCATTAATAAAGCAGGTTTAACTATAAATTTTTAACGATATCTTTTACCAAAACTGGGCCGTGATAAATAAACCCAGAGTAAACTTGTACAAGCTTGGCACCAGCAAGTAGTTTTTCTTTTGCTGATACATAACTATCAACACCACCTACACCAATAATAGGAATGTCATCCGCTAATTGTTGATAAAGTTTTTGAACCACTTCAGTACTACGTTTCTGTACCGGGCGACCACTTAGCCCACCCGTTTCTTCTGCATGCTTTAATCCGCTCACAACACTTCTATCCAATGTAGTATTTGTTGCGATGACCCCATCAAACTGATGTTTCTTTAACGAGGTACAAATTTGAATGATTTCATCATCACTTAAATCAGGCGCAATTTTTAACGCAAGAGGCACATACTTATTGTGGACTTTTTCAAGCTCAAGCTGCTTAGTCTTCAGATCCGACAATAATTGATCTAAAGTCTCACCATATTGAAGTGAACGTAATCCAGGTGTATTAGGTGAAGAGATGTTAACAGCGATATAACCAGCATATTGATAAACCTTATCCATGCAGATTAAGTAATCTTCACTGCCGCTTTCAATAGGCGTATCTTTATTTTTGCCAATATTGATACCAAGAACACCATCATAATTTGCGCCCTTGATGTTTTCGACAAGCTTATCGACACCATCATTATTAAAGCCCATCCGATTAATCAAGCCTTCTGCTTCTTTTAATCGAAATAGTCTAGGTTTGTCGTTACCCGATTGTGGTCGCGGTGTGACGGTACCAACTTCAATAAAACCAAAGCCCATAGCACCAAACGCATCAATACACTCACCATTTTTATCAAGACCGGCAGCAAGTCCAACGGGATTTTTGAATGTTAATCCCATACAAGTGACTTGCCGTTGAGGCAAATGCTGACGGTAAAATAGATCGAGAGGTGTACCTTGAACACGTTTAAAATTTTGAATTGCAAGATCATGTGCCTTTTCGGCATCAAGTTGAAAAAAGCCAGTCCTGGCTAGACGGTAAAGCATTTATGCCTCCGATAGAAAAAAGCCCCGTATAAACGGGGCTGTATTATTTACTTATTTGTTGAACAATTCAAATTTAATAACATCAGTTCTCGAAGTGCCACAGAAAATTTTGCAAATTCATGTACCGTACCGACTTTAAATTCGTTAAGAATATTGTCCCATCTTTGCAATGAATTTTGATTACTCTCCATCCATTCATCAAGCGCTTTGATTGGTTCGAACTGCTCAGGATTACAGCCACAATTAAGAACTTGCGCAGTTAACTGTCTCTGTTGCCAATCGAGATCTTCTCTAAAAGCAGCTCTTGCTAACGCTTGCCAATTATTGTCTACACCTTGACCATTAATCTGTTTTAGGAACCAGTGAAGAGAAATTCTATCACCAAGAGTGAAGTACAATTTTGCTGCACCTTCTATGGATTTGCCGCTCTCTTTAGCAACTGCAGAAATATCCATTGCTGAATTTAAGCTAGAAAGACGAGCAACATGGTTTGCTAATGTCTTATCGACTCCCTTTTCTACCCAAGAGTGTGCCAGATCATTATGCTCTTTTACTTCTTCAGGCACTAAGAATCGATCCAATCCTTTAGTTACCGCTAATACATCACCCTTATACTGCTCAATAAGATCATTAACCGAAGGATTACCCACACGATTTCGGATCAACCAACGCGACAAACGACGCAATGTTCTTCGTACATAAAATATCAATTCATACTGCGCTGTCGTATTGGCCTTATTATCTAATTTACGAATCTCTTTTAAAGTATCTTCGAAATTATAAATCTCTCTTGCCGCAGCATAGGCGTTTGCGATACTTGCAACCGTCGCTCCCGTCTCTTCTTGCAAGCGGGTAACAAAGTTGCAGCCCATTTCATTTACCATTTGATTGGCAAGTGCAGTAGCAACAATTTCTGATTTCAGTGGATGATTATCAGCATGCTTAATATAGTTACGGCGTAACTCCTCTGGGAAGTACTTAACCAAAAGTTGCTTATGGAAACTGTCCGAAGCAATTTCGTCACACACCAACTCTTCTTTAAGAACCATTTTTCCGTAAGCAACGAGAACAGATAATTCTGGACGAGTAAACGCCAAGCCTCTTTTTTCTCTCTCAAGCAATGTTTCATCGTCAGGAATATACTCAAGTGCCCTATCTAAATGGCCAGCCTTCTCAAGATGATGAATAAATCGAATCTGTTCCTTAACGACTGACACACCAAGTGATTCACTAACGGAAATGGATTCAGCTTGGCAGTAGGCGTCATCCAAAACAATTTCACCAACTTCATCTTCCATCTTAACCAAGATTTCATTGCGCTGCTTTATAGTGAGATCGCCATTTGCTACTAAGCCATTTAGGAAGATCTTAATATTTACTTCATTATCAGAACAATCGACACCACCAACATTATCAACAAAGTCAGTATTAACTCGTCCACCTTTAAGCGCGTACTCTATACGCCCCATCTGAGTTAAACCTAAATTGCCCCCTTCGCCGATCACTTTGGCATTGACATCTTTGCCATCAATTCTCAGACCGTCATTGGCTCGGTCACCAACATCAACACTTGTCTCTGTTGAGGCTTTAACATAAGTGCCTATGCCGCCATTCCAAAGTAAATCGACATTCATCTGCAAGATCATCTTAATGAGATCATTTGGTGCTACCGATGATTTTCGTGTGCCCAATAATTTTTGGATCTCAGGTGTTAATTTGATCGACTTGGATCGTCGAGAAAAAATACCACCACCTTTAGAGATCAATTTCGCATCATAATCTTCCCAACTGGATCGTGGCAGCGCAAACAATCTATCACGCTCTTTCCAGCTTTTTGCCGAATCTGGATTAGGATCAATAAAGATATGCATGTGGTTAAACGCGGCTTGTAAACGTATATGCTTAGATAGCAGCATACCGTTACCAAATACATCTCCCGCCATGTCACCAATACCAATCACGGTAAAATCGGTTGTCTGGCAATCAATATTCATTTCTCTAAAGTGGCGCTTAACGGATTCCCAGCCCCCTTTCGCCGTAATTCCCATTGCTTTGTGGTCATAGCCATTTGATCCACCGGAGGCGAATGCATCTCCTAACCAAAAGTTATACTCTTCAGATACTGAGTTAGCTAGGTCAGAAAATGTCGCTGTACCTTTATCTGCGGCAACAACTAAATACGCATCATCTTCATCATGACGAACAACATTTATTGGCGGAGATACCTGACCATCGACAATATTGTCAGATACATCAAGTAGTGCTCGAATGAACTTTTTATAGCAACGTTGTCCTTCAGCAAAAATTTCATCTCTGCCAGATAAAAGATGCTGTTTCTTACAGACAAAACCACCTTTCGCGCCAACTGGAACGATAACAGTATTTTTTACCTGTTGTGCTTTCACTAAACCAAGAATTTCTGTTCTAAAATCTTCTTGTCTATCAGACCAACGCAAGCCACCTCTGGCAACCTTTCCGCCACGTAGATGCACACCTTCAATATCCGGGGCATAAACAAAAATCTCAAATGCGGGTACTGGCGCCGGTATCTCTGGAATATCACTAGGTTTAAGCTTTAAAGAAAGCCAAGTTTTGCAGCGGTTGAACTGATCAGTTTGATAATAGTTGGTTCTTAATGTCGCCGAAATCATATCAATATAACGTCGAATGATACGATCATCATCCAAGCTCTCAACATGATCTAACTGATCGGTTAACTTGGCAATGAGATCGGCTTGTCCTTTCTTGCTTCCTTTAAATTTCGGATCAAAACGTTTAGTAAACAGCGCAACCAAACCTTGAGCAAGCTCTGCATGAGAGGTTAATGTATCCTCGATATAGTTTTGACTAAATGGGAAACCAACTTGGCGCATGTAACGAGCATAACTTCTTAATATCGTCACTTCACGGCCGGTTAATCCTGCACCTAATATGAGCCGGTTAAAGCCGTCGCTCTCTAATTCACCATCCCAAATAGCCGCAAATGCTTGTTGAAAACGATCTCGCGCTTCTCTTAGATCTATTCGAGTATCACTTCGGATCAACATGGAGAAGTCTAAGATCCAATAAACGGTGCCGTTGGCTTTTCGGATCTCATACGGTGATTCTCCAACAACTCGCAGACCTAAATTTTCTAACATAGGCATCACGTCAGATAGATGAATAGGCTCATCACGATGATAGAGTTTTAAATGTATTACTTTTGAGTTGGACGCCTCTTCTTGCGGACGATATAACAGCATTCCTAATTTATTATCATCACTTAACGCTTCTAATCGCTCAATATCGGCAACCGCGGTACCTGGCATTACATCCGATTTGTATGAATTAGGAAATGCACGTTTAAAACTCTTTGAAATCGGTACCCCTTTACTCTCACCAAGGTTGGCAATAATGGCACTTTTTAGTCTGTCGTCCCAAGTAGAAGATGCTTCCATTAAATTATGCTCTATCGCTTTTACGTCTATATTAATGTTGTTATTGTCAACGCGAACAATATAGTGTGTTCTCGCTAATGAACTCTCAGAGAAGAAAGTGGTGAATTCCACGTCCCTATCAGACAGACAGTACTGTTTGAGTAATCGCTGGGTTTGTCTTCTTAACTCAGTGTTGTATCGCTCTTTAGTAACATAAACCATACAGCTGAAAAAACGGCCGAACGGGTCTTTCCGGACAAACAGTCTCACAAGATCACGCTCTTGCATTTGAACGACACCGGTTCCTACTTCAAGTAATTCTTCTTCTTTAGCTTGTAGAAGTTCATCGCGAGGGAAGTTTTCTAAAATATTGTGCAGTGCTTTATAAGAGTACGAACCGATCTGGTAACCACTAGCTGCCAGTATGCGTTCAACTTTTTGTCCTACTAACGGAATACTAAACACGCTCTGGTTATAGACAACCGAGGTATACAGTCCAGTAAATCTATGCTCACCAATCACCTTTCCATTTTTATCAAATTTCTTAATACCGATGTAATCGGTATACGCTGGTCGGTGAATTCGTGAAGCAGCGTGACCTTTTGTTAAAATCAACAAATAAGGTTTGGTGGCTTCAGCTTGTGCTGACTCTGCGAACTCGGAAAGCTTCACCGTTCTAACACGACGATCTACGGCAAATAGTCCCAGCCCTTTTTCTTTGGTTGGCGTTAACTGTTTCTCTCCGTCTACTTCCACCAAGTCATACTCTTTATATCCCATAAAGGTAAAATTATGGTCTCCGAGCCAACGAAGAAACTGCAAACTCTCCCCTAAGCGTTCTGGCGGTAGCGGAATAGAGTCGACGCTTTTCTCTACCTGTTTCGTCACTTGCTGAAGTTTTTCCGCCATCGGTTTCCAGTCAGAAACCACCAGTCCGGTATCTGTTAACACATCGATAAGCTCTTGTTTAAGCCCAACCATTTCTGATTTTTCATTTAAACGGTCAACTTCGATATGAAAGAGTGACTGGTATTTGCCCTGTCCGGTATTAAGGCCAACAATCTTCTCGTTTTGTTCATCGCGTTCTACTTGAGTAGGACCATGCAGAATAAAGTGGCAATTAAGATCTAATCTATCCAGAGCCATTTTTGTTGAGTCAACGAGAAATGGACTGTCTGGAACAACAATCTCTACGATGGTATGGGTTGACTGCCAACCATGTCGACTAAGCGTTGGGTTAAACACCTGAACGGAAATTTGTTGCTGTTTTGTTTCTAAAACATGTTGCCATAAACTAACTATTGCTCCATATAGATCCGACTCATTTCTATGAATCAAATCGTCTTGTGCAATGTTATTGAACATGTATTGTGCAAGCTGCGTAACCAAAGGTCTCTGTGTAAGTTCAACTTTGTCTTGAATTAATTGGTAAACTTTTTCAAGTAGAACCGGTACTACTGGCTCTCGTGCGGTCATGTTAACGCTCCAAATTTAGTCGATTCAGGGGAAAATACCGACACCAATCTTTGTTAGTGTGTATCTACATTGTAAAAGCAATATTGTATTTTAGTTAACAGCTTTAGAGGGATAATAAGATGAAATGTCTATTTTTGTGATAGGTCTTACGGTTTAACTGACTGAAAAAAAAGAGAACTATAGTGATTCTAACTTTACAAATTTGTTTGTCTGGTCAGTTGTTAATCTAAACCTTCCTTTTAAGCCCAATTGACTAATAAATGGACGCAATCGAGATGCTGGTATCTGCAGCTTTAAACCTTGGTCAGAATAGACAACAACATGACTGGCAACACCATTATAATGCTGTAAAAAATGTTGATAAGAGATGTTTAATCGAAATGTATATTGTTTCATATTAGATAAGTTAATTTAGTAAAGGCTGCGACCAAACATGAGTCGCAGCCAATTAATAAATCGCCGTCTACTAAGACTCTAGCGCTTTAGTCACTTTTTCAAATAGATCTTTTGCTAAGTTATCCAGTTTAGATAAAGACTCCAATTTTTCACGCATAAGCTCTGCTCTTTGATCATCATAGTTTCTATATTTCAACAAAGGATCAATTAGTCGAGAGGCAACTTGTGGATTTTTATCATTCAACAATGTCAGAATTTCTTCTGCAAAATCATAACCCTTACCATCTTTTCCATGGAAATTGACTGGGTTTGCCGATAAAAATGATCCGATTAAACTTCTAATTCTATTTGGATTTTTCAAACTAAACGTAGCGTGATTCATGGTTTTTCTAACCGTGTCTAACGCATTATTAGCTGGGTTTGTTCCTTGTAGTGCGAACCATTTATCCATGACCAGACCGTCATGGCTCCATGTATTACTAAAGTCTGCCATCAAACTTTCGCGGCACATTAGCTCTGCCTGATTCGCGGCAGATAATGCCGCTATGGTATCTGTCATATTGGTTGACGATGCGTACTGTTGTTCTACTCTGTTATTTCCTTCAGGCAGATAAGCTAAGTAACTCAAACAACAGTTTCGTAACGCTCGTTTACCAATAGATTCATGGCTAATATCGTACTCTTTTTGAACTAGTGTAGAGTAAACAGCACTTAGTTCATCTTCTAATCCAGTAGCAAGAGCCACTTTTAGAGATTTAATGACCTTCGCAATTGCATCAACGTCTACTGGCTTGAACCAACCTGACACTTCATTATGACTTGGAAGAGAAAGTACTTCGGAAATAAATGCAGGCTCTAATGCTTCATTGAGAAGCACACCACGAAATGCATCAATGACATCATTGGAAATATCAAACGCTTTACCAGCCTGAAGGTTGGCCACATTGCTACGAATATATTTTGCCAATAACATTTGGCTGGCATCCCAACGCGCAAAATCATTTCTAGCATGAACCATTAAAAACATAAGTTGCTGATCAGAATAGTCATACTCTATTTTAACCGGTGCAGAAAACTCACGCAGCAAAGAGATCACTGGTTGCTCTTTAACACCATCAAAAACAAATGTTTGCTTATCTTGTTTAAAATTAACAACATTATCGACAGCTTCCCCGTCACACTGTAACGGAATCACACTGCCATTCTTCCCGTATAGTTCTATATCAAAAGGAATATGTAACGCTTGTTTCTCTTGCTGTTCTTGCGTTGCAGCAGTGGACTGTTCAAGTGTTAAGGTAAATTGAGCGAGATTTTCATCATAGTGACTGATCACTTTAACGGTTGGGGTTCCTGACTGGCTATACCATAGCTTAAACTGTGACAGGTCAACATTAGAGGCATCTTGCATTGCCGCAACAAAGTCATCACACGTTGCTGCCGTGCCGTCATGACGTTCAAAATAGAGTTGCATTCCTTGTTGGAACTTCTCTTCTCCCAGTAGAGTATGCATCATTCGAATTACTTCACTGCCCTTTTCATATACAGTCAATGTATAGAAGTTATTCATTTCAATAACTTTGTCTGGGCGTATTGGATGAGACATAGGACTCGCGTCCTCCGCAAATTGCGGGCCGCGAATGATTCTTACATTATTAATTCGGTTTACCGCTCTAGATCCTAAATCAGATGAAAACTCCTGATCTCTAAATACGGTCAAACCCTCTTTTAAACTAAGCTGAAACCAATCTCGGCAGGTAACCCTATTTCCGGTCCAGTTGTGGAAATACTCATGACCGATAACCGCTTCAATACCAAGATAATCGGTATCCGTGGCAGTCTTCTCATTTGCTAAAACAAACTTGGAGTTAAAGACGTTTAATCCTTTGTTCTCCATCGCCCCCATGTTGAAAAAATCAACCGCAACGATCATGTAAATATCGAGGTCATACTCTAGACCAAATCTCTGCTCATCCCATTTCATCGAATTAATCAATGACAGCATAGCGTGATTAGCTCTGTCTAAGTTGCCTTTATCAACAAAAATTTGCAGCGCAACTTCGCGTCCAGATCGAGTTATATACTTGTCATTCAAGACATCAAAGTCACCAGCAACAAGCGCAAAAAGATAAGCCGGTTTTGGATGAGGGTCATGCCATTTTACCCAATGTTTTCCATCGGTTAGTTCACCCTGCTCAATTTTATTACCGTTACTCAGTAAGTAAGGATACTGTTCTTTATCAGCAGTAACTTTTACAGTAAAAACAGCCAGCACATCTGGTCTGTCTAGGTAGTAAGTAATTCTTCGAAATCCCTCAGCTTCGCACTGAGTACAAAATGCACCATCTGATTTGTATAAACCTTCAAGCGCACTATTTTCACTTGGGTTTATTTCATTAACTATGGTCAATTCAAACTGCTTTGGAAGGTTATGTATTCGCAATTCACCTTTGTGGGTCGCGAAATCATCCCACTCAACACCATCTACATAAATGGATTTAAGAACAATATGCTCTCCGTGCAAAACCAGAGTCGAGTTCTCTTTCAACTGTTGTACTTTTGAAGTAGCCGTCACGGTCGTCACGTTGTCATCCAGATCAAAATCAAGATCAACATGAGAAATAGTATGATCGGGAGATTGGTAATCTTTACGGTATTTGGCTTCGGGAGCCTGACTCTCGGTAGCTTGAGACATGATAGTTCCTTATGTGCTTGGCAAAGCAAGTAAATTTCGTCTGTCTCTATATCTTTGGTTGCCAAAGCCGAATTACAACCCCACCAAAGCAGTTATTTTGCAAAATAACCATATTTAAAAATATCTGACCACACATCCATTTAATAGCAACCTAATTACTCAGTAATAAATATACTCAACAGTATAAATCACTCCGATCGATTCATAACAGCGAGCATATCAAAGTCATTACTTTGTAAAGTCAATTGGCCTTCATCAATGCTATATCGAGAATTCTGTTCACCTTTCTCATACATCAGCACTAAACTATCCCCCTCAAAGTAGTAAACGCCTTGGTATGCGGCCATATTGCCATCATGAGATTCCGCCATAAATAGAAACATGAAATCAGGCTGCAAGGTTAAGTTTAACTTACTCACTTTACTAGCCAGAATATCCTCTCCTTGTATCGCTTCGCTGGTCCAGTTTCCGACTAATTCAGAATGATAGCCTTTGGAAAAATAGATGCCATTGAGCATCAATTGATTGTGGCTAACGGTGTAGTTATAGATTTGTTGGTTGTCGATATCCGCGCCTAATACTAATGTATCTCGATCCACAATATACTCGCCAGCCCAATACTCATAGGTATCATCATATTTTTGAATCTCTATGGCAAACGAGTAGTTTGAAGCAATATGCAAACGGATGACAACAAAGTCGTTACCCGCTTCATCAGGAAATGGATTAACTAAATACCAATCGCCCAACAAGAATGGATAATCGAACTGAGTAAGATCAGTTCTTTTCTCACTAAGTTCGGAACTGGATAGATAAAACGATGTACAAGCAAGAAATATAATAAGCCATCTCATAACTCAAACCCTCTCCACTTTTTATAAGAGTAGGTTCAGTTAGCCCATAACGCGAAATTATTGACATAAATCACAATAAAATTAACAGATAAAAAAAGCGAGCATTATGCTCGCTTTTTACTTTTTGTCAGAATTATTGGCTATTAATCTTTAGCATTAATCATATCAAGAGTAATGGCTACTGACTCATCTAAATAAGCATCAGGAGATTCGTAGTCTTTAGGAATATCCTCTAGCGTTTTAAACGGTTCTTTTTCCGCCATTTTTTGACGCTTATTAACACGCTCTAAACGCTGATCATCACGCTCATCACTCTTATTACGACGAACCTGCTCATTTAACGACAGGCTATTATCATCTTTCTCTGCTTTATATTTCTCAATATCTTGATCAATAAACGCAAACTCCATATCGGTAGCAATACGAGCCTGATGTTTAGCCGTTAGAAACGCTATTTGTTCATCGCGCTGCTTTAGAACACCATAGTTAGCACGATCAATGCTATCCCACGGTAGCGCATTATCTTCAACGCTTTCGCCCGTTTCTTCAGGATCAACTGGAGTAGGATAAGAGATATCAGGTACTACACCTTTATTCTGCGTACTACCGCCATTAATGCGATAAAACTTTTGAATTGTGTATTGGACGTAACCCAGCTCTTTATCAAACAAATCGTAGATATGGTTAAGTGAACGATGCTGCTGAACTGTTCCTTTACCAAAAGATTGTTCTCCCAAAATAATTGCCCGACCATAATCTTGCATTGCTGCCGCAAATATCTCAGAAGCTGACGCGCTGTATCGATTTATCAGCACAGTCATAGGACCTTGATAGCTGATCAAACCATCCGTATCACTATTTACGTTTACTCGTCCGTAGCTATCACGAACTTGAACAACCGGCCCTTTTGAAATAAACAGACCGGAAAGAGCCGTTGCTTCCGTTAACGCCCCACCACCATTATTTCGTAAATCAACAATAATACCGTCGATAGATTGCGCCTTTAATTCTTGAATGAGCTTGTCAGTATCTTTTGATAATCCAACGTAGAAGCTAGGCACTTCAAGCACACCTATTTTCTTACCGTCTTTTTCAATGATACTGGATTTAACCGCCCTATCTTCAAGTCTCACTTTATCTCGGACAATTGTTACAGTGTGACTTTTTGCGCTTTTACCTTCTGGCAATATCTGCAATTTAACTTCGGTTCCCTTAGGACCTTTTATTAATTGCACCACGTCATCCAGTCGCCAGCCGATAACATCAACAATATCTTCGTCTTGTTGACCGACACCGACAATTCGATCACCTTCACTTAACTCTTTACTCTTAGACGCCGGGCCACCAGCAACTAAGGAACGAATTACGGTATAATCATCTGTCTGCTGTAGTACAGCACCAATGCCTTCTAGCGATAAATTCATCTCTGACTGAAACTGCTCTGCGTTTCTTGGAGATAGATAACTGGTATGAGGGTCGATCTGCCGAGCAAAGGCATTCATATAGAGTTGAAATGCGTCTTCACTATGAGATTGGGTCATCCTTTTGATAGCGTTATTATATCGCTTCTCAAGCATCTCCTTAATCTCTGGCCACTCTTTGTCTGTCAGCTTTAAACTTAACGCGTCGTATTTTACCCTCTTACGCCACAACTCATTTAGCTCGTTTTCGTCTTTTGGCCATGCCGCCTCAGAGCGATCTAGCTCAATTCTTTCATCGCTGTCGAATGTGATCTCTTTATCAAGTAATGACAAAGCATAAACATAACGGTCATAGCGTTTATCAAGAGCAAGATTATAGACATCAAACGCAATTTGATTATTTCCTTGCTTTAATTGGTCGTCTAACTCTGTTGACCAAGCTGCAAATGAATCAATATCGTTTTGAGTGAAAATATTTCGATTGAAATCTAACAATTCTAAATAACGATCAAACATCGCTTTAGAAAAGTCATCATTGAGGCTAAAACGCTTATAGTGCGTTGTGGTAAAACGAGAAGTAACTCTTTTACTTGCTGTGGTATGTTGCGCTTCAGCGCTAAGATTAGGGATTTCGTCTTTAGATATTTTACTTTCTAAAGCCTGAGCAGAAGCCGCTAAAACAATATTAGCGGCTATAAGTGTAAGTTTTAAACGGCAATTCATGCGTAGGATTATCTCCTTTATGCGCGCAGGTGTTCCGCTTTAACCACCATTTGAAGACCATTGGTTAGGCGAACACGCACATCATCCTTATTAATTTCAACTATCGTTGCAGCCATATTTCCTTTGCCCATGTTCACGTTCACGTCAGATCCAACAATTAATTCATCTGATGTAAGTAAACGAGTTTCAGGTGCTGCAGGCTTAGTATTTTGTTTAGCTTGTTTAGTCGGCTTAGCACGGCGTTGTTGAGGCTTTTTCGCTTTAGCTTTTGCTTCTTCACGAGCTTTGTTTGCTTGTTCTTTTCTACGAGCTTGTACTTTAGCCTTACTTTCAGCAAGTGCTGTTTTGGCATGCTCGACATGTTCTTCTTCTAACTCACCACATGCATTTCCGTCTAGGTCAACACGTACAGCGCCGGCTTTAACACCATGAAGGTATCGCCATGATGAAGTATATTGTCGCAATGCAGCACGAAGCTGAGTTTTGCTTACTTTTTCGTCTTCAGCCAGTCTTTCGGCAAGATCTTGAAAGATGCCAATTTTTAGTGGCTTAGCTTCACCTTCTAGAGTAAAGCAGTTCGGGAAACATTCAGCAATATACGCAATCACTTCTTTGCTGTTTTTTAACTTTTCAGTGTTTTCCATGTCGGTTCCTGGTTTTTGCGGTTTATCCGCGGATCGTTCTTACAAATATTTGGGCTATTATAGTGAGATGCTTATGAAAAACCACTATGTTCACTCATTTTATTCATCGTTAGCGTGCGAATTAAGCAGCTTTTCGACTTCTTTCATAAGATAAACCAATCCTTGCTGGTCATTTTCGTCAAATCTAGCGATGGTTGGACTGTCAATATCCAGTACACCAACTAGCTTTCCGTTAATAGAAAATGGGATAACAATTTCTGAGTTACTTTGCGCATCACAGGCAATATGTCCCGCAAATGAATGCACATCCGCTATACGTTGTACGCTATTTGTTGCTGCGGCTGTACCACACACGCCCTTACCCATTGGAATTCTTACACAGGCAGGTAAACCTTGAAATGGGCCTAAAACCAGTTCGTCACTTTTAACAAGATAAAAACCAACCCAATTGATTTCATCAAGCGACATGTTCAGTAACGCTGATAAATTAGACAGATTAGCGATTAGATCAGATTCAGATTCGAGTAACGCGACAGCTTGTTTAGTTAATGTTTGGTAGTGCTCTATTTGCATAATATATTGATGTCTTAACAGTGTATTTATATGGTTCAGTTAATTAGTCCGGAGTTTAAGTCGATTCATAACGCCATTTCTGCATTAGATGCTATAAATGGTGATGCCACTTTAAACTCTTTAGGTACAACTACCTTAACTGAAAGTGTTAAATTCTACTCATTGGAACTGATCACGATTCAGTCCATTGAATGGATTATTAAAGCATAGAAAATGTAATGAGTCATAATGTGCTTACAAGCGATTATTGGTCAATAGCTTAAA
Source organism: Vibrio sp. 99-8-1 (assembly GCF_013114595.1). Lineage (GTDB taxonomy): Bacteria > Pseudomonadota > Gammaproteobacteria > Enterobacterales > Vibrionaceae > Vibrio. The sequence goes on along the minus strand of NZ_VTXE01000006.1, from coordinate 16,648 downwards.
GACGACCGCAATCACGATACCCACAAACGTATCTAACCTCAAATAACAGTTAGTTATTAAATAGGAGCAGTTGATTTATCATATAAAATTGAAGTACCTTTACTACTCTGCTAAAGCGTAAAGCTAACAACGAATTGATGTCACTCAGTGACACTCTCGTAAAGCAAGCGAAACCAACAAATGGCCATTAAGTAAGCGTACAAACAACTTTCACATCAGAATACTTGAAAAATATCATCTAAAATAATTTTGCGTACGCAGATTATTTAATTGGCTTAACTAGACAAATGGACTATCGTCTAATTTATTATGACCTCTACGACTCAACAAGCAGACAGCAGTGATCACCCAACGCATGCTCGACTATGTAAAGGGTGTGAGCTAACAATATCAACTGAAGCTATTGAAGCAGGAAAAAGTGCTTACTGCCCGCGGTGCGGAACCAAGTTGTATAAAGGGGGGCTGCAACCAATAATCGGCAACCTCGCTCTGGCACTAACTTGCTTACTTTTATTTATCCCTTCTCATTTTTTTCCTTTTATCAGTATTCGTTTGGTTGGCGTGATGATTCCAGCCACGCTACCCTCTGGTACATTTACCTTAATGCAGGAAGGTTTTGTCGGTTTAGGCATTCTCATCCTATTTTGCAGCTCAATCGCACCGCTATCAGTATGTATTGCTGTCATCATCAACCATCTATCATTGAGTAGACGTTGGTTTAAACCATTTCGTTACTCATTGATGGTGATGCAAAAACTCAAACAGTGGATGATGTTAGATGTATTCTTAGTTAGTTTGGCTATCTCTTGCTTTAAACTACGAGATTACTCAGATATTTTTGTTGGCCCCGGGTTATTAGGTATTATTTTACTTCAGCTATTTATGTTGATGCTGGTTACTCGAATCAGTGTCAGGCGTTACTGGGAAGCGTGGCAGTCAGAAGAGAGTTACCAACTCACCGAAATAAAAGAACAGTGCGACCAATGCAACTTATCTCAACCTATCTCGAATAAATGCCTCCGCTGTCGTAGCAAGTTAACTAAGCGTAAACCTCATTCCGTACAAAAAACATGGGCGCTATTGGTGGCTGCTGCGGCATTTATTATTCCAGCAAACATTATTCCGATTTCCATTTTATTTACTAACGGCAAGAGAATCGAAGATACCATTTTTTCCGGCGTCGCCGGTCTAATTACTAAAGACATGTATGGTATCGCACTGATCATTTTTGTGGCCAGTATCATCGTTCCAGTCGCTAAAATTATTGGTATGAGTTACATACTTCTTTCTATCCAACTTGGCCAAAAAAGTTTTAAAAAACAGAGGATGGTCATATATTTTGTAGTGAAATGGATTGGGAAATGGTCGGTAATGGATCTATTTGTAATATCAATTATGATGACCCTAGTGGATAGAGGTCAAATACTAAACTTCACCCCTGGATTTGGTGCCGTTGCATTTGGTGTCGTTGTAATATTAACCATGTTAGCGACAGAAAATTTTGATCCGCGGCTAATTTGGGATCAAAAAAATAAAGATAAGTCAGCCACTTCACAGTAATTCAAATGGCGCATTGTCTTAGTACATAATTAGCTTATTGGCATAAATACCTTGGTCTACCCCTGAATAATTATAAGAGTGTTTAAATGAGTGATTCTGAGTCTCAAATATACAAACCGAATGTTAAAAAAGATTACGGAGTGTCGCCACTATGGATACTGCCTATCATTACATTAGTACTCGCAGGATGGTTGGTACTGAATGCAATCAATGAAGCTGGCCAACGTGTGCAAATTTATTTCTCTGATGCTCAAGGGCTGATTGCTGGAAGAACGACGATTCGCTATCAAGGTTTAGAAGTGGGAATGGTAAGGGATATCTCCTTGTCCCCAGACTTAGAAAGTATATATGTAGATGCTGACATTTATCCGGAAGCAACCAAACTCCTCGGCGCAGACACTCGTTTTTGGTTAGTAAAACCTACCGCGAGTATTTCGGGAATATCCGGTCTGGATGCGCTCGTTTCAGGTAACTATATTTCTATTCAGCCAGCCTCTGAGATTCATGACGGTGACGACATTCCTAAAACATATACCGCACTTGAAGGAAGACCGGCGGATTTACAAGCCTCGCAAGGGTTAAACATCACTTTAAAATCTCGTGATTTAGGCTCTCTCTCTATCGGCTCTCAAATTGTCTACCGTAAAATCCCTATCGGAGAAGTCTACAGTTATAAATTGGATGATAATGGCGACTCTGTGCTTATTAAAGCGTTTATCAAAAACGAGTATGCCCACATTATTACCGACGAAAGTCGTTTTTGGAATGTCAGTGGTGCTGGGGCGCAAATTGGCTTCAATGGGGTTGATGTCCAATTTGAAAGTTTGAGCGCCCTTATAACAGGTGCTATCGCCGTAGACTCACCTGATGGCGGCGCGTCGATCGAACAAAATAGAGAGTTTAAGTTATACCGAGACTTAAAAACTGCTGGCCGAGGTATTCCAATCAAGATTGAACTGCCTGATGACAATAAGATTCGTCATAGCGGCGCACCGATAATGTATCGTGGATTAGAAATAGGCCAAATAACCGACTTATCTTTTAGCGAAGGTAGAAACAACATTATCGCCTCTGCGGCCATTCAACCGTCGTTTTCCGATATGTTAAATACGGGTTCACAATTTATGCTTGAGGAAGCAAAAGTTTCTATTACCGAGATCAATAACCTCTCTAATCTGGTCACCGGTAACTTTCTTTCTGTTATCCCGGGCGAAGGTGAGAAATCTCGACAATTTATTGCGATTAGAAAAGATGAACTACTAAAGAGAAACGCACACTCTATTGCCATAACGTTAGTCTCTGACCAATCCTATGGGCTCTCATCCGGTACAGATATTTTATATAAAGGGATAGAGGTAGGTTATATCTCTCATGTGGAGCTTATCGATGAGAAGGTATCAATCACGGCATTAATCGATAGCGACTATCGCTATTTACTAAAATCGAGAAACCGCTTTTATGTAAACGGCAGTGCGAATGCCGAGCTCACTGAATCCGGCGTTAGCGTCTCGATTCCACCAGCAAAACAACTTCTCACTGGTTCTATCAGCTTTATTAGCGACGGTACAGATAAGCCTAAAAATAGTTACCAGTTATATGCTAACCGCCCTCTCGCTGAAATCGCTATTTATAATCAAACGGGTTCAAAAACACTCACCTTAATGGCCGACACATTACCGCCAGTAAGTAAAGGAAGCCCTCTTTTATATAGGAATTTACAAGTGGGCAAGGTATCTGGTTATACATTGACGACTCAGGGAGTAAACATCAATGTTCAAATCGAAAACCGCTACCGCAACTTAATTACTGATGAGACGGTATTTTGGAACCATTCAGGTATCGAGGTAAATGCAAGCTTAACCGGCGTTAATATAAGAACTGCACCACTGAAATCCTTATTACAAGGCGGTATCGCATTTGACTCTATTGCGGGCGTAGAAAACAAACACGGTAAATCATGGCGGTTGTACGATAGCATCGAACAAGCACGCAAATATGGTGCGACCATCAGTCTGGTCACGACAGAATCAACCGGTATTCAAAAAGGCACGGCAATAAAATATCAAGGCGTCATTGTCGGAGAAGTGATCTCGACAAAAGCTAACTTCGCGCAAAAATCAACGCAGATCATTGCTCGTATTAAACCTGAATACACAGATAACATAACTCGAAAAACCAGTTACTTTTGGGTCGCAGCACCAGAAGTTGGCCTTAATGGCATCAAGAATTTAGACTCTTTAATTGCCAGTTATATTCAGGTTTCTCCAGGAGAAGGCAAAAATAGCAGCCAATTTGTTCTCCATGCTCAAGCTAAAAAGACCAACAGTGTTCAGTTTACCCTACAAAGCCAGCATCGCGACTCTATAAATATTGATACTCCTGTATTGTATAGAGATATAGAAGTTGGCCGAGTAACTAAAGTCGAACTTGGAACATTTGCTGACCGGGTAATATCCACTATAGAGATCGATAATGAGTATGCGTATTTAGTAAGGGAAGATACTGTTTTCTGGAACGTGTCCGGTGTTGATGTGACCATTGGCCTTTCAGGCGCTCAAATTAGAGCAGGCACTTTCGATAGCCTACTTCGCGGCGGCATTGCCTTTGCTACTCCAGAAAAGAGCAACTTAGCGCCTCCTGCGGCTAAAGAGCACTCTTTTCTCCTCCATGAACAACCTCTCGAGCAGTGGACTCAGTGGCGTACCGCTATTCCAAAGCCTCAATAACGCTCCAATCCTAATCTCCTGCCCCTTAGTGAGTACTTGTTACCGACTAAGGGGCTCAAGGTTTACTCTGTTAATTCAATTGAGCTAACTTGGTGATAAAGATAGAATAGCCAGCACTATTTAATCTGCTGAGTAACTGCAGTGCACGCAAACATACAACTTCCTGACGAATTTCTCTCTCATATTGAGCAACAACTCCCAGCTCACTTAGATATGGATGAGTTTATCGCTTCTTGTAAACAGCCATTAAGAAAGAGCATTAGAGTCAACACGCTTAAAATCTCTGTTAAGCAATTTATTGATAGAGCAAAGAAAAAAGGCTGGAAACTTACGCCTGTACCTTGGTGTGACACTGGCTTTTGGATCGATTATGACCAGTCGTCAGAAACACCATTAGGTAACACAGCTGAACATATGGCAGGACTGTATTATATCCAGGAAGCAAGCTCAATGATGCCTGCGACAGCACTGTTTCATCTAAATCAACACCTGTTGAATACCGTACTAGATGTTGCCGCAGCACCCGGTTCCAAAACCACACAAATTGCCGCGGCCATGAACAATGAAGGTCTGCTGGTTGCAAACGAGTTTTCCGCTAGCAGAGTTAAAATTTTGCACTCCAACATCCAACGTTGTGGCGTTCGAAATATCGCTATAACACACTTTGATGGCCGGGTATTTGGTGGCTGGTTACCTGAACAGTTTGACGCCATATTATTAGATGCACCCTGTTCCGGCGAAGGCGCGGTTCGCAAAGACGCTGATGCCATGAAAAACTGGAGTCATGAATCTGTGCTAGACATCGCACGTACGCAGAAGGATCTTATTGAAAGCGCCTTTCACGCCCTCAAACCCGGCGGCAGATTAATTTACTCTACTTGCACACTGAGTGAAGAAGAGAACCAGCAAGTTTGTCATCACCTTAAGCAACGATTTCCCGATCAGGTACAATTTGAGTCTCTGTCTGGTTTATTCGACGGTTGCCAAGACGCATTAACTGAAGAAGGATTCTTGCACGTTTATCCTCAATGTTTCGATAGCGAAGGTTTCTTTATCGCCAGCATTGTTAAACTTGCCAGTACTGAAGCCCCAGAGGTGAACAAGAGACTTGGAAAATTTCCATTTTCAAAAGCATCAGTAAAAGAGCAACAAGATATTATTCAATCGCTCAAAGACGACTTAGACATATCTTTACCAACTGATGGACATCTGTGGATTAGAGATAAAGAAGTATGGCTATTTCCGGCTCAGCTAGACAATTTTATTGGCGAGATCCGTTTTTCACGTATGGGTATAAAGCTGGCGGAAACTCACAAGAAAGGCTACAAATGGCAGCATGAAATGGTAATGGCACTGGCAACAGGGGAAGAACATAGTGCGATTGAGGTCTCTACCGATAACGCCAGAGAGTGGTACATGGGAAGAGATATTCGCCCCGAGAATATTAGCGGAAAAGGCGAAGTGATCGTTAAACTTGGTCAAGACATAATAGGGTTAGGCAAGTGGGTAGGAAACCGAGTAAAAAATGGTCTACCCAGAGAACTGGTGCGCGACGCTAATCTATTTTAAGTAATTAGAGTACTGTTCCAAGTATATACTGGTAAAGCGCCAAAGCTGTACTAAACTAATAGTAATTAAATAGCAATTTACTTGGAAGTTTAGCGTTACTCAATTAAGCGTAGGTTCTATTCTTCAAATACTCAGTTTAGAACCTTTCCCCTAAGCCCAGCCATTGAAAATGCTGGGCTCTTTTTTGAACAGAGGCAAAAACGCTAATTTTTTAACCAGCCTATTCAAAACATAATACAAATAATTAAGGCCCTATTGAGAGCCTTAATTTGGTAAAAAACAGATATTATTTCGTGAGATAAATGCCATCTTTCTCTATCGTAATCTTGCCAGCTTTATATAGCCCACCAATACTCTTTTTAAATGTTCCTTTACTGGTTCTAAATAGAGCAAATATCGCCTCAGGTGAAGATTTATCATTCAGTGGCAAAAATCCTTCTTTCTTATTGAGTAGATCAATTATTTTTTCACTTAAATCATCCATCTTACTCACTCCGACCTTCTGTAATGAAAGATCGATCTTTCCATCGTCACGGATATTTTTTATATAACCGTTAAGTTTCTTGCCGATATAGAGTTTACCAAATACATCTGAAGAGAAAATCATTCCCCAGTGCATACCTTCAACGATCGCTTTAAAACCGAGTTCACTTCTTTCTGCAATAAGTAATTCAACACGCTGATTGTGACTATATTTAGCAGGCGTTTTGTCCAGTATCTTATTAAACTTGGTAGTGCCTACAATACGACCTGAAGCACGATCACTATATACATAGACTAAAATGCTTTGTCCTACATTTAATCGAGATCGTTGCTCACTATATGGAATAAGAAGATCTTTCTTACCAATTCCCCAGTCTACAAAGGCACCCGTGTTATTGACACCAACAACTTCCATCATTCCCCACTCACCAACTTGAGCGATGGGTTGTTCGGTTGTTGCCGTTAACTGGCTGTCTGAATCAAAATATAAAAAGACATTTAAAGATTGCCCAATCGTTACTTCTTGTGAAACAAAACGTTTTGGTAACATAACACTGCCATAATCACCAGCGTCTAAAAACAGACCGAAATCTTCTACTTTAACGACCTCTAAGGTGTTTACCTGGCCAACTTTAATCATCTATCTATACTCGTCACTTTATTAGAGGGGAGGATTATACCCAATCCATAATAAGAAGCGAGCACCGAAGAGCTCTGTTTTGGCTTAGCGCCAATCACGCCCTATTCTCTTCCATTCGTTATCACGAGTCAGTAAACCATTACTCGTATGGTCAACACCCTAGTTTATAACTTTAATTGAGAGTGTCAGGTCAAACTCTGCCATTGGCTCGTCACCATTAATAGATGGACATGTCGCAATAATCTTAACAGAGCGGTTAACACGCTCCCCAGTACGAAAACTCTCCTCTAAAAGAGTATCTATTGATTTCCCCTCACTGCAGGTGAATACAACATCCGCCTCAGGTCGTTTAAGAAAACGCCCTTGAACCTCTTTAAAAGCCAAAGAAACTTTCTTATTGTTCTCTTTTGCTTTGCTCATGGCGAGAAAACCACCGGCAACATCTGCGCCCACAGCCAATACGCCGAAATACATGCTATTGAGGTGATTCTTTGTTCTTCTTCGCAATGGAATTTTAACCACCACTTTCTCTTCATCTATCGCAATGATTTTTGGCCGACACAACCAAATTAACGGGACTTTAGTAAAGGCAAATAGATTTAGATATAAGTTCATTTTCGTTAAGTTAGAGAGCATATAAACACCAAATTAATAACTGATTGGACCAGTAAAGCGATGAAAGTTTTAATTGTCAATACAATGTTAACAAAATGCTGCAAACATTAGACTAATTACTCAAGAAAACGACCATTCGCCCAAAAAGGTGTGTAAATGCATTATTTAGATACATCAACAGCGCTCACTCCTGTTACTTATCGCTTGAAACTTAATAGAACGACCGCTCCAAATCCCTTGTCTATCGGTCTCATGAATATATTTACACCTTAAAGAAGATTTTTTTTTAAATGATTCGAAAACATAGTTTATTACTGATTCTATTTCCGTTATCTTTAGCCCTTCGCCATAAGAAATACAGTTGCACAAATGCCATTAAAAACTGATGAGCTGAGAACTCAGCCACTCGGGCCGATGCCCACTCCAGCAGAACTAGTTGCTCAACACCCGATTACCGATGATGTTGCAGAAAGAATCGAATATTCTCGTAAGCAAATAGACAAAATATTAAACGGCCACGACAATCGCTTGTTAGTGATCGTTGGTCCTTGCTCAATACACGACACTGATGCTGCTTTAGATTACGCTCGTCGATTAGCGGATATCCAAGACAACTACTCTGACGAACTATTTATTGTTATGCGTAGTTATTTTGAAAAACCGCGTACTGTTGTTGGTTGGAAGGGACTCATTACCGACCCAAATCTAGATGGCTCCTATGCCTTAGAAACTGGCTTAAATAGAGCCCGTAAATTGTTACTAGATATCAATAAACTTGGCCTCGCAACAGCGACTGAATTTTTAGATATGATCACCGGACAATATATTGCCGACTTGATCACATGGGGCGCGATTGGAGCAAGAACGACTGAGTCTCAAATACACCGAGAAATGGCATCGGCTCTTTCTTGTCCTGTAGGATTTAAGAACGGTACCAATGGTAATGTAAAAACAGCCATAGATGCTATCCGTGCTTCTCATGCTAGCCACTATTTCTACTCTCCAGATAAAAATGGCCGTATGACCGTATATCGCACCAGCGGTAATCCATGGGGACATGTTATTCTTAGAGGCGGTGACACGGGCCCTAATTTCGATCAATCATCCATTCGTTCCGCATGCGATAGATTGGCAGAATTTAATTTGCCAGAGAGGCTAGTGGTCGACTTTAGTCACGCTAATTGCGAAAAACAGCATCGTAAACAATTGGATGTCGCCAAAGATATCTGTCAGCAAATTCGTTCTGGTAGCCAGAATATCGCTGGCATTATGGCTGAAAGCTTTATAGAAGAAGGAAATCAACCAATGGATGACCTCTCTTCATTAACCTATGGAAAATCCATAACCGATCCTTGCCTAAGCTGGCAAGATACTGTGTCTATGCTCGATGAGCTGGCAGATGCGATAAAAAGCGTAAATAAATAGGAGTAAAACTATGCCATCTTTTGATGTTATTTCGGAAATCGATTTAGTTGAACTAAAAAATGCTGTCGATAATTCAAACCGTGAGCTATCTACTCGTTTTGATTTTCGTAACGTTGAAGCCAGTTTTGAGTTGAAAGACGAAACGGTAAAGCTCGCGGCACAAGATGACTTTCAGCTAAGACAAATGCTGGATATCTTGCGTGCGAATCTCGCTAAGCGAGGTGTTGATGCCTCAGCAATGGAATCTAAAGACAAAGATCAGTCTGGTAAAAACTGGTATCAAGACGTTCAGTTCAAGCAGGGAATCGAAACACCGGTTGCTAAGAAATTGGTTAAGGCACTAAAAGACGCCAAACTAAAAGTTCAAGCTTCAATACAAGGTGATAAAGTGCGAGTCACTGGCAAAAAACGTGACGACTTACAAACAGCAATCGCACTAATTAAAGAAACTGAACTCGGCCAACCGTTCCAGTTTGACAACTTTAGAGACTAATAAATCGTTGATAAGTGCACATCTAGGGAAGCCTCGCTTCCCTAACCTACAACCTTAAACAGGTTATTATTTAAACGGTTAATACCTTTAAGATCATCAACATCCAAGTCACCTTTTGGGATAAATATGCATATTTGTCGCATTTCCTCAGAGCATTTTTTCGTCAACAACTCGGAAAGCTGTTGCAAATCCTGATACTCGACTCTATCCGCATCTCGCCTACACAGGTCAACAAAGTCAAATGGACACGACGTTGGGTAATAGACAATGTCTGCAAGCTGCATTATTCGTAAAGTCTTGATAGAAATCAGTTCAACATCTTCACCAAACTCTATCCAATTATGTGACACTGTCTCTTTTATTTTGCCTTGTAACACTCGATAATATATCTCATCAAGCTCTTGCTCTGTGCTCACTAAACTTATTGATTTATCGTCAAAAAATCGTTCCCAAAATGCTCTCCGTTCAGCAACCGTCACAAATTCGTCCTGAATCTCTTGTCGTTTTCTTGCAGCATATTCTGCGTATAGAGAGATATTCTGCTCTAGCAGCATCTCAATCTTTTTTCTTATATTTCGTACCAGTACAGGAGAGGCGCCTCCACTAGAAATTGCAACTTGAATTCTCCCCCTATTCACCACAGATGGAGTAATAAAATCACAATAAGGTTTGTCATCCACGACATTAACCATTACCCCACTACTTTTGGCATTTTTATGCACTTCGTGATTCAGTTCTGAGTCATCAGTCGCAGCCCAAGCTTGAACAAAACCCGTCATCAGATCAGATGAGTAAGGTTGACTTAGCCACTGACAAACGCCTGAATCAACAAGTTCATGCAGAGAAGATGTTAACTGAGGTGAAACAATCGTCACTCTAGCCCCCGCCCTCACTAGCATATCCACTTTACGTGTGGCCACATCACCACCGCCAACAACCAAGACATTCTTACCATTTAAATCATAAAAAAGTGGAAAATACTGCATCTTGCTCTTAATACTCCATCATAACTAGAAGGTTTCGCACCAAAATCGGGCATAAAATTAACACAATGTTTACATTTGAAACTATTAACTATTAAATTTCCGTTTCATTGCAGATATCCCCGTTAATTTATCGCAATAAAGCAGCATATATGTCTACAAATAGCTCCATATTCAGACTAAACAACGAGATGCACTATGAGTGACACCATTGCACTATTTACAAATATGCTACATTTCGTCATTCTAATGTCAGTTAAGAATCGCGCTCAACAAATTAGACAATACTAACGCAATTAACTTAATGCACCTAACAACATACTAAATGGGTGCTTTGTCCGTAAGAGTAAGTTAGCTCAAACATAAGATAGGGATATTATATGCAATCTAAGATTAAAATCGGTTTAATTTCGTCTGCAGTACTGCTTGCATTAGCGGGATGTGGAGAAACCAGTAGTCAAGCTGATAAGGATCGTATTAGCGCTCTTGAAAAACAAATCGAAGAAATGAAAAGCCAATCTAGCGCTAGCACTGCTGCTCCTGCTGCAGTCGCGTCATCATCTGAAGGTACGCTGTCTAAAGTCGAATCTAAAGACTACTTGACGTGTGGCGTGAGTACAGGTCTACCTGGCTTCTCTAACCCTAACTCTAAAGGTGAGTGGGAAGGCATTGACGTTGCCTACTGTCAGGCTCTCGCGGCTGCAGTACTTGGCGACAAAACGAAAGTTAAGTATGTCCCTCTTACCGCAAAAGAACGCTTTACCGCTCTTCAATCTGGTGAAATTGATATTCTTTCTCGAAATACAACTTGGACTCTTCATCGTGATACCGCACTAGGATTAAACTTTGTTGGGGTAACTTATTATGATGGTCAAGGCTTCATGGTAAATAAAGGACTTGGTCTTAAGAGTGCGAAAGAACTTGATGGCGCATCAGTATGTGTGCAGTCAGGAACGACAACTGAACTTAACTTAGCAGACTACTTCCGCAACAATAATATGTCTTATAAGCCAGTTGTATTCGATACAGCAGCTCAAACATCGAAAGGGTTTGATTCAGGACGTTGTGACGTGCTAACTACCGATCAGTCTGGTCTATATGCACTTCGCCTTAACTTGAAAGATCCAAGCTCAGCAGTAGTTCTACCAGAGATCATCTCAAAAGAGCCGCTAGGCCCAGTTGTTCGTCAAGGCGATGATCAGTGGTTCAACATTGCTAAGTGGACACTTTCAGCCATGATTAATGCTGAAGAGTATGGTATTTCATCACAAAATGCGGATGAAATGTTGAAGTCGAAAGATCCTAACATCAAACGTATCTTAGGCGTTGACGGACCAAAAGGTAAAGCTCTTGGTATCAGTGATGACTGGGGTTATCAGGTAATTAAACAAGTAGGTAACTACGGTGAGCTATTTGATGCAACTGTAGGTGAAGGATCTCCACTTAAGATTTCTCGAGGCGTTAATGCCTTATGGAACAATGGTGGCTTCATGTACGCTCCACCAATTCGTTAATTGGATAGTAGTGATGGGCGGTGAAAACCGCCCTTTATTCAATGAATTTTTGAGGTTAAAGCTGTATGAAACCCACTAATACAAATGTACCAGATTCAACATCTTTGGTACCCAAAAACACCAACCTCCTGTATAACCCTACGTTTCGATCTGTCGTCTTTCAACTTATTGCGATACTGGCTCTAAGTTACTTTTTTTATACCATTGTAAATAATGCATTAAGTAACCTTGAAGCTCGAGGTATTGCGACAGGCTTTGATTTCTTGAGTCAAGAAGCCGGGTTTGGCATAGGTTTAACGCTGGTAGAATATGATGAAACATTCTCTTATGGTCGAACATTCATCATTGGCCTCCTCAACACCGCCTTAGTATCTTTCTTAGGTATTATTCTCGCCACGGTCGTTGGTTTTACCGTTGGTATAGCGAGATTATCTTCTAACTGGTTGGTAAGTCGTCTAGCCGCTGTATATATTGAAATTTTCCGAAATATTCCATTATTACTACAGATATTCTTTTGGTATTTTGCTGTATTACAAGCCCTCCCTTCCGCCAGAGATAGTATGAGCCTAGGTGAAGCTATTTTCCTCAATGTACGTGGTCTTTACTTTCCGGCGCCAGTGTTTGAACAAGGAAGTGGTTTTGTTGTAGCAACATTTTTAATTGGCGTTGTTGCGACAATATTTATTAATATTTGGGCAAAAAACCGACAAAAGCTAACCGGACAGCAACTTCCAATTGGGCGTGTTGTACTACTGTTATGCATTCTCTTTCCAACCGTGGTTTATTTCATGGCTGGTTCACCAATCTCTGCTGAACTTCCAGTACTAAAAGGATTTAACTTCCGTGGTGGTATCAGTATTTTACCCGAACTAGCAGCGTTACTTTTGGCATTAAGTATATACACGGCCTCCTTCATCGCGGAAATAGTTCGTTCCGGTATCAATGCCGTGAACCATGGACAAACAGAAGCCGCAATGTCTTTAGGTTTGCCTCGAAATAGAACACTTAAGCTCATTGTCATACCACAAGCATTGCGCATAATTATTCCACCACTAACCAGCCAATACTTAAACTTAACTAAAAACTCATCATTAGCAATGGCGATTGGTTATCCAGATTTAGTTTCCGTATTTGCAGGAACGACCCTAAACCAGACAGGTCAAGCGATTGAAATCATCGCAATGACCATGGCGGTATATCTTACTCTCAGCCTCGTTACCTCTGCGCTGATGAATATATATAACCGAAAAGTAGCCTTAGTGGAGAGATAACGATGAAAGTGCATCAATTTCAACCTGACCTCCCACCCCCTTCGAATACCGTTGGTTTAGTGAGTTGGCTTAGGAAAAATTTATTTAACGGTCCAATCAATAGCATCGTTACCCTGATACTTGGTTACCTCGCCATCAGCATGATTTGGTCTATTGTTGGCTGGGCATTTGTTAACGCTGATTGGATTGGTACAACTCGAGATGCTTGTAGCCGTGACGGGGCATGTTGGGTATTTATTAGCGTTCGATGGGATCAGTTTATGTATGGCTTCTATCCTGAAGCTGAACTGTGGCGCCCTCGCCTGTTTTACGCAACATTAGCACTATTTGTCGCAGCACTTATGTACGAAAAAACGCCTAAGCGGACTTGGATCTGGCTGTTTTTTGTTAATGTTTATCCCTTTATCATTACCGCTCTTTTATACGGCGGCATATTTGGTCTAGAAGTCGTCGAGACTCACAAATGGGGAGGCCTTCTAGTAACCTTAATTATCGCGATTGTTGGTATCGTTGTTTCCCTTCCAATCGGCGTCGCATTAGCGCTAGGAAGACGCTCTGAAATGCCAATCATTCGAAGTATGTGTACCACCTACATTGAAGTATGGCGTGGCGTACCTCTGATTACCGTTCTATTTATGGCATCGGTTATGTTGCCTCTGTTCTTATCTGAAGGATCTGAAACGGATAAATTAGTTAGAGCGTTAATTGGCGTTGTCATGTTCAGTGCTGCTTATATGGCAGAAGTTATTCGCGGTGGCTTGCAAGCTATTCCAAAAGGACAGTATGAAGCAGCCGATGCGTTGGGCTTAAGCTACTGGAAGAAAATGGGTTTAATCATTCTTCCTCAAGCATTGAAAATTACCATTCCATCGATTGTAAATACCTTTATTGGTTTGTTCAAAGACACCAGTTTGGTATTAATAATTGGTATGTTTGACGTGTTAGGTATAGGTCAAGCGGCGAACACCGACCCTGAGTGGTTAGGTTTTGCCATAGAAAGTTATGTATTTGTCGCGTTAGTGTTCTGGGTGTTCTGTTTTGGTATGTCGAGATACTCGATTTGGCTAGAAAACAAACTCCACACCGGTCACAAACGATAGTTAAGAATTCAAGGACGTATTATGACGCAGCAACAAGATTACGTAATTCGATTAGAAGATATGAATAAGTGGTACGGTGAGTTCCACGTGCTTAAAAACATTAATTTAAAAGTTAAGAAAGGTGAAAAAATCGTTATTTGTGGCCCTTCTGGTTCCGGTAAATCAACTATGATTCGTTGTATTAACCGTTTAGAAGAGCATCAAAAAGGAAAGATTGTTGTAGCAGATAACGAACTGACGGAAGATCTTAAGAATATTGAAGCAGTAAGGAAAGAGGTTGGGATGTGTTTCCAGCACTTTAATTTGTTTCCTCATCTGACCGTTTTAGAAAACTGTACGCTTGCACCTATCTGGGTAAAGAAAATGCCTAAGGAAGAAGCGGAAAAAATTGCTATGAAATATCTAGAACGCGTTAAAATTCCAGATCAGGCCGAAAAATTCCCCGGCCAGCTTTCAGGTGGTCAACAACAGCGTGTTGCTATTGCTCGCTCACTATGTATGAACCCTCAGATCATGCTATTTGATGAGCCTACCTCAGCACTTGACCCAGAAATGGTGAGAGAAGTGCTTGACGTTATGGTTGAGCTCGCGGAGGAAGGCATGACCATGCTATGTGTCACGCATGAAATGGGTTTCGCCAAAGAGGTGGCAGATAGGGTTATTTTTATGGATGCAGGAGAGATCATTGAAGAAAACAACCCTGTAGACTTCTTTGAAAATCCACAATCGGATCGAACTCAAAACTTCTTGAGTCAAATCTTGAGTCATTGATTAAAGTGCATCACAATAGAGATGAGGCAGCTTAGCTGCCTTTTTTCAAAAATATGATGTTTTCAAAAATATCATGATATTTTGGGGTTACGAAATATTTTGTTACAACTACAATAACAACTAACCTTTTCAATATATAGGATAATACTTATTCTCCTATATAAATAGGACTTGAAAAATGCAACTTTCAGTCCAATATATACACTAAGTAATTAGTCAGTTACATTTTGAGGAAGATTATGAACAGTCCAATGGTTTCTCGCTCGTCTACACAACAAAGCGTGATTCAAACAAACAAAGTATTACGCAACACTTATTTCTTGCTATCAATGACGCTACTATGGTCAGCCGTTGTTGCAGCATTTTCCATGGCACTTAATCTACCACGCCCAGGCCTAATCATTATGTTGGTTGGTTTTTATGGCTTACTGTTTTTGACAGAGAAAAACCGTAATAACGGTATGGGACTGGTATTCACTTTCCTATTTACTGGTTTCTTAGGTTATACCATCGGCCCTATCCTTAACATGTACATCGGTGCAGGTATGGGTGATGTTATTTTAACAGCGTTAGGTGGTACAGCATTAGCATTTATGTCTGCGTCGGCATACGCGTTAACAACTAAACGTGACCTTTCATTTCTTAATGGAATGATGCTTGCTGGTTTCGTTGTACTGGTCGTTGGTGTGATTGCAAATATCTTCTTGCAAATGCCGGTACTGTCTCTGGCATTGAGCGGAATGTTTATTCTGTTCTCTACTGGCGCTATTTTGCTAACAACTCAAGGCATCATTCGCGGCGGAGAAACAAACTACATCTCTGCAACGATTACCTTGTATGTATCTATTTATAACATCTTCATTAGTCTTCTAAGCATCTTAGGTGTAATGAACGACGACTAAATGATTACTGCTATTTTAAAGCCCGGTTTAATACCGGGCTTTTTTATTGGCTAAAAACACGATATTCTCTTGAAAAAAATCAATGGATATTTATATGTTCGAGTACAAGGGCAAACAAATAGCAACAGACCCTGAAGGCTATTTACTTAATGTCGATGATTGGGACGAAGGAATGATCCCTCTACTGGCCGAGACAGAGGGAATAGAAGTAACAGATTCGCATAAAGAAGTGATCCACTTCGTGCGTAACTTTTATCAAGAATTCAACACATCGCCAGCGATTAGAATGTTAGTAAAAGCGATGGCAAAAGAGTACGGTGAAGAAAAGGGAAGTAGCAAATATCTATTTACCTTATTTCGGAAAGGACCCGCCAAGCAAGCAACCAAATTAGCAGGCTTACCAAAACCGGCAAAGTGTCTATAGCGAGTACTTATCCTTTGGGCTAGTAATATCCACCCTGATTTACCAGCCCTGCTTTCGCTATTTTATCCGAGACTGTAATTTAATTTGTGTATCTGCTTATAATTAAGCCAGTCATGGCTAAGGATAAGCAACATGGATAAGAAAGCTCTAGAAGCATTTGCTCGTGAAGCCG
>NZ_VTXE01000050.1 GCF_013114595.1 Vibrio sp. 99-8-1 | reverse complement strand
TATGCAAATGTCAGATCACTATGCGCCTGCTAGGGCGCAGCCAGTAGGAGAGCCTTATAGGCGCATATGAAAAACCACCGGCTATGCCGGTGGATACTTTTTTACTGTTTATTTACTTAAACATTTCAGAAGTTACCAGAATTACGCCTGTATCGCTTACAGTGTATTTCTTTTTATCCTCTTCAAGGTTTTCGCCGATCACTGTTCCATCCGGAATGTAACAATCTTCTCCAACAATAACTTTGGTTAAGCGACAGTTTCTACCTATATCTGAGTTAGGTAACAAAATACAATCTTTTAATGATGAGTAGCTGTGTACTCGCACATTAGCGGAGACCATACAGTGTTCTAGCTTGGCACCTGAAATAATTGTACCTGCTGACAATACTGAATCTACAGCATATCCGCGGCGGCCATCATCGTTAAAGACAAACTTGGCACCAGGACGTTGATATTGGTTAGTGATTACCGGCCAGCTATGAGAATAAAGATCTAACTCAGGGTCTGGAGAGAGTAGATCCATTGTCGCAGCAAAGTATTCATCCAAGTTACCTACATCGCGCCAGTACGCAGTTTTTCCAGGGTGGCCATCTTCGGTAAAGACGTAACCATAGACATTATGTCTTCCTAGAAGTCCAGGAATGATATTGTGGCCAAAGTCATGATTGTATTCAGGATCTTTTAAAGCATTAACCAGTTCTTCTTCAAGTAGGTCTGTATTGAAGATATAGATACCCATAGAGACGAGCGCTTGAGTAGGGTCGTTAGGGTCTGACATTGGGTTTTCAGGTTTTTCTACAAAGGTTTTAATTTCACCAGTTTCGTTGATGCCCATTACACCAAAAGAAGATGCTTCTTCGATCGGTTTATGAATACACGCTACTGTTACCGCTGCATTGTTCTCAACATGAAAGTTCAACATACGGGAGTAATCCATTTTATAAATATGGTCTCCCCCAAGAACAAGAACTCGGGTAGAGCCCTGTTTTTTGATTAGATCTAAGTTTTGGTACACTGCATCAGCAGTACCTCTGTACCAGCTATCGCCTGTGCGTTGTTGTGCTGGAACGATATTAACGCCTTCTCCCATTGCTGGAGACAAAATTTGCCAACCCGCTTGTAGGTGGTCGATAAGGTCCTGAGCCATATATTGCGTTAAAACGCCTACTTTTCTGATGCCCGAGTTAATACAATTTGAAAGTGTAAAATCGATTATTCGAAACTTTCCGCCGAATGATACGGCAGGCTTCGCATTGTTACTTGTCAATTCTTTTAGACGTGTTCCTTTGCCTCCTGCCAAAATTAGTGCACTTGTCTCTCTAACAAGTTTGTTGGTATCAGCATGCGAATAGTTGTTACTTGACATAAATTTAAAGCCCTATAAATCGTGTGGAATATTGGTTGTAGTAGTAACTATTAGAAGCTAGCGAATAGTGGCTACTACAGTATATAAACTACTATGAATAGGTAGGTGCAATTGTCGTGTTAGTCACTGATTGAGTAAGAATTTGGTAAACTTTATGTTGTTTATGATGTTCATCACTAAATCGATTTACTATTCTGCACCTAGCTAAGATCACGGTATCTGTTTTACGAGAAAGAGCCAGACTCTGATCAACATTATTTTCTTAAGGCTATTGATGTAACGACATCGTTACTCTGCGAAAAAGTAGCAATAGGGTAAAAGTTAATTATTGTTTTCATATACTCGGTGACCTCAAAGTGCCGGATTCAGAGTGGCATCAACAGGTTCAGTTCAAGAAAGATAATCGAAGGAATGGTATCCCTTTGCAAGGTTATCTGACGTAGAAATGGACATCTTGATGAGCCCCCAAAGAGCGAGTATTTTTAGAGGTATTTACCTGCATAATATTGCATTGTAGATAATTCATATATTTGAATAAACTAAAATACTCCAATAACTTAACATAAAATCATATGCAAGATCATGAATTGATTGAAAAAAATTAATATCTCACTCATATTTACGATAATAGATTTTTATGCCCCAATTTTCCTATTTATAGATAAATATGCTGATTTTACTGATAATCCTGTAAGTAAAACCTTATAATTATTTGCATCAATTAGAAGGTTTAGGAGGATAAGTAAGAAAAATAACAACTTTTGAAATAAAAAAATTGGCGAAAATCATAAGGTTGGCATACACTTCACTTGATATTGCCAATAATCGTTATTGGTTGTTAATTTTACGTTTTGGCGTTGCAATTTTGCAGCAATGTTTAACACAGCTTTGAGGGAAGTTTGTATGGCGCTCACAAAGGCCGATTTGGCTGAGAACCTGTTTGAAAAACTTGGATATAGTAAACGGGATGCCAAGGAAACGGTTGAAGTTTTTTTCGAAGAGATTCGCAAGGCTCTCGAAAGTGGCGAACAGGTCAAACTATCGGGATTTGGTAATTTTGATCTAAGAGAAAAAAGCGAAAGACCAGGTCGAAATCCAAAAACTGGTGAAGACATTCCAATTACTGCGCGACGTGTTGTTACTTTTCGCCCTGGGCAGAAATTGAAAGCCAGAGTCGAGAACATAAAAATCGACAAGTAGCCGTTTAAAAAGACCACCATTTGTGGTCTTTTTACTTTTAGGCTAATTGGTTTTGCGGTTTAACTGTTAGGCGGCCACTAGGTGCGTGGTAATGTAGGGCTGCCAAGCTTGTTGATATAGCTCTACAGATTGTCTACGCAGTTGTGCTATTTGGGTGGATTCAAACTGGTTAATGTCACGCTTTTCTGCTTGAGCAGTACGCTCTATCTTCTGAATAACCTCATATAAATCATGCTCTGGTCCACTTTTTACTTTTTCAATTTCAGATAAATGAAGCTGAACTTCCGCAATAATTTTTGATTCAGGTAACTCAACAAGAATATTTAAATCCCGGTATCCAGATGCCGCTGGCGATTTAAAGCGGTTCTTTACCGCCACTACTTTTGTTTGCTTGTTTATATTTTCATAAGCAGTAACTAAACCTGCAACGTCATCAGCAATAATAGTGGCACGTGCCAAATCGGTTATTTTGTTTACTTCTCCTGATAGATCGGTGTCGATTTTCTCTTTAGCTCGCTGCTCGGATTTGATACCAGCAAAGACGGCCTGACTTTGAGATAGAAGTGAAGTACTCATACAGATCGTTTCTAGCTCTTGCTGTGCGATAGCTGCGTGGCTATATAGAGCATCAAACTCGTTGTATGGTTGGATAGCATGAGTTTTGAAAGACTCAATTTTATATAAACCGCTCAGGCTATGTTTGAATAGCGTTGGGTTTATTTGATCTTGTGTTTGTTTTTGCTGGGATGGACTTTGAGATACTGGATTATTAGCCGCTAGCGCCGGAGTACGGCTAAGCACTAACATAGTCAGAATAGTTCGTAAAATTACGCTCATTAAAACTCCTTTAGAGTAGATATTTCCTCAGTAAAACGGAGTGTTAAAGGAACTGAGAGGTTATCAATCTAAGCGTTTTTTCGCGTACAAGGTAGATATTAGGGCATATATAAAAAATCCAAGAGTCAATTTGCATAAATTTACAATTGGTTTGACATTTGTCACAAAGAAAAATCCTTTATATCACTTGCATTGTGGTCTCTCTTAGGAGAAATTTACATTGTATTGATAATTATTATTAGTTGAGATTTATGGAAGATAGAGAGTTCTGGCACAACAAATGGGCAAGTAATCAAATTGGTTTTCATTTAGAAGATGTTAATCCTCTGCTTATCCAGTTCTGGAGTGAGCTGAAAGCAGAGATAAGTGACAAAGTACTGTTACCTTTGTGTGGTAAAACAGAAGATCTTGTTTGGCTAGCAACAAAGCATAATAAGGTCATTGGGATTGAGTTGAGTGATATTGCTGTTCGTTCTTTTTTCGCCGAACATTTTTATACGCCAACAGTGACCCAACTGAATGCTGATCAGCAACTTTATCAATTTGATGAACTGTCGGTTTATGTTGGTGACTTTTTTAATATGCCAATAGAACCTGTAGATATTGTTTATGATAGAGCGGCATTAGTGGCTTTACCTAAAGAGATGAGAGAAGAGTACGCTGAGCGAATCAAAAGTATGTTGAGTTCTAATGGACGAATATTACTTGTTACCCTTGAGTATGTGCAGGAAGAGCTTAGTGGCCCACCTTTTAATGTCTCCACTGAAGAGGTTAAACGTCTGTTTGATGGTTATACCATCACAGAACTAAATCGAGATATTGCCGATGCTTCGCACCCTAAGATAGCCAAAAAAGGCTTGAGTCGTTTTGCAGAAGTTGTATGGCTAATTGAGTCACCAGAACGATAATCGTCAGCGAAAAACTTCCTTAATGCTGTTTAAACGCGATTTATCCAGCGCCACTTATTATTCCGTTGGAGATAAGTGGCGCTCTGCATTTAATACTTGATGGTGACAAGAGAAGCAGATTCGACCGCTAATTTAATTGCATCATCAACGGATGCTGCTTTTGCAAGCGCTACACCCAGTCTTCGTCCGCCATCAATGTTGGGTTTAGCAAATAACCTTATCTGTGTCTCAGGTTGGTAGAGAGCCTTATCTAAATTGCCAAATTGAATATTATCAGATTGACCATTGCCCAGTATGACTGCCGACGATGACGGACCATAGTGAACAATGTTTCCGACCGGTAATCCTAAGAAGGCTCTGACATGGAGTGCAAACTCTGAAAGTTGCTGAGAAATTAACGTGACTAACCCTGTGTCGTGAGGGCGAGGGGAGACCTCGCTGAAAATGACGTGATCACCTTTAATAAACAGTTCTACTCCAAAAAGCCCATATCCCCCTAACGCATTCACGGTTTTTTCAGCAATCTCTTTGGCGCGTTCTAATGCAAGTGGCGACATTAATTGTGGCTGCCATGATTCGCGATAGTCACCATCTTCTTGTCGGTGTCCTATTGGTTGGCAAAAGTGGACTCCGTCTACTGCACGGACCGTCAGTAAAGTGATTTCGTAGTCAAACTCTATAAACCCTTCAACAATAACTTTACCGGCTCCCGCTCTGCCACCTTGTTGTGCGTGTTGCCAAGCAGTCTCTATCTCTTCAGTACTTCTAATCACGCTCTGTCCTTTACCTGAAGAGCTCATAACAGGTTTAACAACACAAGGTATTGAAACTTGTTCAATGGCTTGAACAAAATCGTTATAGCTGTCGGCAAATTGATAAGGTGAAGTAGGGATGGAAAGAGATTCCGCCGCGAGTCTTCGAATGCCTTCCCTATTCATTGTTAAACGAGTGGCATTGGCATTTGGGACGACATTCAGTCCCTGTTTTTCTAACTTAACCAAGGTGTCAGTCGCAATTGCTTCTATCTCTGGAACAATATAGTGAGGTGATTCAATGGCGATAATTTCAGTTAAGCGTTGTTCATCTAACATATCAAAAACATAGCTTTTATGCGCGACTTGCATTGCTGGTGCATTCGCATAACGGTCGCAGGCAATAACCTCTAATCCTAACCGTTGACACTCTATAGCGACCTCTTTTCCTAGTTCACCAGAGCCGAGGAGTAAAACGCGAGTGGCACTATTACATGTTGCTGATCCAAACATTGTAAACCCTTATATAAAAGACATTATTCGCGCATGATACGGAAATTAGCCATAAACGCAAACGTTTGCTTTTCGGGTTAAGAAAAAGGCTTTGAGGAAATCAAAGCCTTGGAGTCTCTTATATTAAAGTGCAATATAGCTGACAGGTATGTCAGGATTAATCACATCCAATGTAGATTGTGTGCATGCTAGATGGCTGATCTTTCCTGAAGATAACTCTGCTAATGCAGCACTTCTAATTTTATCGAAAGATTTACCTGCAACCATGATCTGTACTAATGCGACTTGTAGCGGGGGAAGACTAGGGTTGAATGCCGCATTTTCTGCATAAGCACCAGCATAGATACTTCCGTCGTCCAGTTCTAACGCTACACCGCTAAAGTTATTGGTGTACGGAGAATGACTCATGTTCAAGGCATCAATTGCTTTGGCTAATAGTGGTTCACAGCCTTCGGTTGAGTACTCTTGCTGGTTATCTCCCATCAAACGAGCGTCAATATCAAGATCTTTCGGACCAAACGATTCTGGTAAGTATTGTTGTAAAGACATTGAATCTCTTTGCGGTAGCTGCACATCCATCTCACCGGCCGTAGTCAGTTCGTTCATAAACTGGCGACAATGACCACAAGGACTGTAGTTAACGGTAATGTCTTTAACACCTTTCTCGCCTTTCATCCAAGCATGGCTAATACCCGCTTGCTCAGCATGTACGGTTTGACCTAGTTGCGCTCCGGTTAGCTCCATATTCGCGCCGAAGTATAGTCGTCCTGATAATCCACGAACGATGGAACCTACATAAAACTCTGATATTGGAGCGTATGAAAACGCAGCGGCTATTGGCAGCAGTGCAACACGTAATTCATTATCTTCTAAACCAGACAGTTTAAGTAACTCGTTAAATTGTTGCTCAGAAATGGTGGCGTCAAAATCATCCGCGTTAATTATTGTTGATAAATATGATGCGATATTAGCTGGAATATCTTTCAACGCGCTTTCTATTCTTGAGTTCATGGCAAATCCTTAGTTAAGCATTAATTTTATTTTAGAGAGATAACAATCTAAAACTGTGCTTAATGTCACGTATTTTGATGCAATGATAATTCAATTTGCATAAATTGAGTGAGGTCACATTAGCAAAGGTTTGCGCAATTGGCTCTCAACATGTAACTGACGAGTTAAAATGCTGGCTCAACAAAATTTGTCTGCAATAAGATGAAGATTAGGAAACATTCAGTGGGAAAGCCATACAACCAATGCAAAAACAGCAGGAGCTAAAATAGAAGTAATCACGCCACATAAGACCAACGCTAATGAACTAAAAGCGGCATCACGAGGATTTTTTTCAAAGCAGGTGGCTGTACCCAGCGCGTGAGAAACGGTTCCCATCGTTAACCCTTTTGCAATTGGGTGAGTAATACCGATAAGGTTATAGATTGGGTAAGCTAATATGGCACCAAAAACCCCTACCAATAACACCATAATAGCGGCAATAGCGGGTTCTCCTCCTAACTGGCTAGAGACTTCCATGGCGATAGGTGTTGTGACGGATTTTCCTAATATACTGGCAATAAGCGTAATATCGGTACCCAGAGCGACGGCAATAAGTGATGCGGTTAGCATAGACAGTGCGCTTCCTACACCACAAGTAAGAAAAATAATACGCCAGTTTGCTTTAATTTCAGGTAGTTGCTCGTAAAGAGGGTAAGCTAATGCAACGACTGCTGGTTGTAGCAGATAAGTCAGCCATTTATTGCCAGCATAATACTCTTGGTACGGGACGTTTAGCACCACGAGTAACGGAATAATAATGACTATGCTTATAAGTAGTGGGTTAGCGAGTGGGTGATTCAACTTTTGACTAATAAAGCGCGCAACTAAAAACGTAATAAGAGTAACAAATAGCCAGATCATTTTTTCCCTACCAGTATTCTCTCCAGCACATAACTAAGGAACAGTACCATAATAAAAGATGCGCCAATTGTGCTTGCTAGAATTTGCACTGAGTTCTCGATCAGCAAATCAAAATGCTCCATGAGGCCAACACTTATTGGTATAAAAAGTACGATCATATAACGTATAAAAACATGAGCCGTTGGCTTGACCCACTCTGCCGGAATCAGGCCGCTTGCCATAGCAAAAAACAGTAGCAGCATACCGATAATACTTCCCGGAATACTAATACTTAGAAACTGTTGAATTAACGTTCCTAACGCTAAGGAAGCGAGAATGATCACTAATGAAATTGTGTATTTGAGTATTTTTATAGCCATGATCAGGAAACGAGTTTCTCCACATATCGGTAGATCGATTTTAATATCGCCATTTTTTCTTGTTCATTTTCATGTTCATGAGCAAGATTTTCTAGGTTGAGCATATAGTCAGGTAACCTAGACTCAAAATAATCACGGCAATGCGTAGCCCACTGACGTTGTTCTGAATCACTGAGTGTATGCGGATAGTTTCTCGCTCGGTATCTAAATAAAAGAGGTTGAATTCGAGGATCAGCATAAGTCAGTTGCAACGCTGGCAAATTCTCCGCAGGTGTCTCTAGGATGATATCCATAGCGGCACGGTCAGCTGGAGTGAAAAAGCCACTATAGAGTTGGCTATCAACGTCGTCACTACCTTTAAAGTCACTATCCATAGCGTATAAGCTAACAAGCTTTTCTCTAATTTCTGGATGCTGTCTAAGTCGTGTTAGGTTTTTAAGACACTGTTCTCTATCTATGCCGATCTTCTCTGCATTTTCCGCTGTTAATGTTTTTGCTGGCGCTAAAATTGGGCATTTGTTTATGTGCACCAGTTTGACCGGAACGGCAAGTTGTCCATCATCCAATTGATCTCGTTTAGTATAAAGCCGGTCTTTAAGTTGCTCTGCACTTAGTTCGAACAGTGGTGAAGGGTCCATCGCAAGGTTGACCATTATCGCCGCATTTTTATTGCTGGGATGCCAAGCCAGAGGAACCATCCATGTAGTATTTGAACAAGAAAGACCTAACATACCGGAAACGTGTACTAGAGGCGTCATGTTAACAATATCAATAAGGGCATTGAGTTTGTTCTTGTGCCTCATACTGTATAGGTAATCAAAAAGCTTAGGTTGGGCCGCCTTTAATTTCTTAGCCAACTCAATCGTAGCAATAACATCGGCCATCGCATCATGGGCGTTTTCATGTTCTATGCCGTTGGCTTTTGATAGGTGCTCTAACTTAAAGCTGGGCAATCCCTCTTCGTTTGTCGGCCAGTTGATACCTTCAGGTCTAAGTGCGTAACAGGTACGCATGACATCAAGAAGATCCCAGCGAGAGTTGCCATTTTTCCAACTCCAAGCATACGGATCATGAAAGTTTCTGTATAAGGTATAACGGCTTACTTCATCATCAAAGCGAATATTGTTATAGCCAAGATTTGTTGTATTGGGTATAGAAAGTTCATCGTGTATTCGTTTGATGAATTCTGGCTCGGGTAAACCATTCATTATGGTTTTTTGAGGTGTAATTCCGGTGATTAATGCCGCTTCTGGTGAAGGAAGATAGTCACTGGGCGGTAAGCAATAGATAACCAGTGGTTCACCGATAATGTTGAAATCTTTGTCGGTACGAACGCCTGCAAATTGTGATGGTCTATCTGTGGCAGGGTTTACTCCCCAGGTTTCATAATCAAACCAAAAGAATGTTTCTTGTTGCCCATTTAGCATGTGAATACCAGAGTTAAATTCGAGGGATTAGTCACATTAGACCACTGCAGAGCTTGCATATCAATCAACGTGTTACTGTATGTTTTAAATTCGCTCAATAAGAGCGAGTTAATGAGTGTTACTACGATATTTATCGAGAAGTTGGTGCATTTCTTGGCTATTCATTGTGACATAGTTATCTTTAGCGGAGTGTTGTGGCTTAAATGTGCCATACAGCATTGCAGTCGCAACATCGCTGGCATCTATTGGAATCATATTCGCTAGTGGGCCGATTAATAGAGGGCGTAATAGAGCAAGTATTTTAGCTGTCACCAGTTCATCTTTTCGGGCGGGAATTCGATGACCTGCCAGTGGACCCGGACGAACAAAAACAACCCGCTCGAACCCCATGTTTAAAATGGATTTTTCCATTTTACCTTTACAGCGTAAATAGTGAGACAGAGAATTGATTTTGGCACCATAGCTGGAGACGACTGCGATGCGTTTTACACCAATCATTTTCATGGTTTGAGCGACCTGACAT
The DNA here is from genome assembly GCF_013114595.1 of Vibrio sp. 99-8-1. Taxonomy (GTDB): domain Bacteria; phylum Pseudomonadota; class Gammaproteobacteria; order Enterobacterales; family Vibrionaceae; genus Vibrio. The sequence goes on along the minus strand of NZ_VTXE01000050.1, from coordinate 15,389 downwards.
ACCAAATCGACATCGATGCTTTCCAGCGCTTTGTTGCTGCCTGCCTGTTTTTTGGTTGTTCCTAAACAGATAAAGCCAAAATCGGCAGTATGTTGCTGATCCCATTGGGTAATACGCAGTTGACTGTCCTGTATTTGATAAAGCTTGTCATGTTCTAAGGGGAGTGGGTTACGAACCAGAGCATAGAGTGAGTGAACGGCTGTAAGGTCGACTAATTGAGTTATGAGTTCATTACCAACGAGACCGCTGGCACCGGCAATAACAACCTTTGCTCCATCTCCAAATAGATCCATGTTATCTCCTTAATGACATGACAACTCGCTAACTAATCATATGCATTACTATGAGTTAGTCAAATGAAGATGAAATAACTGACTAATTTTTATAGCCATTTTATCTAGCGCTGAGTAAACTCTATGGCAAATATAAGAATTACTTAGCGATAAATAGCTTTGGTTTGGAGCCACAATCGCGCTTTAGAGTGAGAGTCGTTATGTTAGATCGTCAATATGTTTCCGCTATCGAAGAAAGAATTAATCAGAAAACTAAGCCCCTTGGCGCGTTAGGTCAACTGGAAGAGGTTGCTTCTCAACTGGCGTTGATTCAGAGTCAAGATAAGAGTGACGCTGTCACTAAAGTTGAGGTGACGAATCCGACGATGTTGATTTTTGCGGGAGACCATGGCATCGCTGACGCGGGTGTGAGCATAGCGCCTAGCGCGGTCACTCAGCAGATGGTGCTTAACTTTCTCAATGGTGGCGCGGCAATTAACTGCTTCTGTTCAGTTAACAATATCGAGTTAAAGGTGGTGGATGCAGGTATTTTGCTTCCAGTCGAAAGTAGTGCAGATAACTTTGTTTGTCAGCGCTTAGGTAACAGAACGAATAATTTTGCTGAACAAGCTGCAATGACAGAATCTACGGTTCAAGAAGGTATAGAACTGGGCAAAAAACTTGCGATAGACTGTATCGAAAATGACAGCAATCTTTTAATGTTTGGTGAGATGGGAATAGGAAATACCAGCTCTGCGGCCGCGATCTTAAGCGCTCTTTCTGGAGAGCCTGCAAAAAACTGTGTTGGTTATGGAACGGGAATTACTGCAGAGCAGTATGAAAAGAAATTGCAGTTAGTATCTAATGGTGTAGCGCGCTGTACTGACTTAACGCCAACTCAAGTACTGGCAGAAGTAGGTGGATTTGAGATTGTACAGATAGTCGGCGCTATTTTGGCCTCGGCAGAGCGAAAAACAGCGATGCTAATTGATGGGTTTATTGTTTCAAGTGCTGCTTATGTCGCGACTATGATCAATCCAGCGTGTCGAGAGTATATGATTTTTGCTCACAAATCTGATGAGTCTGGTCACAGGTTATTACTTGAAAAGATGAATGCTACGCCTTTACTGGATCTAGGACTTCGCTTAGGGGAAGGAACTGGAGCTGCATTAGCGTTACCTTTAATAAAAGCGTCGGCAGAGTTTTATAACTCTATGGCCAGTTTTGCGAGCGCAGGTGTGACAGTGTAGTTTAAAAATTAGGCAATCTATTGGATTTATTAATATGTTGCTTAATTTAGTTTCATTTGGAATGCATAATTGAGATGTGGCATACATACTTTGTATAGAGATCTGACTAACATTATCGTTTCAGTAAAATTGAACCAAACCGACATAACAGTGGAGTTCGTCACCCATGGTAAAACCTTTGTTTCGTCACTCTTTTTTATACGACACTTTGGATCTAGAAAATGAAATGCCAGCCAGGCAGTTAGAGTTGGTCAGTGGAGCAAGTGTAAAAGTTGTTAAAAGGGGAGTTATTGAAGTTATCCCTTACTCGCTATCAAATGAGACCAAATCTATTGTGATATCAGCTGGTATCCACGGTGATGAAACTGCACCAATGGAGATGGTTGATCATATCGTAACCAGTATTTTAGACGGAAGTTTTAAAATTACTGAGCGTTGTCTTTTTATCTTAGGTCATCCACTCGCTACTAACCAACATGTCCGGTTTCTAGATGAAAACCTGAATAGACTGTTTGATGATAAGCAGCACAGTAAATCGGTTGAGAATGATATCGCCGATGAGCTGAAAAGTGTTGTTCGTGAGTTCTTTAAAAACAGCGATGAAGCGCAACGTTGGCACCTAGATTTACACTGTGCTATCAGACGCTCCAAACATTATACATTCGCTGTTAGTCCAAAGGTGACAAACCAGAAAACTCGCCGTAAAGATTTAATAGAGTTTATGCAAAAAGCGAAGGTAGAAGCTATTTTGCTTTCAAATTCTCCAGCCAGCACGTTTAGCTGGTTTAGCGCAGAAAACTTTGCAGCTCAAGCGCTAACTCTTGAGCTGGGTAAAGTTGCTCCGTTAGGTGAAAATGATCTTACGGTGATTGAAGACTTTAACCAAGCACTCAAAGGTTTACTTTCTAATTCATTACAGTCTCTGACTTCATCACAACTAACACCTTATCGTGTGACACAAACAATCAAGCGATTGCATGAAGATTTTGATTTTAACTTTAACGACGACGTCGAAAACTTTACCCAGTTTGAGCATGGTCAAGTATTAGGTCATGACGGTGATAAATTGCTGTTTGCTAAAGTTGATCATGAAGCGGTGGTGTTCCCGAACAAAAATGTTGCGGTAGGGCAGAGAGCTGCGCTGATGGTGTCACCAGTAGAAACTCGTTATGAAGATGATCAGTTAGTTTATGATTGATCGACAATTTAAAATCAAGTAGAAAGCTTGGTTATAGAGAAAAAGGTCAGGCACGGTTAGCGTATCTGACCTTTTTGTTATTCCTCATAAACCTAGCAACTGTGATTCTATGCGGGAAGAATACTCTTCTACCTATTGGGGCGAGTTAAATTTATACCAACGGTAATAAATTGGCCGGCCGGTAATAGATTGACTTTAATACCTTTCCTGCTCTTACGGTTTTACCGTCTGAAACAAAATCTTCAGCGCATTTAGCGATAACGTAATCACCTTTTTCTACTGCCATTAACTTAACATTTTGTGCGGCGTAATGATCTGCAGTTTCTTGGTACTCTTGATAATTTCGGCACACTTTACTCATATTGCTGGCGTGTATTTCATCCCAGCAAGGGACAAAATCGATAGCTAAGTTCTCCGCTGCATTGAGTAGGATGTCGATCATGTAGCTAATTGCTAGGTTGTCATCCACACATTTATGTCCAAGGTGTACAAGTCTTCCCATAAGAACATAAACACTATCGACAATGGCGTCGGCTTGCTCGTGTTTACTGTCGGCTTGCGCCAGCTCTGTTAACTCTTCAATAATCAAAGAGGTATGTAAGGTGTCCAAGGTGTCACTCATGGAGGCCAGATCTTCTACTGGTAAATCAAAAGTGGTACGAAACTCATGAATATCTGCGTAGATGTGATCGTAAAGGGGTTGGGTTAGTTTAGTCAGCTTCATTATTTTTCCGGTACTCTCTGTAGTACCTTCCATTATATACCCAACTCATTTGAATATGCTTCTTCTTGTCAATCTTGTTTTATTGATCTGCTGAGTAAAATTGACTATTTAGCAGGGAGTTAACGGGCTGCAGTATTAATTAACTCTCTCGACTTATGAAAATTGTCTATTATTAAATAGACCATGGTGATCTCAAAGAGCTTGTTAAACGGGAATATATCTGCATTTGAGCAAGCTACTGATTTGACGCCCTTATTCATTAAGGAGCGAACATCATTGGATCTCGTGAGTCTAGTTATGTGAAATAAATGAGTAGATGAGTTAAATAATGACCGAGTGTAGTCCAACTGAGCAAATTATTCGTCGTCTTTATCAAGTAACGAGCGACTATCAAAAAGGATTCGATATTCAAATCCTGCAACTTATTATGTTGGGATTGGAAGAATATAAGCTAGATATTGGTATTTTTTCTAAAATTGTCGATAAGCAGTATCAGATTGTACATTGCATCGTACCGGAAGAGATAGAAATGAGCAGTGGTGACAGTTTTGACTATGAGACAACTTACTGCGAGCTAACCTGCCGTTCTCATAAACCTATTGCGGTAGAGAATGCCGGAACTAGTGAGGAGTTTGCTAATCATCCTGCCTATAAAGAGTTTAAACTTGAGTCATACATTGGTGTGCCTATCTACCTTAATGATGACCTTTATGGAACACTCAACTTCTCTAGTGCAGAGGTGAGAAAGAAAAAGTTTACTGCGATTGAAATCGATCTGATTTATTTGATGGGTTCTTGGATTGAATCAGAGTTGCTCCGACATAAGCAACAAACGGAATTGGTTTTGCTGAATGAAAAGTTGGAGTATCAAGCCAATTATGATGCGTTAACAAATATACCAAATCGTCGCTCACTGTTTGAAATTTTGTATAAGCAGATGGATAACCTAGCGTATAACGCTGGAGAGGGGGCAATTGTAGTGATTGATATTGATCATTTTAAAATGGTCAATGATAACTTTGGCCACCAAATGGGTGACAAGGTGTTAATAAAAGTCGCTCTCTGCTTAAAAAACTGCCTTGCCGATAAGGGCTTTATTGCTCGGTTTGGTGGTGAAGAGTTTGTGGTATGGCTGGTGGATATGGATATTCACTCTCGGCGTACCGTCATTAATAGCCTGATGTCTGCCATTGATGAGATCACTATTGAAGGCAAGCGGTTAACTCTGTCTGCCGGTGTTTGTCATTTCAGTTGTGAAACGTGCTCCAATGTAGAGAGCAAACGTATGATTGATACGTTACTTTCATTGGCAGACCAAGCTTTGTATGAGGCGAAAGCCTCTGGGAGAAATAGAGAAGTCAGTTATCAGCATGTTTTCAGTGATGCCAACATGATAAACGAGTCTGTCAGCAATGGGTAACTAGATTGACAAGCGTGTACGTGTCCAATTAGCTGTGGTAGCGGCTACTTTTGCTGATAGATCCGGTCGAAGTTTTTTGTATTCCAACCAATCATAATTTGATCACCAATTTTCAATACAGGTAGTGACCGAGCGCCTATGGCATCAAGTTCTTTTCTTCCTCGCTGCATTTTTGCGTTGGTTAATCGATACTTAATTTTATTAGCATCCAAATAACGTTGAGCATCTTTACAGTGTGGACATTTATCTTTTACGTACAGTACGACTCGTTTCATAATAGCTTGCTCTTTTATACATCAACTCTAGAATCAAGCTAAATTGAAACATACAATGTCTGTTTTAAGCAAATATTGTGAGATAAATAGAGCAAATATGTCGTCGTTACTTTCTACCATTCAAGGTTACCCTGACTCTATAGTGAATCAGGTTGAGTCGTTAATAAAATCGGAACGTTTTGTTGATTGGTTTGATTCTCGCTACCCAGAACGGCACCAGATCAAAAGTGAGAAAGCACTGTTTAATTACGCAACAACTATTAAAAATCAGTATCTTAAGAAGAGTGTTAGTGTACATAAAGTGGTTTATGATGGAAAAATTCATGTTATTAACAATGCGCTAGGACTGCATACCTTTGTTTCTCGAAATCATGGCGGGAAATTGAAGGCCAAAAATGAAATACGGATTGCAAAAGCTTTCAAAGATGCGCCTGAACCACTACTGAGAATGTTGATTGTGCATGAGTTGGCGCATTTAAAAGAAAAAGAGCATAACAAAGGGTTTTATTCACTCTGCTGTCATATGGAAGCAGATTATCACCAGCTTGAGTTTGATGCTCGGCTCTACATGATTTACTTACAGTTGAAAGAGAGAAAATCAGTTTAGTACGTTTATTGAGCCAGTGTTGCATCACCAAGCTCATACTTCGTGATAATGACATGCTACCTTGAACTATAGTGGGACCTATGCAGATAGAAATATATATGCCATGTGAACCGCAATCGGTGTGCGATGTTATTAACATTACTTTTGTACTTATTGCTGTTATTGCTGCGCTGTTTTTTATTCGGGTACTTATACACGAATATAAAAATATTCAAGGTGTTAAGAAAACCAAGCGGCCATCTAAATCTTCTAAGCGAAAACAGGCTAAAAAGAAGTAGATGGCGATATTGCATAGTCGTTTCGCGTATAAAGAAGCAACGAATGACTGCAAGATATACGCGAGGAGTTAATAGAACCTTAACGTTAGAACCAGCAGGTTAATAAGTAATTCTCGCCATTTTTTGCGGTAAAATCTTTATCGTCTGATTTAGCTCTCGGTTGTCCATTCTGGTCGCTTTTCAGTAGGCTAATCCAGTGTCTCATCGTTTCTGATGGCTGCTCCGAGCTACCGTGATTAAAGGTGGCGCAAGTTTCCAGTTGTATGTCTGATATTTCTACGGCCTTGCAGTTACCCTGGTTGCTTCCCTGCTTGAAACTGACTTCAATATGGCTGCCATCTTTGCCTCTTAGCAATATGGAGTCTGGGTAATCTCTGTGACCGGTATAGGCAACAAACTGGCCTGCCTTAGCGAGGCCACAGTGTTTGCCTTTGGCAAAAAAGGCCATTAAGTGGCGACCATTTAAAATGTAGCTTGTTACATTTGAGTGAGAATCCGAATCTAGAGGGAACAAGGTATCAAGAAGTTGCTTCGCTTTGACTTGTTTTTCTTGAGCTTGTTGATCTTTTAATGACTCCACGGCGAAGACCGCTTCAGCAATAAAAGAACCGCGTTGATTGTGACTATTTGTGCTGATGTTTGCTGGCATATTCATGGTGTCGCCCTCTTGATTTAATCCATTAAATGTTTGAACAAGCACTGCATGAAATCTCATATTTAATAACTGGTCAGATTTGTTTGCTTGCTTAGTTTGTAGAGTAACCAATTTTTTACTACAATTTCACAACAAAAATTTTACAATGTGAATTTTACAATATGAGACAAACTCAGAGCTTAGTAAGAAAGTCGCACTTTTTAGGTACAAAGATCAGAAACCTTAGAAAGCGTAACCATCTAACCATGGAGGATTTGTCTGCGCGTTGTGTTCGCATTGACCCTGAAAACTCTCCATCTGTTTCTTATCTTTCTATGATAGAAAGAGGAAAGCGTGTTCCTAGCGCGGATATGCTTGACGTTATTGCTAAGGTGTTTCAAAAGAGCGCTACATGGTTTTTAGACGATGAGCCTGAGTCGCAAGACATCACACCAAATAAAGGCAGAAAAGGGGGGATTAGTGGTATTCCTTTAGAGCCAAGTTTTCTGTTTTCTAACGAGATGCTACAAATCGCGATTCCTGAACTGTTATCGCAAACGGGAGTCAATGGCAGACAGTTTGCTCAGCTTCTTATTCGCGCCTATCAAGAACACCATCAAAACCATTTTCCTGATCTAGAACGGGCTGCAGAAGAGATTGGTTTAAAACGTCTGGCTCTTACTGCTGAAGACATGCTCGACTTAGCGAAAGCTCAAGGATTGAATGTCTATTGGGTTGATTCGACACCGACAGAGGTGATGGACGAATTGGGTATGGTTAGCCGTCAGCTGGTCACCTCCTACTTTGAACCGCCGGGAAACATTTATCTCAACAACCTTTTAAAACAGTATCCGACACGTCTAAAGTATGACTTAGCCGTTTATATAGGGCACTGCGTTCTACATAACAAAGAAGGATTGAAAAGTGTTCTCACCATTGGAAATCACTCTTGGCGTGCGGATGATAGTGTTTCTCAGGGATCGCCGATTAACCCACAAGATATACTGCATGCATGGCGTGATTTTGAATCGAGCTTTTTTGCCGGAGCTTTGTTGTGTCCTAAAGTACCGTTTAGGCAACTGCTTGATAGACACGGTTACGAAGTGGATGTTCATAAGAGTATAGGGGTTTCCCCATCGGTTGCGATGAGGAGAATGACAGTGGTTTCTCCTTACCCTCACTGGCACTATTTTGATGCCTACGCACCAGGAAAGCTTAAAGCGGTTTATCGCGGAAATGGCATACCGCTTCCTTGGGGGAACATGCGACTGGTAGATGACCCGTGCCAACATTGGTCAGTATTTAGAATGTTGTCAGAATCAAGAGACGGTACCTGTGCTCAACTTTCGATATTAGATGTCAATGATGAACCTCGTCTTTACTGTTGTGAATCGGTCAACGTAGTCGACCCAGCTCAAAACAGTCGTGTGTTATGTGCCGGTTTGGATCTTAATCCAGCAATAGAAGCTCAAGGTGGAGATGCTATTTCAATTGCTTCGGAATTGAAGGAGTTGTGTGTGGAAGGGGGAGGAGAAGTTATGATTCCTCGTCATATTAAGAAAGATCTTTCTACTGTTTCACGTATTTTAAATATCAACTGGGTTGAAAGAGGGATTGAATCGCCAGCTCGACTAATATGTTCTCGTGGAGCTGTTTGCCCACGTAAACCAAGCTGTTATGCGAATAATTGCAAAGGATAATTTGACAAGAATTATCGTAATTGACTGTTTGTCTGCCTGAGGTGAGGATATACTAGCGCCAAATTTTATCTGGTAAACAGACATGGCTAAACGTTCTTCAATAATAGAAATGACGTCTTACGGTATTTACTCTACGTGGGACTCAAAATCAAAGCAGCTACCGAAGATACAAGAGTTTACGGTACGTGTTCCTGCTGAAGTTGATATTGAGTTTGGTTTTATTATCAACATTAAGAAAGCAAAAGGGCAAAAAATTCAATACTGTATTTATCACCCCAGTATTACGACAGAAGATGGCGACGTCCTTGAACCATTTGATGGGGAAGAGCATATCAATAGTAATGACTGGGATTTCTATTTAGGGGATACAATTTGGCTGCCAGTTGAAAATAAAATTGGCCCTTGGCGAATGACCGTTGAGTTGAATGGAAAAGTGGTTGCAGAAAAAACCTTTGAGCTCTTTGCACGTGATGAAGGTGAGTTCTGGAAACGTAGAGGGTTTTAACTTAGTTCATTAAATGAGCTAAAAAATAAACCAAACGATTATTTACCATATATATGTCAGTTTAGATCATATTCTACTGGAAATCTTGATGTCACTAAGGAGCCCTGTTGATATCATGGATATCTAAACAGATAAAATAATAAAATCTCCAAATTTATTTCAATCAAGGTTATGCATGTCTGAGCTAAATATAGACTCCACATATGGTGTAATTGTTATTCAAGACATGAATGCAGTGCACGTTGATTACAACTATGCCAGAATTTTTGGTTACCGCTCTCCTGAAGAACTTCTTACTCAAATCGACACATTTTTAGATCTGATTGATCCTTCGCTTCATAGCATTGCGAAACAAAACTATCGAGACATTGTCCATGGAAACAAAGTTCCTCACGGACATACCTTCACCAACATTGATAAGAACGGTAGAGAGTTTACCGTTTTTGCTATTGATCATTTGATTGAGTGGAAGGGGAAACCGGCCCTGCAGGTGACGGTTATGGACCTATCTTTAGTTGAAGAAGCTAATAGACGACTAAGAGAGAATGATCTGAAATATAAGCGTTTAGTGACGCAATCGGGGCAAGGAATTTTGGTCCATCGCAATTTTAAACCGTTGATGCTCAATGATGCATGGGTAAAAATGATGCGAGCAGAGTCAAAAGAATTTGTTTTACGACAAGACTCGGTTTTGAATATTGTTGAGCCTTGCAATCAAGAGATTGCGGTAGAGAGAAATCGGGCAAAAATGCAAGGCTTGATCGTTGAAAATGAAAGTAATATTTTCGCCAATATCTGTTATGACGGAACGAAACGTTATTTTAATGTTTATGATAATTTGATCGAATGGGATGGGGAACTGGCGATTCAAGTGGTGTTAGAAGACGTCACTGACAAAGTCGAAATGGAAAAAGAGCTGGCCTATAGAGCAAGTCACGACCAGTTAACCAACCTGTTAAATCGATTTTCTGTTTTTGAATGGCTCAAAGAGAACCAAACTAGCGCCAATAACATGTGTTGTATGTTGATTGATATTGATGATTTTAAGGTTATCAACGATAAGCATGGGCATTTAGTTGGAGACAACGTTATTGGCACTTTCGCTTCTATTCTAAAATCTATTACTGATGATGTAGGCATTGCAGGTCGATGGGGAGGAGAAGAGTTCATCGTCTTTATTCCAAACAGTACTATAGAGCACACTCATCAACTCGCTAACTCTATTTGTCATTCATTCCATAAAATAAAATTTACCGCTGAGCAGAATTATTTTAATGCCACCGTAAGCATTGGCTTGAGTTTTAGCGATAACGTGAAACATATCAGCATAGACCAATTAATACGTCAAGCAGACGATTGCCTTTACCAAGCAAAATCATCAGGCAAAAACTGTGTTCGTTTTTAGCAGATAAAATTTCTGCAAACAGCAAATATTTCCGGTACGTCTAGACGTCTAGATTTATTAATTGTCTTGGTTAGGCTATAATTCTACAGAATGAATCAAAGCAACGAATAATCAATAAGTTATTGCTATTTATTGCTTCAAAAAAAATTAAGGAATTGTATGAATCTTACTGCTAAAACGGTTGTCGTTATCGCTATTGGTGCGGCACTCTATGGTATTGGTGGATTACCTATGTTTGGTATCCCAGTGTTTGCCAATACGACCCTAAAAGCTGCTATGGCGGTCCTTGCCCTATTTTCAGTACTTTTTGGGCCTATTGTCGGGTTTCTGGTTGGATTTATAGGTCACTGGGTGACTGACCTGTTTGCGGGTTGGGGTGTGTGGTTTACCTGGGTTTTAGGCTCTGGTGTTGTTGGTTTGGTTATTGGTTTGTTTCCTAAGCTCACAAAAGGTCGTCTTGGCGAAGGGGTGTTTAACTCGAAAGATTACGTTCTTTTTGTTGTTTTAGCTCTGGTTGGTAATGTGGTTGGCTATGGCTGTTCTGCTTTCCTGGATACCGTTTTATACGCAGAACCTTTTACCAAAGTCTTTACTCAGTTAACAATTATTGCAGCAGGTAACACGGTCTTAATTGCTATTGTGGGTTACTTTATTCTTAAATCTGTTGCAAAAAGAAATCAGCAGAGCAGTAACTTAAGCGAAGAATAAATAGAATGACAATCACGTTTACTGATTTTTCGTTTCAGTATCACTCCTTAGACAAACCTACATTAAAAAACATCAATTTAACAATCGAGGCCGGTGAAAAGGTCTTGATTGTTGGAGCGAGTGGTAGTGGAAAGTCTACATTAGGACAATGCTTAAATGGTTTAATTCCTCATGCTATCAAGGGTGAGATCTCTGGAAAGCTACTGATAAATGACAGAGATACTTCTTCGTTTGCTCTTCATCACTACACCGAACAAGTTGGTACTGTACTGCAAGACACGGATAGTCAATTCGTTGGCTTAAGTATTGGTGAAGATATTGCATTTGCATTGGAGAACCAGCTGACCCCAACTATTGAGATGTACCCACTGGTAAAGTCGACAGCTGACCTTGTCGGGTTAAGTACTATGCTCGCTCGTTCTCCACAAGAGCTATCTGGTGGACAAAAGCAGCGGGTCTCTCTTGCCGGAATTTTGGTCGATGACGTTGATATTTTGTTGTTCGATGAGCCTCTTGCTGCGTTAGACCCAAAAACCAGTAAGAAAACCATAGATATTATTGATCAATTACACCAACAACATAATAAAACCATCATCATTATCGAGCACAGATTAGAAGATGTACTTTATCGCCATGTTGATCGGGTTATTCTTATGGATAATGGAGAAATTGTCGCCGATACAACACCAGACAATTTGCTCGCTTCGCCTCTATTAAGTCAGTATGGAATCAGAGAGCCTTTATATCTTTCAGCCTTGAAGGCGGCAGGTTGTGTTGTCTCTGCTGAACATAATCCATCACGATTATCTACAATGACTTTGGATGGTTACAAGGAAGATGTCCAAGCTTGGTTCCAGTGTATGGAGAGAAACAATCCGAAAAATATCAGTGCTCCACTAATGTCCATTCGCCAGTTAAGTTATTCTTATGATGGTGAAAAAAAGGCTTTAGACAAGGTTAGTTTTGATATAAACAAAGGTGAATTCCTCTCTATTTTGGGAAAAAATGGTTCAGGGAAATCCACTATTACCAAGTTGATCATGGGGGTCTTACAACCTGATGAGGGGGTGATTGAGCTTCAAGGTGATAATTTGGCAGATCTATCTATTTTTGAGCGCAGTAAAAAGGTTGGCGTTGTTATGCAGAACCCAAATCATATGATTTCCCATCATATGATTTTCGATGAGATTGCATTTGGACTGAGAAATCGAGGCGTAGACGAAAATGTGATTTCAGAGAAAGTGCTCTCTGTTTTAGAACTGTGTGGTTTAAAAAAATACCGAAATTGGCCGATAGAAGCGTTGAGTTATGGTCAAAAAAAACGTGTAACAATAGCCTCTATTCTTGTTATGGAACCCGAGTTATTGATTCTTGATGAACCTACAGCAGGTCAAGACTATCGCAATTATACCTCCATGCTCTCTTTTATTGGTAAGTTGAATAAAACATTAGGCATAACTGTTGTGATTATTTCTCATGATATGCACTTAGTTCTTGAATATACAACGCGTTCGATTGTTTTGTCGGACAGCAAATTGATTCAAGATGCCCCAATGACAGAAGTGTTTAGTGAACCTGCTTTATTGGATAAAGCGAATTTGGCGACAACCAGTCTATATCAGTTGGCGAAAGCATTTGAAATTGATGACACTGATGGATTCATGCAACACTTTATTTCAAACGAAGGGTTGGTCGCATGAAGTCTTCAAAAATAGCGTTTGGAATAAGTTACATCGATACGGGTTCACCGTTACATTCTTTAAATGGTATTACCAAGTTCGTGTTATTTTTGGCTTGGGTAACCATCGTGCTCACCACATTTGATATTAGATTTATTACGACATTGATATGTCTAGGTTTGTATTTACTACGAATGACGGCTGTGCCTTTTAGAGTGTATAAACCTTTACTTATTGCAACTGGTTCAGTGCTAGTACTTAATGCTCTATTTATGTTTTTGCTTGCTCCTCAACAAGGTGTGGAGCTAATTGGAAGTGAAATCTTACTATTAACTTTGCCCGGGCAATACTCGATTACAGTAGAAACACTCTTTTATCTTTCTACTGTAACGCTAAAATATTTTAGTATGTTTCCTATTGCGTTAGTGTTTGTTTTTACTACCCATCCTACTGAATTTGCAGCAAGTTTGAATCGCTTAGGTATACCTTACAAAATAGCATACGCAGTTAGTTTAACATTGAGGTATTTGCCGGAAATAAAATCAGATTTTGTCAATATAATGCACGCTCAACAGGCAAGAGGTGTTGAGATCTCTAAAGAAACACCGTTATTTACACGAATGAAAAACGTCTCTAAGATTCTTGGCCCTTTAATTTTCTCTAGCTTAGATAGGGCTGATGAGATCTCAAACGCGATGACTCTTAGAGGATTTGGCCGCCATAGTTCTAGAACTTGGTATAGTGCTAAACCTATCAGTAAGAAGGATCTTGTTTGCCTTAGTGTAATAGCTGTGGTGGTGGTCGCTGCGATTGCTAAAAGAGTGCTGGAGTCGCAATTATTCTGGTATCCATTTTGAAAAACGTAATAGAGCCATCGTCCGTTAAATAGAGGTTATACTTTAATGACCTCAAGGAGCAGGATTCAGAGCAGCATCAACAGGTTCAGTTCAAGGAAGATAATCGAAGGAATTCCCTTTTAAGGTTATCTGATGCAGAAATGGGCATGTTGATGAGCTCCTGCTTTGTGTTACTGATTCTTGCCGTAGCATGACGATGCTATTACCTTCAAATCAGTGCTTAGATCATAAGCCAATAAATTCTCGCTGGATAAACACCTTGAGGTGACTTGAGTATGTGTTTGTGTAGAAATAGCGGGTAGGGCACTGGCTGTTCACTCCACATCTTTTTTATGACTCATAACCTTTATTGGTCAACTTGAAAAATAGATCTTAATCAGTCAGATGATGGAAGAGGGGATAGAGCAACTGGTTAGTGAGTGCAGCTACAATATGAATGATAATGACGATGTTTGAAATGCAAAAAGGCCTGCTTAAAAGCAGGCCTTTTCTAAATTTGGTGCTCGCTACTGGACTCGAACCAGTGACACCTTGCATGTCATGCAAGTACTCTAACCAACTGAGCTAAGCGAGCATTTCGTCCTTCTCGATATAAATTTTAAACTAACCTTTGCTGTTGCTATTGTCAGTTCAGTATCGATTTGGAACGAGGTAGATATTATCGATTCACCGTATTCGGTGCAAGTATTTTTCTATGTTTTTGAACTGTTTGACGTAATAATCATCATTTTGGCGAAAAAGCACTCACTGATGTTTGAACTCAGTCTCTTGATTACGTAAATAATCTCTTTTTACCATTAAAACTATTTGGAGTTTGCCGCATCAGCGCCATTAAGAGTTTTACCTTAAATACAGCTTATTCTCATAATTGCGCTCATTTAATTGCCTTGAGGTAAAAGATGAGCAGAGTAATAAAACTATCTATGATTGCTATCACTGTCCAGATCGCTTTTGGAGTCATACCTACAGATGCATCAACAAATTTTGAAGCTAAGCTAGCGCAAGCTAATGAATATCAGAATCATCAACATATTGAAGGGTATTGGTTTAGTGAAAAACTTGATGGAATAAGAGCCGTTTGGACAGGAAGTCAGTTGTTGACGCGTAAGGGTAATAAAATTATTGCGCCAGCTTGGTTTACAAATATGCTGCCGAATTATGTTTTAGAGGGTGAACTCTGGGCTGGAAGAGGAGAGTTTCAATTAGTACAAACTACCGTGTTAAAAAGCATTCCAGTGGATGCGGGTTGGAAGCACATTCGTTTCATGTTATTTGATACACCTAACTCTTCTTTGTCTTATCGGGAACGATATGCGTGGTTACAGAAACTGGTGATTGATCTTGCTGTTGCGCATATAGACGTCGTGGAACAGCGTCCCGTGAAGTCAAAGGAGCAAGTTGAAAATGAACTGCTTCAGCTAACGTCAAATCATGCTGAAGGCATCATATTACGTGATCCTAAAGCGAGTTATGCTAAAGGGCGCTCCAACACTTTATTGAAGTTGAAAAAACATCAAGATGCGGAAGCGGTCGTTATCGGTTATAAAGCTGGCAAAGGCAAGTATCTGGGGCAGACAGGAGCATTATTAGTACAAAATGGTGATGGGGTACAGTTTTATATTGGTGCGGGCTTAACGGACAAGCAACGCAAACAACCTCCTGTAGTAGGTGAGATGATTACTTATCAGTTCAATGGTTTTACTCATATGGGTATACCTAGATTTGCGCGATTACTTAGAGTTAAGCAATAGCCAAAGTATGGTGATTTTTAATTGTACTAGCTCAGACCTGATCTGACAGTTACCCACTTTGTTGGTGCCTGTCAGATTATATCTGGGCTAGATTCTTTTCAGCCCAGATTAATTTCCCATCTAGTA
>NZ_VTXE01000049.1 GCF_013114595.1 Vibrio sp. 99-8-1 | reverse complement strand
CATTGTGGACCCACCTGATTCCATGCCGAACTCAGAAGTGAAACGCAATAGCGCCGATGGTAGTGTGGGGTTTCCCCATGTGAGAGTAGGACATCGCCAGGCTTGTTTACTTGTTTTCAGATTTTGAACAAATCTGAAGGCAAAACTGGATAAAGCAGATAGATTGTTAGTCTTTATTTAGTAAAAATTATGGAGAGATGGCTGAGTGGCCGAAAGCACCTGACTTGAAATCAGGCGACGGGCGACCGTCCTAGAGTTCGAATCTCTATCTCTCCGCCATATTAAAGAAACCGCTTTTAGCGGTTTTTTTTTGCCTGCTATTTGTTGATTTTCTACTTTCATCTCACGACTTGGCCATTTCAATCACATACTGTTCCCTAGAATTAATTCTGTCGAATGATAAATATCGACTACACTTTACTATTGATAATAATAATAATTAACATATCTGGCTAGCTATCAGGAGACCAACTTAGGTCTTCATTCATGCTTTGTTGGAGTCGTTATTATGAAAATTAGACAAAAAATCACGCTTTGGATGGTTGGTGTCGGTGTTATTCCTGTTGTTATTGCTTCTGTTCTTCTTGGCTCACTTTCATCTGATGTCTCTAGCATGGCGTTAAAAGATGCTGCTCAAAAACAGTTAATTTCTATTCGGGATGCTAGAAAAACCCAAATCGAAGACTATTTTCTAACGATACAGAGCCAAATTGAAACCCTGTCTAATAGCACAATGACCGTTGATGCTATGAAAGCTTTTAGCCAAGCATTTAATGAGCCTATTCAGTTAGATGTGAAGCAATATCAGCAAGAGCTAGCTCTCTATTACCAAAATCAATTTGCAACCGAGTATCAAAAATTAAACAGTGGTGACTCTGTTAATACATCTGAACTCTTAAGCAAATTGGATGATCAAGGTGTTTACTGGCAATGGAATTACATTAAAAACAATCGAAATGCGATGGGATCTAAGCACTTGCTAGGTGCGGCTGAAGGGGATAATGCGTACAATCAGGCCCACAAAGTCTATCATCCGAGATTTACCGAGTATTTAGAGAAATTTGATTATTACGATATATTTCTAGTCGATGCAAACAACGGTGATATTGTTTATTCCGTTTTCAAAGAGTTAGATTACGCAACATCTTTACAAAATGGGCCTTATGCTAACTCCGGGTTAGCGGATGTATATCGTAAAGCGATTCGTACTGGTTCAGCTAACTCAACCGTTATTGTCGATTTTCAACCTTACTTACCTTCCTATCAAGCCCAAGCTTCATTCATCGCTTCGCCTATTGCTGACAGCAATGGTGAGATTATTGGTGTACTCATATTCCAAATGCCTATTGGTGGCATAAATAGCATTATGACCAGTGCAGGAAAGTGGCAACAAAATGGATTGGGTCTGTCGGGTGAAACGTATCTAGTGGGGAGCGATTATAAAGCTCGGAGTTTGAGTCGATTCTTGCTGGAAGATCCTAGCGCTTTTCTCTCTTTACTCAGTGATTTGGCGGTTGATGCCCAAGTGCTACAAGAGATAGAAACAAAGGAAAGTAATATAGGGCTACAAGAGATACGGACAGAAGGAACAACGCGTGCGATTAATGGTGAGTCGGGTTTTGCTATTTTTGATGACTATCGAATGGTGTCCGTTCTTTCTGCATATACACCAATAAACATACCAGGGTTAAATTGGGTATTAATGAGTGAGATTGATGCAGAAGAGGCTTTCTCTGGTGCCATTGAACTCAAAGATAAAATTATTCTTGAGTCTGTGGTGACGGTGGTGGTAATTTCAATCGTAGCGGTCGCGATTGGTATCTGGGTTTCTCGAGCAATCACTACTCCGGTTGTTGGTTTTAGCCAATTAATGAGTCAGGTAGAGAGCGAGAATGATTTAACTTTCCGAAGTGATATCACCACTAAGGATGAACTTGGTGACATGGCGGCCTCATTTAATAGCATGTTAGATAAATTTGCTGATTTGTTAGGAGAGGTCTCCAGTTCAACTCATATGGTTGCGACAGCATCCGAGCAACTTACTATTGCAGCTAATGAGAATGTGCGTGGTGTAGAGACTCAGAAGGTCGAAACAGAACAGATTGCGACCGCTATGCATGAGATGACCATTACTGTCCAAGAGGTGGCTAGCAGTACTACAGAGGCTGCTAGTGCGGCAAATCTGTCTACTGAACAGGCACAAAAGGGGAAAGCGGTCGTACAGAAAACATCGGGAGCGATAGAGACGCTTTCTGGAAATATTCAGAAAGCGGCTTTAGTGGTTGAGGAGTTAGCAAAAGCGAGTGAAAGTATCGACTCTATTACCGATGTAATTAAGAATATTTCTGAGCAAACTAACTTGTTAGCACTTAACGCGGCAATTGAAGCCGCTAGAGCTGGAGAGCAAGGGCGTGGTTTTGCGGTTGTTGCTGATGAAGTGAGAACGTTAGCTCAGCGAACCCAAGAGTCCATTCATGAAATAGAAGAGACGGTTGAAAAATTGAGATTAGGAACTGTAGAGGCAGTAGATGCAATGGAGCTAAGCCGGAAACATGCCGAACAAGGTGTTGATTTAGCCAATGAAGCGGCGAATTCTCTACAAGAGATAGAGAAATCTTCGCTAACCATCAGTGATTACAATTTGCAGATAGCAAGTGCTGCTGAACAGCAGAGTGCAACGGCAGAACAGATGAACAAAAGTGTGGTTAATATTAGCGAAATCGCAGTTCAAACTGCTGCTAGTTCGGAAGAAAGTGCCGTGTCTTCTGAAGAGTTGGCCCGACTGTCCGCAAGGTTACAGGAACTGGTCGCTCAGTTTAAGGTATAGCTAAATTTTTATTGGCTTTTGCTCCATGCTGCTGATTTTGACCGTAGAGTGGTTATGTTTTCAAGTCAGTGCTTGATCAGGAGCCAATAAACTTTCTCTGAATAAGTTTCTTGAGGTGACTTAAGTAAATGTGGTGAATGATAAATATTATTTAAATAACCATTCTCCATATGTGATTTTTTATTTTATATTGATGGTAATAAAAGAAAAAACAAAGGCTCTACTTGTCTAAAGTAGAGCCTTTACTTTTCATTGAGATAGTTATTCAAATAATATCCAAGAAATATTATTATTCCTGTAGTATAAATGGCATATTTTTTAGTTAGTCTGTTTTGGTGGTTATTTAAATATAAATAACCATTCATATTATTACTGGTTTTATTCTATAAGTAATTGACTAACTAAAAACTAATTATTTACTAATATGAGTACCTGTTGCTTTATCCATCACGTCAACAGCTTGATATAAATCTCCAATATGTCCTGTACCACCCGTTTGAGCAAAGTGACAACATGCTTCTACTTTTGGCTTCATGGAGCCCGCTGCAAATGAGTACTGACTAATCTCTTCAATTGTCACCGCTTCGAGTTTTCTTTCAGTTGGTAGACCCCAGTCTACACAAGCATGAGAACCATCGGTTAAGATAAGTAGATCTGAAGCGCCAATTTCTTGTGCGATTAGAGATGCAGTCATATCTTTATCTATCACCGCTTCAAAACCCGTTAGGTGTTCGCCATTTTGGATCACAGGTGCGCCGCCGCCGCCGCCACAAATAACGATATGGTCTTGTGCGAGTAGACACTTGATTGCTTCCGCTTCAATAATGGTCTTAGGAGCTGGTGACGGTACTACTCGACGCCACATATCACCGTCGGGTTTAATTACCCAATTGTTTTCTTCAGCAAGAGCCATCGCGTCTTCTTTGCTATATACCGGGCCGATAAACTTACTAGGATCAGCAATGGCAGGGTCATTCTCATCCACAGCCACTTGTGTTAATACAGTAGTGATGTTCTTTTTAGGTAGAACATTCTTAAGGTTCTGCTGCATTAAATAACCAATCATTCCCTGTGTTTCTGAACCTAGGACGTCAAATGGGTAGGGAGGACAATCTTTGTAGGCTAAGTTTTGCAGAGCAAGTAAACCAACTTGTGGGCCATTACCATGTACTACAACGAGACGATATTTCTCATGTAACTTTGCGAGAGCTTCGGACGTAGCAGAAATACTTTTTTTCTGATTGTCACAACTCATAATTTCACCACGTTGCAATAATGCATTACCGCCTACAGCAACAACTAAAATCGGCTTGTCCATAGTAACTCCTTATTTATTTGTTATTTCTAATCGCGCATATAAGAATATAAATGGCGTTTGATTAATGTGATTTAAATTCAACTTTAAAGATCAAATTAAATTATTTTATCTATTTATTTAAATAATCATCATGCTTTAATGGTGACTATTTTGATATATTATTCCTTCTGCCATAGTGAAATATCAATAAGGAATATATTCACTGGCAAATATTCTGAATAAGGATGCAAATTATAAGACTAGCTATTAACAATGTAATATATTGTAGAGCAGTCACTAATTATTGTGGACTAGGTCATAAATGTCTTTTTACTTGCATGTTTTCTCTCTATATAAGAATCGATTTCACGACGAAGGGAGTTGATGAGAATCAAAATTACGATGCAGTTACAGATATGAAGGAAAATTGTACTGTCTGCTCACAGTTATCATGTTTGGTGTTTTTCAGAAACCGATATCCAGTTTTATCAAGAGAGCATCTCAATTTAGAAGAGGTTAAAAGCAAAGAACCGACCTATAATTTACAGGTCGGTTCTTTGTTTGATACACCAAATTGGGTTATTTTTTTATAATATGGTGCGTATTTCCTAGCCATCCTATGGGAATTCATGTCAATTCAGATAAGGGATTTGGGGATTTTCAAAGATTTGAGAGCCCAAACGTTTCTAATTGATATCCACTTACTGATAGGATGCTAAAATAATAGCACTAGAACCAAAAACATTTACCTGTCTGATCTGACAGGTTATAGGTAGACATTATGCTTTTCTTGGACGAAACCACAGCTTTGGTGGCTGAGTTGTCACAATCAACCTGCGTGGATACTGTGGGGAAGACTCTTGATCGTCTTACAAAGCTGTTTGGTTACGACTATTTTTTATTGGGTTGGTCTGTTCCATTCTCTATTACTCGTAGTGATCCTTTTATTCTTGATAACTATCCTGACCTTTGGCGGGAGAAGTACGATCGTAAAGATTTGATTAATATCGACCCTGTAGTGAAACACTGTTTGCAAAGCAGTGATGCGATATCGTGGAGCGCTATACAGATGGGTAAACTGTCTGCAGCAGAGAAGACGTTTTTTTCAGAAGCTAAGGAGTCGGGATTAAGAAGTGGTTATACCGTTCCTATTCATGGAAATCGCGGCGAAGCTGGATTATTGAGCTTTGCTTCGGAGAAACTAGAAAGTGAATTTTCTATTGCTGAACAGCAATCTATTCAAACTTGGGCACAAGCAATTGCTCCAATTGCCTACTCAAAAGTTTCCCATTTAATTGGTACAGAGCAGCAGAGTGATGTGGCCTTAACCAAACGAGAAAAAGAGTCATTACTTTGGGCAGCCGAAGGGAAAACGACATGGGAAATATCACAAATATTGGACTGTAGCGAAAGAACGATTTTCTTTCATCTGAATAATGCCACTAAAAAGCTTGAAGCCGCGAATCGTTATCAGGCAATTAGCAAAGCTATTCTACTTGGCTACATTAAACCAAACTTGAAGTCGAGTAATACGACATTGCTAAAAGAGTAACGATAGATTATTTAAGTTGATAGATATCAAAGAGATATAGTTTTCCTCTAAGGTCAACTGTAAGTTCTTACAGGTCACATTTACGAGGGTTATTGATAGTTTTTCATCTCCGAACAGGAGGTGATTTATGCACTACGATATCAATTATGGACGTTATAACGAACTAAACCCGAATACTTTTAATGACCTATTAACGCTACGACATAAGGTGTTTATTGGACGACTTAACTGGGAGTTGAGCTCAAACAAAGGACGTGAGCAAGATGAGTACGATACGCCTTCTGCGTCCTATATTTATGTTCGTCAAGAAGAAGCAATGGTGGGCTGCTGGCGAATTATTCCTACTACCTCTTCCTATATGCTAAAAGATACATTTAATACCATGCAGGGGGATGCTGCGACTATTTCAGATCCAAACATCTGTGAGTTAAGTCGTTTCGCTGTCGATAAAGATTCAGTCGCATCAAGTCATAAAATAAGCGATGTGACGGTATCAATGTTTAAGGGTGTACAGCAGTATGCACACACGCATCGTGTTAAAGAATATATAACCGTCACGTCATTAGCAGTAGAAAGAATCTTAAAACGTATTGGTCTTCCCTTTGAACGCTTTGGGGATCAAAAAGTCCATAAGCTAGGTGATACCAAAAGCGTTGCCTTGCGTTTTATGATGAATGATGAATTTGACCAATGGATAGTCAATAACTCTTAGGGTTATCATCAAATCTTGGTGTTATTTGTCCGGTTAATAGTGCCTGAGAAACAGTTTGTGTTCTGGTGAATGTATTGAGCTTTTCTCGGGCATTTTGTAAATGAAAATTGACCGTTCTTTCACTGCAAGCCAGTATCTGAGCGATCTCCCATGAGCTTTTCCCATCCGCGACCCAAGTGAGGCAAGACTTCTCTTTTTCAGATAGATCATACGATTTTAAGTGAGAGAGCAGAGGTGATGGTTTTTCTTTGCTTACCTGAACGCTCTGCTTAAACATGTCATATAAATGTACCGCAAGAAGGGTTGCAACGGCCATCTGTTGGATAATTTCGTCAGACTCTAATGCTGATTGCGATGCAAAACTTAAAACCCCTTTCTCACCATGCGCACCGTGGATTGGGACACTAAAGCCACTTTTTAGTCCATAATCTGAGGCTTCAATCATCAAAGAGATCTGTTCTTGATTATTCAGTGAATAGTGCAATTTTGACCAGCGAATCGGCGAGGTGTTTTTAATGCAATGTAAGATGATGGGATCGATATTGACGTAGTGATTCTCGTCATATCTCTTTCGCCACTCAATCGGGTAATTGCTTAATATACAGTTTTCAGAGTGATTCATGTTTTTCGGTGTCGATAGACCAAACAAGTAGTAGTGGTATCCCAATTGTTGAGTAACTTCATCTAGATGAGACTTAAGCAAAGATAAGCTGGGTGCGTCATTCACCGCCAATTTACATTGCACTATTAATTGGTATATCCGTTCTATATTCATACTAACCTCATAAATTAAATGCTGATAAAAACGTCAACAAAAACGTTCATGAGTAGTATGAGTCTTTAATCATAACTATTACCTCTAGTTCCTCGATAGCTGCCCGATACTCCTCTGTTATCTATTACCACTCTAAGTGCTGAAATGGTTGGTTTAGTGGCGGTGTGAACTGCTGATAGGATTAACATTTAATGCAAAATTTTTAATAGCATGCTTTATCTGACCTATATTAAATAGAGGTGGGTCGTTAGGAGGGAGTTCATGAGTCAACAAGCGCTTTTAGCAAAAGTGGACCAATTGCCCCGAATTGAAAAAGTTCTGCATGAGTTACTCGACTTAGTGAATCACCCGGAATTTGATTTTGATGAATTGGCGTTGAAACTGTCGATGGATCAAATACTGAGTACCAAAGTGCTAAGAATGGCCAACTCGGCGTTATTTGGAAGCCGGCGAGAAATCTCTTCAATTAAAGAGGCGGTCATTCGTATTGGGAGTGATTCTGTTCGATCACTTGTTCGCTCCTCGGTAATGTCACAGATCTTCACTAATCTAGACACGATAAGTTTGAAAGACTACTGGGCCAATACTTTCGAAGTATCAATGATAGCGAGTCGCCTGAGTAAACGCGCAGGGCTCGACCGTGATGAAGTATTTACTACGGGAACCTTGCATGATATTGGTGAATTAATGATCCATACTAATTTGCCAGAATTGGCTGTCGTTATTGTCGAGCGGGTAAGCAATGGTGAAGACGCGATCGCTGTCCAGCAAGAGTTATTGGCTACCGATGTGCCAACACTTGGAGCTAAGCTGGCGATGGCGTGGGATTTTCCTCCGCAAATGGTGGAAGCGATTGCTTGTTCTTACCAACCTTCCAAAGCCAAAATTTCACCTAATCTTGCGCATTTGATGAGATTTTCTATGGATATTCATAAAGCATGGGATTCATTAACATCAACAGAAGAGAAACAACAATTTATCGCCAGCCATCCTAGTAATGAAGTGCTTGGATTTCCCCTAGGAATGGTACAAACCATTGATATTATCCGAGGGGAAGGGTACGAATTAGCTTACCAGCTATTTGGTTAAGTTTTACGTTTGGCTTTTCGTTGCTGAACGATTAACCCGAAAATAATCAGGATCAGTCCGACAAATGTCGATGGATGAATCTGCTCGCCAATAATGTAAGCCAATAGAAGTAACGAGATAAAGGGCGAAATAAATATAAGATTGCTGATTCGTGCTGTGTTAGTGGTGGCTTTTAATGCGGATAACCACAACACAAAAGTAATCCCCATTTCGAACAGACCTACATAGCTCACTGCTATCCAGCCAGATACGCTGATATTCCAACTCGCGGATTCAAACAAACACAAGCCAACAGCAAAAGGCAGAGCAACTAAAAAACCAAGTAATACGCCGACAATCGGGTCTGCTTTATTTTTTGCGTTTAAGATCCAGTAGCCAGCCCACAATAGCGTGGAGAGTAGCGCTAACATTACACCAAGTGGACTTTCGAAATGCAGCTCCAGTAAGTTTCCTTTTGTGGCGATAATAACTACACCTAAGTAGCCAAAAACACATGCTATCCAATCCTGCTTGCGAATTTTTTGTCCAAGAAATATGGAAGCCATAATCGTGAGTGTAATGGCCCAACTGTAGTTAATTGGTTGGGCTTGCGAGGCGGGAAGCAGCTCATACGCTTTAAATAGAACTAAGTAATAAGCTAAAGGATTTATCAGTCCTAATAGCAAGTAATAGAGAGGATTAGCGAAGAAAGTCGCGGCTAACTGATCTAATTTTCCTTGAAGGAAGCAGATAACGATAAGGGTTAATGCTGAGACAAAACTGGCGATAGTGAGCATTTGAATTGGTGTAAATTGCTCAAGTGTCAGTTTAAATGCTGTAGCAACGGTAGACCATAATAAAACCGCAGAAATACCAAAACCGATGGCACGACGTTCATCTATCATTATTTTTAGTTCATGGGCAGTGAAAAACAAAGTGCAATATATAGCACTTCTTTAATAGCAAACCTAGCGGGATTTAATTAATAGCGGAATGTGGAGTCTGCTAATCGGTGATTAATGATAGAGAATAGCACTTTTTCTTTCTTTGAACTGGACATTTATCCAGTGCTCTCATACCATCAAAAATAGTGAATAAAGCAGGATTAATCGAGTTATGCAGTGGATAATTGAACATCAAAACATGGTGCTTGCAGTGGTGGTAAGTGGAATCTGTTCTGCATTTTTTGTTGGTTGGTGGTGTAAACAGAAAATGATGTTTCAACTGCAATTACGTGCGCAAGAGCAAGCGACAGACACACTCATCCTGAATGAAAAAAATGCTCAACTCCAGCAGGCTTTAGACTATGCCCGTGATGAACTGGATAAGCTCGACATTGAACGTGATAAATCCGTTATTGAACTGAAGCAGTTGCATGGAAAGTTGATGGCAGCAATGGAAAAGCAGCGCCATTTTGATGAAATATCACATCACCGTAATGAGCTAACAGCGCAACTGGATCAGCAAAAGGGACAATGTGCACAATTGCAAACGGCCTTGCGTGAGCAAGAAGCAAGGCGAGAAGAAGAAAATAAAGCCAATAGAGAGAAATTGCAGCTGTTAGAGCAAGCGGAACAGAGACTTAAGCAAGAATTTGAACAACTTGCCAGTGCCTTGTTTGATGTGAAAACAGCAAAAGTAGACGAACAAAATAAGCAAAGCTTACAAAGTTTACTGTCACCACTTAAAGAGCAGTTGGAAGGATTCAAAAAACAGGTAAATGACAACTTTGGCGCTGAAGCAAAAGAGCGACATACCTTAGTGTATGAAATTAAAAACCTGCAAAAGCTGAATGAACAGATGACCAAAGATGCGGTGAATCTTACTAAGGCGTTAAAAGGGGATAATAAGCAGCAAGGCAACTGGGGAGAAGTTGTTCTAGCAAGAGTGCTTGCTGAGTCAGGTTTGCGTGAAGGTCATGAGTATCAAACTCAAGTGAGCTTACAAAATGATGCCGGCAAACGCTACCAACCTGATGTTATTGTTCATTTACCTCACGATCGACAAGTGGTTATCGATTCTAAAATGGCATTAATCGCCTATGAACGATTTTTTAATGCCACTAATGATGAAGATAAAAGTAGCGCCATTAGGGATCATTTACTCGCTTTAAGGGCGCATATTAAAGGACTCTCGCAAAAAGATTACCATCAACTAAAAGGTATTCAGAGCCTTGATTACGTCTTGATGTTTATTCCTGTCGAGCCCGCTTTTCAAGTGGCAGCCGAAGCTGACCCTAGCCTAATTAAAGATGCAATGGAAAATAATATTATTTTGGTCAGCCCAACCACGCTGTTGGTTGCACTGAGAACAATAGACAACTTGTGGCGAAATGAACGACAAAACCAACATGCTAAAGTTATCGCAGAGAAAGCCAGCAAACTGTATGACAAGCTACGGCTGTTTTTAACCGATATGGAGCAAGTTGGACACTCGATAGACAAAGCAAACTTAAGTTACCAAGGTGCAATGAATAAATTGGCAACAGGACGTGGCAACGTGATTCGACAGGCAGAAAGTTTTAAAGCGTTAGGGGTGGAAATAAAGCGACCGATACCACAGAGTATTTCGGAAATTGCTCAAAATGATGTTTTAGTAGAAAGACAACAGCCTGAGGATAAAGTAAACTAATCGTCCGCAATTCCTTTGACAGTTCAAGGCGTTGCTAACGAGGTAGAAAATGACAGATATAAGTATAAAAACAGACTCAACCGAATTAAAAGATGAAACCACCCATTTTGGTTTTACTACAGTAGCAAAAGACGAAAAAGTCGCTAAGGTTGCTGAGGTATTTCATTCTGTTGCGGCTAAATACGACATAATGAATGATCTGATGTCTGGTGGTATTCACCGAATATGGAAGCGCTTTACTATTGATTGTAGTGGGGCACGACCGGGACAACGCATTCTCGATTTAGGTGGTGGCACCGGTGACTTAACCGCTAAGTTTTCTCGTATTGTTGGTGACAAAGGCCACGTTATTTTGGCGGACATTAACAACTCAATGTTAAATGTTGGCCGAGATAAATTAAGAGACAGTGGTGTTGTTGGCAATGTTCATTATGTCCAAGCTAACGCTGAAGAACTGCCTTTCCCTGACAACTATTTTGATTGCATTACCATCAGTTTCTGTTTAAGAAATGTCACAGATAAAGATAAAGCGTTGCGCTCGATGTTCAGAGTATTAAAGCCTGGCGGTCGTTTGTTGGTGTTGGAGTTCTCTAAACCTATTCTTGAGCCATTATCAAAAATCTATGATGCTTACTCTTTTCATCTATTACCTAAAATGGGTGAGTTAGTCGCAAATGATGGGGAGAGCTATCAATATCTTGCGGAATCTATTCGTATGCACCCTGATCAAAATACCTTACAAGGCATGATGGATGATGCTGGGTTTGATCAGACAGGATTTTATAATTTAACCGGTGGAATTGTTGCCCTTCACCGTGGCTTCAAATTCTGAGGTAAACATGCCCATTGACCAGCTTGCAACCGCGGTAATTGAGACCGCAATTAACACACTAATCAATGATAATCCTGATTATGGTCGCCGTTTGTCTCGCTTAAAAGGGCAAGTGTTACAGATTCACCTCATAGAAGTGGATAAGAAACTGACGTTTGTATTTAGTCAGCAAGTGGATGTGTTAGCAAATTATGAAGGGGAACCTGACTGTTATCTCTCTTTGCATTTAGCTAGCCTTACGGATCTAAGAGATAAGAACAATATTACCCAGTTGATCAAGCAAGAGAAAATTGAACTAGTGGGTGATATTAAGTTAGCTCAACACTTTTCTGAACTGTTAGAGCTCATCAAACCTGATATTGAAGAATGGATGTCGCGGGTCACGGGAGACATTGTGGCTCATAGTCTTGTTCAAGGTGCAAAAAACATGGCATGTTGGGCGAAGACACGAGCGAGTAAGCATCAAAGCCATCTTGCTCAAATCATTACCGAAGAGTGGAGAATCGCGCCACCACCTCTTGAAGTCGCCTACTTCTGTGATCAAGTTGATGAGATAAAATCTGACATTGAACAGCTAGAATCTAGACTAAATCTTCTGTTGGAGCGTTCATGACCCCTGCTGAACTTCGCCGTTTATACCGCATTACTAAAGTCCAACTAGAATATGGTCTGGATGAACTGATCCCACAACATCAACTAACAAAAACACCGTTATTACTACGTAAAGCGCTATTTTGGCTGAAAAACAAGCACTCTGATAAACCGCTAGGGGTACGATTACGATTAGCACTTCAAGAGTTAGGGCCTGTATGGATTAAGTTTGGCCAAATGATGTCAACACGGCGAGATCTATTTCCTCCTCATTTAGCTGATCAATTGGCGCTACTGCAAGATAAGGTGGACCCATTTGATGGGCAACTGGCCAAACAACAGATGGAGCAGGCACTCGGTGGGAAGTTAGAGACCTGGTTTAGCGATTTTGATATTACGCCACTAGCGTCAGCTTCCATTGCTCAGGTACATACCGCCACTGTAACCGCAACAGGGCAAGAAATAGTTTTAAAAGTGATTCGTCCGGATATCCGTCCAATTATTGATGCTGATATTAAGTTGATGTATCGAATCGCAAAGCTGGTGGCAAAAGCAACGCCTGAGACGCGAAGATTAAAACCGGTTGAGGTGGTTCGCGAGTATGAAAAAACCTTGATCGATGAGTTAGATCTTCGTCGAGAAGCAGCGAATGCCATCCAATTAAGACGAAATTTTTCCGATAGCGAAGAGCTTTATGTGCCAGAAGTGATCACTGATTTTAGTAGTGAAAGCTTGATGGTGTCAGAAAGAATATATGGCATACAAGTTTCTGATATTGAAGGACTTGAGGCAAATGGCACTAACATGAAGCTGCTTTCTGAACGGGGTGTTAGCGTCTTTTTCACTCAAGTTTTTAGAGACAGTTTTTTCCATGCGGATATGCATCCCGGCAATGTGTTTGTAAACCCAGAGCACCCAGAAAACCCACAATGGATAGGCTTGGACTGCGGCATAGTGGGCACATTAAATAGCGAAGACAAACGCTATTTAGCAGAAAACTTTTTGGCGTTTTTTAATCGAGATTACGCAAAAGTGGCTCAATTACATGTTGACTCTGGTTGGGTTCCAGAAGATACCAATGTGCAAGAGTTTGAATTCGCGATTCGGATTGTTTGTGAGCCTATATTTGCTAAACCCTTGTGTGAGATCTCCTTTGGTCATGTGTTGCTGAACCTATTTAATACCGCTAGACGATTTAATATGGAAGTTCAGCCACAATTAGTTTTATTGCAAAAAACCTTACTGTACGTAGAAGGTTTGGGACGTCAGTTATATCCTCAACTGGATTTATGGGAAACCGCAAAACCATTTTTAGAACGCTGGATGGCGAATCAAGTTGGGCCACAAGCCGTGGTTAATGCAATTAAAGAGAAAGCACCTTTTTGGGCAGAAAGACTTCCAGAACTACCAGAGCTACTTTATGATAGCTTGAAACAAGGTAAAGCGATGAACCAGAAAATGGAGCATCTTTATCTTGGATATAGAGAAACCAAGCAACAGCATGCTAAAGGGAAGTTACTCTTTGGTATTGGTTCGACGTTAATTATATGCGCTGCAATACTTATCTCAGACAATAATATCTACCCTACAATAGGTAGTGGTATCGCAGGCATCACATTTTGGCTTCTTAGTTGGCGAGTACACAGTAAATAATCTGTACACTTGTCGTTAAGTTTAGATGTTCACTAAATCCCCGAGGTATATAGAATGGGTGGTATCAGTATTTGGCAATTACTCATTATTGCTGTAATCGTTGTATTGTTATTTGGCACTAAAAAACTACGTAATATGGGTGGTGATTTAGGTTCTGCTGTGAAGGGCTTTAAGAAAGCCATGAGTGATGAAGATTCTGCTAAAAAAGCAGAAGAGAAAGACGCGGACTTTGAGCCTAAAAATATAGAGCAAAAAGAACAAGCTTCTTCTGTAGAAGAAGAAGTTAAAAAAGATAAAGAGCAGGTTTAAGCCGTGTTCGATATCGGTTTCTGGGAACTGGTATTAATTTCTGTTGTTGGTTTGGTTGTTCTGGGTCCAGAACGTCTACCGGTTGCGATACGTAGTGTGTCTAAGTTTATTAGCGGCGCTAAAGCAATGGCCAACGGAGTTAAAGATGAGTTAGCTCATGAGCTGAAAGTTCAAGAGCTGCAAGAGAATCTTAAAAAAGCAGAAAAAATGGGGATGGAAGAGCTCGCGCCAGACCTAAAAGCTTCTGTGGAAGAACTCAAACAGGCTGCTGCCGATGTTCAACGACCTTTTGCGGAGAATAGTCAATCACCTATTACGGGCGATAAGACTACATCTTCATCTGAGTCGAGTGACGATAAAGCAGAATCCAGATCTGAAGAGAAAAAGCCAGAACTATAGGTATTGAATCCGTTCAGCCTATTTGCGATAGAGCTGCCAATATTGCAGCTCTTTTTGTTTTTAAATGAGGTTAAGTATGTCTTCAGTTGAGCAAACACAGCCTTTGATTAGTCATCTGTTGGAGCTGCGCAATCGCCTGTTAAGGGCAATGTTGGCGGTTCTTGTTATTTTTGTCGGACTAATTTATTTTGCCAACGATATTTATGAGTTTATCTCTTCGCCATTAGTGGAACGTTTACCTGAAGGGGCAACGATGATCGCAACAGATGTTGCATCTCCCTTCTTTACACCATTAAAACTGACATTAATCGCGTCTATTTTTGTTGCGGTACCTTTTATTTTGTATCAAGTGTGGGCATTTGTCGCGCCTGGTTTATACAAACATGAACGCAAACTTATCATGCCGTTGCTATTTTCCAGTTCTATGCTGTTTTATTGCGGTGTTGCGTTCGCTTACTATGTCGTTTTTCCTTTAGTTTTTGGCTTTTTCACTGCTATTTCGATAGGGGAAGTTGAGTTAGCAACGGATATTGCCAGTTATTTAGATTTTGTACTGGCGCTGTTTTTAGCTTTTGGAATCGCGTTTGAAGTGCCTGTAGCGATAATTTTGCTTTGCTGGACCGGTGCTACCGATCCTAAATCATTATCCGAAAAGCGCCCTTATATTGTTGTCGCCGCATTTATTGTCGGAATGATGCTTACCCCGCCAGATATGATTTCTCAAACCTTGTTAGCAATTCCAATGTGTTTATTGTTTGAGGTAGGTCTATTCTTTGCTCGTTTCTATACCAATAGAGATGAAGCAAGAGAAAAAGCGGATGCAGAAGCCGATGAAGAGTAAAACGTAGCAATGGAAAGGAGTCGTCATGACTCCTTTTCTGATCGAACAAAGTTAACCTCAGTTAAGTTTGAATTTTATTTAAGTTTGAATAGTGTCTTGGCATTCGCCGTCGTACGCTGATCCACCTCTTCAAGGGTGAATCCATTAAGCTCTGCGATTCGATTGGCTACCAAAGCGGTATAGGCAGGTTCGTTTCGTTTGCCTCTATGGGGAACGGGCGCTAAATATGGGCAATCCGTCTCAAGAATAAGGCTCTTTATATCAAGCTGTGGCAGAACTTTATCCATACCACCATTTTTAAAGGTAGAAACA
The DNA here is from genome assembly GCF_013114595.1 of Vibrio sp. 99-8-1. Lineage (GTDB taxonomy): Bacteria > Pseudomonadota > Gammaproteobacteria > Enterobacterales > Vibrionaceae > Vibrio. Next base: position 11,828 of record NZ_VTXE01000049.1, on the reverse strand, counting down.
CCACCTATACCTAAATGAAAACCGAGATCCACAATGGCTTTCGCTTCTTCTATAGTGCCACCAAAGCAGTGAAAAACACCGGAGAGTGAACCATCCTGCTCATTTTTAAGCAGTGTTAATGTCTCTTCAATAGAATCTCGCGTATGGATAACGACAGGTAAGTCCATCTCTTTAGCCCAACCTAATTGGGTAATAAATGCTTTTTCTTGTTCCGCTCTAAAGGTTTTATCCCAGTACAAATCAATGCCTATTTCACCAACCGCAATAAAAGAGTGCTTATCAAACCAGCTATAGATACGACTTAATACTTGATCGACCTCTTCATTTACGTAGCAAGGGTGAAGTCCCATCATCGAACGACATATTTCAGGGTACAGAGCTTCAGTTGCCAACATAGGATCAATAGAGTTGAGGTCGATGTTCGGCATCAATATTGTGTTGACGCCTTGCTGTAGCGCTCTCATTACTACTTCTTGGCGATCATTATTAAATTCTTCAGCGTATATATGGGCGTGAGTATCAATCATAGTTGTGGAGTCATATTAGGTTCAATTAACCAAGTATATCTTGATTTTGTGCTCTACAGAGAATTTCTGCTCTATTTCCCGCACCCGTTTGAATGTCGATGATATGATGCATTCAATTCTAACTAGGCAAGGAGCATAGAGTGTCTGTTTCTATCCAAGGTCAATTTCCCTTACGCCGTATGCGTCGTATGCGTAAACACGATTTTAGTCGCCGATTAATGGCAGAAAACCAAATATCCGTTAATGATTTAATTTACCCAATGTTTATTTTGATGGGTAAGAATCGTCGAGAGTCCGTGGAGTCAATGCCCGGAGTCGAGCGACTTTCTATTGATTTAATGCTAGAAGAAGCTCAAATGCTGGCTGGTCTTGGTATTCCTGCTATCGCTCTTTTTCCTGTAGTCAATCAAGATGTAAAAAGCTTATGCGCTGCTGAAGCCTATAATCCTGAAGGTTTGGTACAACGTGCTGTTCGTGCTTTAAAAGAGCATGTTCCTGAGATTGGCGTCATTACTGATGTGGCTCTTGACCCTTTTACCACTCATGGACAAGACGGCATTATTGATAGTACAGGTTATGTTCAAAATGATGAGACAACCGATGTACTGATCAAGCAAGCATTATCTCATGCGGAAGCTGGGGCAGATGTTGTTGCTCCTTCAGACATGATGGATGGCAGAATCGGTCGTATACGTGAAGCATTAGAGGACGCTGGTCATATACATACTCAGATAATGGCGTATTCAGCAAAATATGCGTCAAATTATTATGGACCATTTAGAGACGCAGTCGGCTCAGCGAGCAATTTGAAAGGTGGTGATAAGAAGAACTACCAAATGGATCCCGCCAATAGTGATGAAGCGTTGCATGAAGTTGCAATGGATATTCATGAAGGCGCTGATATGGTTATGGTGAAACCGGGGATGCCATATCTAGATATTGTTCGCCGAGTGAAAGTCGAACTGCAAGTGCCAACTTTTGCCTATCAAGTATCGGGTGAATATGCGATGCATAAAGCGGCGATTCAGAATGGTTGGTTAAAAGAGCGCGAAACAGTATTAGAGTCACTGCTTTGCTTTAAACGTGCAGGAGCGGACGGTATTTTGACTTATTTTGCGAAAGATGTCGCCTTATGGTTAGCTGAAGAACAAGCAAAAGCGAAAGAGAGCTTGTAGTCACTGACTATATTTATTGAGTCTAAAATGTACTGAAAAACTGGATAGTAATATCCAGTTTTTTTGTCTTACCCCTTCTATTTTGTCTTTTTACCATGAGTTATAGGCTATTTATTGTTTCAGTAAGCCCTAGCATTTTATCTCTTTGTTGCCACTGTTATTCTCTCCCTGATCTTAACCGAATGATTTCTGTGCAGTAGATCAACATAATTTCAGAGCATATGGCGCGACATGAATGTAAGGATAACAACAAGCTATAATGTAACTGTTTGATTTAAAATAAGTATAAAAATAAATGAGAATTTATCTCAATTAGGTGTTGAATTCCAAATGAGAATGGTTATTATTATCTTGTCTTAAGGGGTAAGTTAGAAAGTTTAAATACAGCACTAAGTCGTATTAGTGATTGTTACAAAACTTGCACTATTTTATTTCTGAATGACACGACATTGCTCACATTGCTTCCAGTGTAATTAAGCTTTCAGGTAAAGCGAGTTTTAACTAATGACATTTTGCTTTACTCATTTTGCTAGGCGACATCGAAAGATGTCGCTTTTTTTATTGCTGAGAATCTTTCAAAGATGAATTTATCTTTATTTAGTTAGCCGAATCTTCAAAATAATGCACCTTGCCAATAACTTTTCCACAGAACATGATCGTTACACGATCTTTGTGATTAAGATCTTAAAATGTTTAACTTGTTGTTTTTGATTGATAAATTAAGGTATTTTGTTTTTGGATCATTGTGTTCTTTTTGTTCGATCAGAAAGTACAAACAGACTTATCCACAGAAATGCTTATGTTGGCTCTCTTAAAACGGGTAACTATTGTTAAACTATGCCAATAGATTCTCACACAAGTTCATGGCATTCTAGGGAGATAATTTTGCTCATATTTGGACGCTAAAACCCATGGCTACAATCCCTGAAAATCCCCTTATTCTTATTGATGGCTCTTCATACTTATACCGAGCATTTCATGCTTATCCAGAAACAATGAGTAATGGAGAGATTCCAACCAACGCGGTTTATGGTGTCGTCAATATGCTAAGAAGCATGATGAGACAATTTTCGTCGGACAAAATTGCGGTTATTTTTGATGCGAAAGGTAAGACTTTTCGCGATGACCTCTATCCAGAATACAAAGCGAATCGTCCTCCTATGCCGGACGATCTACGTTGCCAGATTGAACCGTTACACAATGTTATTCGAGCCATGGGTCTCCCATTGATATCGATACCGGGAGTGGAAGCGGATGACGTTATAGGTACGTTGGCGGCAGAAGCCTCAAAAGCGGGGATGCCAGTGCTTATTAGTACAGGTGATAAAGATATGGCGCAGCTGGTGGATAACAACGTTACGCTGATTAACACAATGACAGATGTGGTCATGGATAGGGAAGGGGTTATTGAGAAGTTCGGTATTCCACCAGAGCTTATTATTGATTATTTAGCATTAATGGGCGACAAGGTTGATAATATTCCAGGAGTGCCGGGAGTCGGCAATAAGACCGCGACAGCGTTGCTGCAAGGTATAGGTAGCCTAGAGAAAATCTACCAAAATTTAGATGATATTGCGGCGCTGGGATTCCGTGGTTCCAAAACTATGTCGAAGAAACTTGAAGACAATAAAGACAATGCCTTGCTCTCTTACGAGCTAGCAACCATTAAACTTGATGTTGAACTCTCTCAATCTGCTGACAGCTTAGTTAAGTCTCAACCAAATAAAGATGAGCTTATTGCTCTTTATGGTAAGTTGGTCTTTAAATCTTGGCTAAATGAGTTGTTAGAAGGCGGTTCGGGTGCCGTTGTAGCGGATGAAAAGTCCGGCCGTACCAGCAGTTATGCAGCAGCAGAGCCGTTGGATACTCCGGCGGTGACCATAGATCGCAGCCAATATGAAACCATACTGGATAAAGAGCACTTTATTGCTTGGCTTGAAAAGCTAAAAGCGGCCGAACTGTTTGCCTTTGATACTGAAACGGACAGTTTAGATTATATGGTGGCCAATCTGGTGGGGTTATCATTTGCTGTTGATGAAGGAGTCGCAGCTTATGTGCCTGTTGCTCACGATTACCTTGATGCTCCAGAACAGCTGGATAGAGATTGGGTTTTACAACAACTAAAACCTATTCTAGAAGATGATCAACAAGCGAAAGTAGGACAAAACCTTAAATACGATGCCAGTGTTTTGGCTAGATACAATATTAATATGAAAGGTATCAAGCATGACACTATGCTTGCCTCTTACGTATTTAATAGTGTTGGCGGGCGTCATGATATGGATAGCCTAGCGTTACGTTTCTTACAACACAGCTGCATCTCATTTGAAAGTCTAGCGGGTAAAGGGAAGAAGCAGCTCACTTTTAACCAAATATCATTGGAAGAAGCGGCTCCATATGCTGCGGAAGATGCTGATGTCACACTACGTCTACACAATAAACTAGCCGGCTACATAGAGAAAGACGAGAAACTTAATTCAGTCTATAACGATATTGAGATGCCGTTAGTCCCTGTATTATCAAGAATAGAGCGTACCGGTGTATTTATAGATGACATGCTACTCTCGGCTCAATCTCAAGAGATTGCTGTGCGTCTCGATGAGTTAGAGAAAGAAGCTTATGAGATAGCGGGTGAACAGTTTAATCTTAGCTCTCCTAAGCAGCTACAAGCGATTTTATTTGAAAAAATGGCGTTGCCAGTAGTGAAGAAAACCCCTTCTGGTGCTCCGTCAACTAACGAAGAAGTGCTGCAAGAGTTAGCATTGGACTACCCACTACCTAAACGTATTTTAGAGTATCGTGGCTTAGCCAAACTGAAATCCACCTATACCGATAAACTTCCTAAGATGATAAACGCTGAAACAGGCCGTGTTCATACCTCTTATCATCAAGGGGTTACCGCAACCGGACGTTTATCTTCAACAGATCCTAATTTGCAGAATATCCCTATTCGCAATGAAGAAGGTCGTCGAATTAGACAAGCTTTTGTTGCACCGCACGGTTGGAAAATTCTTGCTGTGGATTACTCGCAAATTGAGTTAAGGATCATGGCTCACCTTTCAGGTGATGAAGCACTACTTGATGCCTTTAAACAAGGTAAAGATATTCACGCTGCCACAGCGGCGGAAGTGATGGGTGTCGATATTGATCAAGTGACCAGTGAGCAGAGAAGAAGAGCTAAAGCGATCAATTTTGGATTGATCTACGGTATGAGTGCTTTCGGTTTAGCGAAACAGTTAGGAATTCCGAGACATGAAGCTCAGTCATATATGGATACCTATTTTGAGCGTTACCCTGGTGTGTTGCAGTATATGGAGGAGACGCGAACTCAGGCATCAGAACAAGGCTATGTAGAAACCTTGTTTGGTCGTCGTCTATATTTGCCAGAAATTAAGTCACGTAATGCTATGCGTCGCAAAGCTGCAGAGCGTGCGGCAATTAATGCGCCTATGCAGGGCACCGCTGCTGATATTATTAAAAAGGCGATGCTGTTAGTGGACGATTGGGTACAAAATCATGGTGATGGTAAAGTGCGTCTACTAATGCAAGTTCACGATGAATTGGTGTTTGAAGTGGAAGAGTCCAGTTTGGTCGAAACTGAAATAAAAATACAACAAATCATGCAAGCAGCAGCAAACATTGATGTACCACTATTAGCGGATTCAGGTTCTGGTGATAACTGGGATCAGGCACACTAGACATTTTTTAAGATTAATTAGCAATAATTCATGAGCCAGCGCACATTAGCTGGCTTTTTTTTATCTGCAATAAAGTAATGTGACATCAGTCACTTATGTATTCTGATAAAAATAAACTGAAAATAAACTACAAAAATGGTTTTCAATTTCGATCAATTGTTGTACATTATCTCTTGTAGGGTACAGAGGTAAGATGTTCTATCTTTCAGACCTTTTGTTTCACGTTATTGGATTAGGCTAATTCAGCCGCCCCAGTCAGTATTTGACTGGGGCGTTTTTTCTTGTGCGAAAGAAAATAATAATCCCAGTTTTTTTCACTATTCATTATTTATTAACTTATTGATATTTAAGAAATTTAATTCCTAATGTGCGATATTGGAAATATTGGCTAATAGTGATGTATATCGCTGTTCTTTTTGTCTTTAGTGAGTTCAATTTCTTGGCAGGTTAAACGCGATCTCTCTCTTTTTGTGCTTGCTGTTTGGATGTTTTACGCACCAAAGCGAGAGGAATTTCGACTGGGGACAAAAATAACAAATATGTAACTTTTATACATAATGTAACTTTCATTAGTTTTAGAGATATTTATTTGTATAAAAAAAGTCATGGATAAGAGAGAGGTGATAGGGAAAGAAGTGATTTCTTATCATTAGGTTAGTAAAGGTTTCACAAGTGATGAACAGAAGTGTTCAGCATAAAATAGTTAGCGGCTAAGCTTGAATTGTAGCCATAAATAATGAATGATCGGTCAAATAATTATAAATACTAACATTCTCTCCCGTTTGCCCCACCTAGTTAAGGTGGGGATTTTGTTGTAATAGACCCTTTACTCAGGGTGCTCTTCTTGTTGATTTTCGCTGTCTACTTGTTCAAATGCTGGGGCAAACCAACCATCCAACTTACGTCTTAACTGATCGACGCCAATACCTTTTAGAGATGAGAATAGGTCAACTGCGACATCCCCCCCAAAACCAATTGCGGCTTCACGTATTTTAAGTAGTTGGGCTTTTCTTGCGCCACTTTTTAGTTTGTCTGCTTTGGTTAATAGAACTTGCACTGGGATATTGGAGTCAATCGCCCAGAATATTAATTGTTGATCAAGATCTTTTAGCGGATGGCGTATGTCCATTAGTACTACGACACCTTTAAGTGATTCTCGCTTTTGCAAATATTCGCCAAGAGATTTCTGCCACTTTTTCTTCATTTCTAAAGGAACTTGAGCAAAACCGTAACCCGGTAAATCCACAATATGACAGTTATCATCCACTTTAAATAAGTTGATTAACTGCGTTCGTCCTGGTGTCTTACTGGTTTTAGCCAAACTCTTCTGATTGGTTAGCCTGTTAAGTGCACTTGATTTACCTGCATTTGAACGTCCTGCAAATGCGATTTCGATACCTTCATCTTCAGGTAAGTGACGAATATCGGGTGCACTCGTGATGAAATGCGTATTTTGATAATGTATTTTGACGCTCAATGTTAACTCCATCTGACTTTATGTAGTCAGTTGATTGCTTTTTTGTTAAATTGTGTAAAATAACCGCGAAAGGTAATAAAAGTCATCTATTGTATCACGCTATAACAAGAATACGTGGTTCTGGAAGCTTAAAGGTTTATTATTGTTGTCTGTTAATGTTTTTCTGCATTAACCGTCGGTAAAATCTAAACCCTCATAATTATAATGGAATGTCATGAAAAAATTAGCGCTAATCTTGGGGCTGTTTGCCAGCTTCTCTGTTTGGGCCCAAGGAAATATTGAAGCTGGTAAGGCAAAATCCCTAACTTGTGCAGCTTGTCATACTGCAACAGGTAACAGTTTAATTACTCAGTACCCTAAAATTGCTGGTCAGCATGAAATGTACTTAAAGAAGCAGCTTAAAGATCTTAAGTTGGGAGCGACTACTGGTGGTAAGAAGGGTCGATATGACCCGGTAATGAGCCCTATGGCTATGCCGCTTAGCTTACAAGATATGGACGACCTCGCTGCATACTATGCTTCATTACCCATTTCGGATAACTCAACTCCGGAAGATGTAGTAGAAGATGGTAAAGTGCTTTATTTAGCTGGTGACGCACAACGTGGTTTAACGGCCTGTGTTGCTTGTCATGGACCGCGAGGAAACGGAACCGAGCTTTCTGGTTTCCCTAAAATTTCGGGCCAGCATGCGGACTATATAAAAATTCAGTTAGAGAAATTCAGAGATTCAAAACGTAATAATGATTTGAATTCAATGATGCGTGATGTCGCGGCTCTGCTCACTGATGAAGATATTGATACGTTATCGAAATACGTAGGTGGCTTGCACTAGCCTAAGTGATCAGCATTAACGTAATTGATTAATGCTGTTTGCACTAAAAACCTCATTACTAAAACTCCTGTGGGTATGTTAGTTATACCTACAGGAGTTTTTTCATTTAAATTTTCCATATTTGTCGATATTACCCCTTGTCTTTGTAAGAGATTGCCCATTGTTTTCACGATGAGAGATTGTAATTACCTGAATTATAAGTGACCTTCAACAAGGCTTAAAAAAATAGAGACTCTGTGATCTTTATCTAGTGCAGCGAGAGATTTACTGGGTAAATTACTCGCTACAAACAAGGTAAAAAGTACATCGTTATCTTATCGATCTGCTCTCTTTCGGTAGGCTAGGAGCTTACTAAACATGGATGGTTGTTTGGGTCTGTTAGGATGAGACAAGAAAAGGAATCGGGTTAAGGATTAACCTAGTAACAGGACGTTGAAAAGGATAGCCAAAACTCATCAGGATGATGGCTAAAGATAACCCGCACGGAAAGCACTAACAACATATGGAAATTGGTATTCGCTGGTAATTAGCGATAACTATTTGGCCATTCATGGCGATTTTAGAAGCGATAGAGAATCTATCGCTTTTTTTGTATCTGTAACGGTAACAGCGCTAACATGAAAAAAAATTCTGTACAGTTTTACTCCAAATACGCTTTCTGGTATGTTTCGCATCCCAATTAGAGGATGTTTTTATGCATATCTGTCCTTTGTGTCAACAAACGAAAACTCTGCTTTACTATAAAGATAAGCGTCGTCAATATTTTCAATGTTCACGATGTGAATTAGTCTTTGTTCCAGAGTCACAACGGTTAGAGAGAGAGGCAGAAAAAGCCATTTACGATAAACATGAAAATAACCCTGATGACCAAGGTTATCGTCAGTTTTTATCGCGAGTATCTTCCCCTCTATTGGATAAACTTACTCCTGTTTGTTCAGGGTTAGATTTTGGCTGTGGCCCGGGACCGACTTTATCAATAATGTTTGAGGAAGCGGGGCACACAATGAGTCTGTATGATGTTTTCTATTACCCTGATAATAAGGTATTGGAAACTAAGTATGACTTTATAACGGCCACCGAGGTAATAGAACATATCTATTATCCGTATGATGTGTGGTCACAATGGTTGAATTTAGTTAAATCAGGTGGCTGGATTGGTATAATGACCAAACTGGTAATAGATGTCGAAGCGTTTGCAAGTTGGCACTATAAAGGCGACCCAACTCATGTCTGTTTTTATAGTCGCAAAACGTTTCAGTACCTGGCTGAGCGAGATAAGCTCCAACTAGAATTTATTGGAAATGATGTAATTTTACTGAGGAAAACCCAGTAATGAGTCGAAATAAGAAATCAAGAAAACCAGGTTCTACCGGTGATGTAGACATAATTGTCACACGTAACCGAAGTGAAGCTGATGTAGAAGGTCGTTTACGTAAAAGATTGAAAAAACGTAAAGGGCTAAAAACAGGTAGCCGTCACTCTGATAGTGTTGAAAGTAAACAGTATCAAGGTGGGCAAAAGAAAGATCCTCGTTTAGGCAGCAAAAAGAAGATTCCACTGATTGTTGAAGCGAAGAAAAAACCGACTAAGCAACAGCGTCGTTTGTCTGCTGAGGAAGAACTAGAGACATTAGAAAATGATGCTCAGTTGAATGTGCTGCTAGACCGACTTGAGAACGGTGAAAATCTAGGTGCAGGTTTACAAAAGTATGTTGACGAGAAGATGGATCGCATCGAAATTTTGATGAATCAGTTGGGCCTATTGGATCCAGAAGAGTCAGAAGATGATGATTTGGATGATCAAGAAGAGCCAAATGTTGTACCGCAGGTTGTAGAGAAGCAGCCAAGCCGTAAAAATCTAACGGATGAAGAACTACTTTCTCAATTTGAAGGGTTAGATATGGATGACTTCAAAGGGTAATAATAATGGATGTAACCTTATTATTGATAGTCGCGGTTGTTATTGTTCTAGGGCTGGCGTTTTACGCTGGCTCTTTGCTATTAAAAGTACGACAGCAGAAACAACTACAACAGCAAGTTATGGATTTGGCCGTTGCAAAACGAAATGCCAATATATTTGAAAGTGTGAATACGCTCTGTTTAGCGGGTATCCAAGGTCAATGTGATCTATCCGAGCTAAGTATTCGAGTCTATTGCATACTAGATTATGTTCAGGGTGAACATCGAATTGATGTTGAGAAAACCTATCCAGCACTTTCTGAATTATATCAACAAGTAAAAGATATGGCTCGCGGGGATGCGAGACAAGAGTTGCCGAAACAGGTGCGGATGAGAGAAACGCTGGATCGCCAAAAGGCAGAGGCTCGTCTAAACGATGATATTATTGTAGAGTTAAAGCAACTTCAGCAGCATATTCAGCCGCTAAGTAAAGGGCCATCGGATACGATTACAGCGACGAGATAGCTCTCTACCCCTGAAGGGTGAGTGATCCTTCTAGCACTTCTGAATATTTCTTCGACAAAACCTACTGGTTGGGCAAACTCTACGTCAGTGATATGGCAAAATGTACCCCAAAGCATTAAGAACGAAACGGAACGCAATATTATGTCTAGTGAGCAGATAGTTTGGGACCAAGCTATTTTAGATAAGTACAATTATTCGGGACCAAGATACACATCATATCCAACCGCGTTGGAATTTCATGAAGCATTTACTGTTTCTGAATTTGATATGGCGTGTCAGCAATACCCAGAGCGTCCGTTGTCCTTATATATCCATATCCCATTTTGTCACAAACTTTGTTACTACTGTGGCTGCAATAAGGTGATTACTCGTCATTCTCATAAAGCAGACGAATACCTTGATGCTATAGAGCATGAAATTCGCCAAAGAGCATTTTTGCTTGATGGGCGAAAAGTGACTCAACTTCATTTTGGTGGCGGAACACCAACGTTTTTGAGTAAAGATCAAATGAGCCGTTTAATGGCGGTACTACGAGGCGTATTTCAGTTCCAACCTGATGCTGAAATCAGCATTGAGGTTGATCCTCGTGAAATTGAACTTGATATGTTGGATCACCTAAGAAGTGAAGGGTTTAACCGTTTAAGTGTCGGTGTCCAAGATTTCAATAAAGATGTGCAAAAAGTCGTTAATCGTGAGCAAGATGAAGAGTTTATCTTCGCGATGGTAGAGAGAGCTAAAAAACTCGGATTCCGCTCGACGAATTTGGATCTTATTTATGGTTTGCCGCTTCAGACGGAAACCTCTTTTGCCGATACGCTTTCACAAGTGTTGCAAATGAAACCGGGCCGTTTATCTGTGTTTAATTACGCGCATATGCCACAGCTTTTTGCTGCTCAACGTAAGATTAAAGATGATGATTTGCCTCTTGCTGAAGTGAAGATGGCGATACTACAGCAGACCATTAGCACATTAACTGGGGCCGGATATCAATTCATTGGTATGGATCACTTTGCCTTACCCGATGATGAGTTAGCAGTGGCACAACGTGAAGGTATTCTTCACCGTAACTTCCAAGGTTATACTACCCAAGGTGATTGTGACTTAGTTGGTTTTGGTGTGTCAGCCATTTCCATGATTGGTGATTGCTATGCTCAAAACCAGAAAGAGCTTAAAAAGTATTACACTCAAGTCGATGAGATGAATCATGCGCTTTGGAAAGGTGTGACGCTAGATAAAGATGACTTAATTAGAAGAGAAGTGATTAAAGCACTTATCTGTAACTTTAAGCTGGATAAAAGTGCCATTGAATCTCAGTTTGAACTGAACTTTAATGATTACTTTGCAGAAGATTTAAAACTGCTACAAACCTTCGTTAATGATGAGTTAGTGACGGTGTCTGAACGCTCGATTGAAGTGACTAAGCGAGGCCGTTTGCTGATCCGGAACATCTGTATGTGTTTTGATAAGTACTTGCGTGACAAAGCAAGACAGCAGCAATTCTCACGAGTGATTTAGTTGCTTTCAATAACCGCCATGGAATCACGAGAAAAATAGAGATAACAACGCCCAGAATTATCTGGGCGTTTTTTATGTGTACTAGCTCAGACCTGATCTGACAGTTACCCACTTTGTTGGTGCCTGTCAGATTATATCTGGGCTAGATTCTTTTCAGCCCAGATTAATTTCCCATCTAGTA
>NZ_VTXE01000048.1 GCF_013114595.1 Vibrio sp. 99-8-1 | reverse complement strand
ATTTACTTAAATACCCTGGAGGGGTTCCCGAGTGGCCAAAGGGAGCAGACTGTAAATCTGCCGGCTCCGCCTTCGATGGTTCGAATCCGTCCCCCTCCACCATATTGAAAAGCCAGCTCTTAGAGCTGGCTTTTTTTATTGCTGCTATCTACTAATAATCACCCTCGACGAATAGACACTTTCAGTCCCTTAAACTTGCCAGATAGTGTGCAGCGTAACGAATTAGCCCTACATTCCTTTCATTAGAATAAATTATTAATAATCTACTAATAATACACTCAATAAATAACCCTGACCGCCAGCCCCAATAGCTGACTGAAAAAGCATCAGATATTATTTCAGATCAATTTAACACCAACTAATGCATGAAAAAAACTAATACCAAGAAAAGTTATTCTCATCAATACGTAACATTATATACAACTGGAAAATGATACAATCACAACCCTTTTGTTCTTTCAATCTTAATACAATGAGACTTTTATTATGTGGAATAGACTAAATAAGTCGATGATGTTCTGCCAAATGATGTTTGGCTTATCTTTCTATGGTGTAATGATCATCCTGACTCGTTTTTTTCTAGAAGATCTAGGTTATAACGAAGCAGATACTATGATGGTTGTCGGCGCTTTCTCTTCAATTGGTCCGCTGTTCGCTATCGCAGGTGGATTTATCGCTGACAAATTCCTTGGTGCTTACCGCTCACTTACCATTAGTTACTTTGGTTTTGCTGCCGGTTATACCTTACTTGTTTTAGGCGCATCAGCACAAAATGTTCCAATGAGCTTAGTCGGTATTGCACTTGCTAGTTATTCACGTGGTTTAATGTCTCCTTCTTACCCAAGCCTTTATAAGCGCACTTTTGCTACAGAAGAAGACTTTGAAAATGGTTACCCAGTAAACTACTCTGTGAACAACCTAGGTGCACTTATTGGACAATATATGTTCCCAATGTTTGTGCTAGTGATCGGCTTTAATGGCAGCTTTATGATTTCAGCTACTATGGCAGGTCTAGCGTTCTTAACCTTAGCCATTTCAAGAAATCAACTGGTAAACGTTGGTGCAAATATCGACCAAAAACCAGTAAGCAGCAAAAACTGGATTGCATTTGCCGCAACATCCGCTGCGATGATTGGTCTTGTTTTCTTCATGTTCTCAAATATGGACATTGGTAAAAACATTGTTTATGCCATTGGTGCAGCAGCAATTTTGTACTTCATCTCGCTAATGGTGAAATCAAAGAAATCAGATGCACTGAAAATGGGCACTATTTTGATTATCATGGCGTTAACAACCGCTTTCTTCGTCTACTACGGTCAAATGATGACATCCATGACAATGGTAACCATCAATACCATGCGTGGTGACCTATTCGGTATCATTCCGATTGCACCAGAAGCTGCAATGGCGATGAACCCATTATGGTGTATGGTCGCTGGCCCAGTGATTTCCATTACGTTCTCTACTCTAGAGAAAAAAGGAATCAACTTCTCGACAGCAACAAAAGTTGGTTTCGCTTTTGTATTAACCGCGATTGCATTTGGTATTCTCGCAGCAGCAGTACTCGCTATTGGTGAGAATGTGATCATTCGCCCTGAAGTGTTCTTTGTTATTCACTTCTTCCAAGCATTCGCAGAAGTGATTGTAGGAAGCTTGGTAGTGGCATTTATTCTTTCTGTTACTCCAAAGCACATCGAAAACTTCTCTGTTAGCTTGTTCTCTGTTGCCATTGCCTTAAGTGGTATCGTTGGTGCGGTATTCTCCACCTCTATCGCATTAGAGAAAGGCCAAGAGATTACCCAAGAGATCGTACAGACTGTTTATGGTGGTTACTTTACCACGCTAACTATTTGGGCAGTTGTGATGGTCGCCATTGCTCTAGGCTCTTCTTACGTGATTCGTAAGATGCTAGAAAAAGCGAACGAAAGTGATTCTGATAGTAAGCGTATGGAAACAGCCGAAGTCTAACCCACAACAATTAATACGTTACTCATAAATCAGGCTCCTATTGGAGCCTGATTTTTTTGTGCTTAATAAATGCCGTCTCTGTTTAGAAGCAAATCGCTAACGTCAATAACCGACGCCAATAACCAACCTCTGTTCATTAGCGATAAAAAAAGCGCGGTTCAATTAAGAGACCGCGCTTAAGCCCGTCACAGGCTGAATTAATCTAATGTTAGCTTACATGTAAACAAGATACCGCATGCACCTCAGAGCCATTCAGAGACGGCTTAGTTTTCGCACACTCTTCTGTTGCTATTGGACAACGAGTTCTGAACACACAACCAGACGGTGGGTTGATAGGAGAAGGTAAATCCCCTTCCAGCATCTGAATGGTTTTATTGCGTTCTATTTCCGGATCGGGAATAGGAACCGCTGACATTAATGCTCTTGTGTATGGGTGCTTAGGATCGGCAAATAGTGCTTTTGCTTCACCAAGTTCAACCGCATTACCTAAGTACATAACCAGTACACGATCTGAAATGTGTTTTACCACAGACAGGTCATGAGCAATAAAGACCAAACTTAACCCTAGCTCATCTTGAAGCTCTTTAAGTAGGTTAACTACCTGAGCCTGAATAGATACATCAAGAGCCGAAACAGGCTCATCACAGATGATCATTTTCGGATTTAGAATAAGTGCGCGAGCAATACCAATACGCTGACACTGACCACCAGAGAATTCGTGAGGGTAACGGTTGATAAGGTTAGGTAACAAGCCCACCTTCGCCATCATCTCTTTTACTCGGTCTTTTACCTCTTGCTTAGTTAAGTTTGGGTAAAACGTCTCTAACGGTTCAGCGATAATATCGCCAATGTTCATACGTGGATTAAGTGAAGCGAGAGGATCTTGGAAAATCATCTGAATCTCTTTACGAGTTTCACGACGCTGAACCTCTTGCATGCGAGTTAAGTCTTGACCTAACCACATGACTTCGCCCTCTGTTGCTTCTACTAAACCAATAATAGCGCGAGCAAAAGTAGACTTACCACAACCTGACTCACCAACAACACCAAGTGTTTCGCCTTCATACAGTTTGACATTAACACCATCAACCGCTTTTAAGTTTGAAGGTTTAGTCCAAGGCCATGCAGATTTTGCAGCAATGCTAAAGTGAACTTTTAGTCCTTTAACATCTAATAATAAATTTTTATCAGCACTCATTATTTCTCCCAAGCCTCCCAGTCAGAAAAACAGGCACGTTGACGATCATCACCGAACGGTAACAAGATAGGTGATTCTTTCATGCAACGGTCCGTTACGCGATGGCAACGCTCTTGATAAGGACAGCCTGTTGGCAAACGCAATAAGTTAGGTGGATTACCCGGTATCGTCGGTAATACATCGCCTTCAGTATCCAATCGAGGGATAGCTTTCAGCAAACCTTCAGAGTATGGGTGGCTAGGGTTATAGAATATTTCATCTACCGTACCGTACTCCATGGTACGGCCAGCGTACATAACCAGTACTTTTTCACACGAACCTGCAACAACACCAAGGTCGTGAGTAATCATAATAATGGCGGTATTGAACTCTTTTTTAAGTTCGTTCAATAGATCCATTATTTGCGCTTGAACTGTTACATCAAGCGCGGTCGTTGGCTCATCTGCAATCAACAGTTTTGGTCGACATAGCAGCGCCATGGCAATCATCACACGCTGGCGCATGCCACCGGAGAACTCGTGAGGATACATAGTAATACGCTTACGAGCTTCAGGAATTTTTACCGCTTCAAGCATGCGAACAGACTCTTCAAATGCCTCCGCTTTACCCATTCCTTTGTGCAACATCAACACTTCCATCAACTGATCACTCACCTTCATATAAGGATTAAGTGACGTCATTGGATCTTGGAATATCATTGCAATTTGCTCTGCACGAACTTTGTTTAGCTCTTTTTCCGGCAGATTGAGTATTTCATTGCCTTCAAACTTAGCACTACCTTTAATAATGCCGTTTTTAGCAAGTAGGCCCATAATGGCAAACACGGTTTGTGATTTACCTGAACCTGACTCCCCAACTATGCCCAAGGTTTCACCTTGATTTAGCGAGAAGTTTAAATCGTTGACTGCGGTAACAATACCATCTTGAGTGGTGAACTCTACGCGCAGGTCTTTGACATCTAATAAACTCATTTTTCTTTCCAGTATATTTTCTAAGCCCTAGGCTTATCTGTCTTTTGGATCTAACGCGTCACGTAGACCGTCACCAACGTAGTTAAAGCAGAATAAGGTCACAACCATAAAACAAGCTGGGAAAATTAGCTGCCAAATTGCCAGTTCCATAGTTTGAGAGCCTTCTTGCAGTAACGCACCCCAACTTGTCATTGGTTCTTGTACCCCAAGACCAAGGAAAGATAGGAAGGACTCAGTCAGAATCATGCTTGGAATTAATAGCGTTGAGTATACGGCAACAATACCCAGTACGTTTGGTACGATATGACGGGTAATGATTTTCCATTTACTGACACCACTTACATGCGCAGCTTCTATAAATTCTTTGCTACGTAGACTTAATGTCTGACCACGTACAATACGTGCCATATCAAGCCAAGCAATCGCACCAATTGCGACAAAGATGAGCACAATGTTTCGACCAAAGAAGGTGACGAGTACAATAACCAAGAACATAAACGGTACAGCGTATAAGATTTCCAGAATACGCATCATCACACGGTCAGTACGACCGCCGATAAAACCAGATGTCGCACCATACAGAGTACCAATAAGCACGGCAACTAACGCACCAAGCACCCCTACCATCAATGAAATTCGTCCACCAACAAGAGTACGTACGTAAATATCACGGCCCAAGCTATCGGTGCCAAATAAGTGTTCCGCTGATGGTGGTTGGTGTAATGCGTACCAATCCGTGTCGTCATAGGTAAATTCAGCCAACATTGGCAAGAAAATTACCGCCAGTACCATCATTGTTAAAATTGCAAGGCTCACCATCGCTGCTTTATTGCGCATAAATCGGATACGAGCATCTTGCCATAGGCTGCGGCCTTCAATTTCCAAGTTCTCAGCGAACTTTTCTACCGCATCAAGATTGTCTTTTTTCGTTAACATAATATCCGTTCCCAATTAATAACGAATTTTCGGGTCAATTGTCGCCAGTAAAATATCAACGATTGTGTTGAATAGAATAAATAGGAAACCAATTAAGATGGTCACTCCCATTACTAGCGAATAGTCACGGTTAAATGCAGCGTTAACAAACAACTTACCGATACCCGGCAAGCCAAAAATCGTTTCGATAACAACAGAACCTGTGATAATACCGACAAATGCCGGTCCCATATAAGAAACAACAGGCAACATAGCAGGCTTCAAAGCGTGCTTAACAACAATATATGGGTAGCTCAATCCTTTAGCTCTCGCTGTGCGGATAAAGTTACTGTTTAGTGTTTCGATCATGCTTCCGCGAGTGATACGAGCAAATGTCGCAACATAAAGTAAGGACATACCTATCACGGGCAGGAACATATATTTAAAGGAGCCATCTAGCCAACCACCGGCAGGAAACCAACCGAGGTTAATTGAGAACAGATAAATAAGTGCCGGCGCAAGAACAAAGGAAGGCATCACCACCCCAATCATGGCCGTAGACATAATGGTATAGTCAATCCATGTGTTTTGCCGCAGTGCGGCTAACGTTCCGACGCTTACCCCCATAATGACGGTAAAGATAAAGGCGGTAAAACCGATTTTCGCCGAAACAGGCAATGCACTGGAAACCAGTTCATTTACGGTGAAATCTTTATATTTGAATGATGGGCCAAAATCGCCCTGAACAATATTAGTCAAATAGGTTAAGTACTGTTCATGAACAGGTTTATCTAAACCATATTTAGCATTGATGTTAGCCATAACTTCAGGAGGTAACGGACGTTCAGTTGAGAACGGGTTGCCTGGAGCAAAGCGCATAAGAAAAAAAGATATTGTGATCAATACCAACATCGTTGGGATTGCTTCTAATACTCTTTTCGCGATGAATTTAAACATAAACTCACTCTATTCGGTCTGTGACAGTGTTTAGTAAACAAGTAGGCGCTGCATGAGTTCCCTCATGCAGTGCCTTTAATTATTATTTTTATTAAGAATATTACTCTTTGATATATAAATCTTTAGAGTAGATTTTTTCTTCCGCATTGTTGTATGGGAAGCCACCTACTTTAGGACTCAATAGTCGAGATTTAACATATTGATAAATTGGAGCAATCGGCATGTCTTTAGTTAGCAACGCTTCAGCTTTTAGGTACGTCTCTTCACGCTCAGCTTCAGATGTTGATGACAATGCTTTATCAATCAATGCATCGTACTCTTTGCTTAGGTAGTGAATACCACCCGTAGTGTTAGTACTTTGCATTAGTGTTAGGAATGTAGACGCTTCGTTGTAATCGCCACACCAACCTGCACGAGCCACTTCAAAGTTACCTTGATCTTTCGAGTCTAGGTAAGTTTTCCACTCTTGGTTCTCTAGCGTAATATCTACACCAAGACCTTTTTTCCACATAGATTGTACCGCTGCAGCGATTTTCTTGTGGTTTTCAGATGTGTTGTAAAGCAGAGTAAACTTAAGTGGGTTCGATTTAGTATAACCCGCATCTTCAAGCAGTGCTTTCGCTTCAGCTAGACGCTCTTTTTGCGTTAACTTGCCGTAAGCGGGTGTCACTGGGTTGAAGTTAGCTGTGATTTCTGGAGTTAGGAAGTAAGCCGGTTTTTGACCTTGGCCTAATAGCGCGCCAGATACGATATCACGATCGATCGCATAAGAAAGTGCCTTACGGATACGAAGATCATCAAACGGTGCTTTGTTACCATTGAAGATGTAGTAGTAAGTACATAGGTTACCTACCGTTACTAACTCTTCTGGGTTGTTTTTCTGCAAGCGCTTAAAGTGCTCGTTTGGTACATCGTAGCTGACATCGATTTCACCAGCTAAGAAACGGTTCATTTCCGCTACTTGGTTTTCAATCGGTAAGAAGGTAACTTTTGTCAGTACTGTATTTTCATTGTCCCAGTACATCTCATTTGGAACCATCTCAATACGCTCATTCACTACCCAGTTTTTCAGTACAAATGCGCCATTACCTACAAAGTTCTCAGGCTTGGTCCACTGATCGCCAAATTTTTCTACTGTGGCTTTATGAACTGGCTTAACTGTCGTGTGGCCCATCATTTTAACAAAGTATGGGATTGCAGATTCTAGTTCTACTTTAAGAGTGTAAGGGTCAACCGCTTCTACACCAAGAGTAGATTTATCCGCCTTTCCAGCGATGATGTCGTCAGCGTTCTTCATGGTAGTCATTTCTAGGTACCATGCATATGGAGAAGCTGTATTTGGATCAACTGCACGTTGGAAGCTATAAACAAAGTCTTCTGCTGTTACAGGATCGCCGTTAGACCATTTCGCGTCTTTGCGAAGATGGAAAATAAAGGTTTGGTTATCTGTTGTTTCCCAAGATTCTGCTACACCAGGGATGCTATTGCCATCACCATCTTGGTTTACTAGCCCTTCGAAGAGATCACGAATAACGTGAGATTCTGGAACACCTTGAGTTTTTTGTGGATCAACAGATTGAATTTCTGTGCCATTACCACGCACTAGCTCTTGTTTTTTTGCCAGTTTAGTACCTGCTGGAACATCCGCAGCTAGAGTAGTAAAAGAGGTGGCTGCTACTGTTAAGCTAGCACCCAATAGTAGAGCTTGTGTAATTTTATTTTTGTACATGCATTTAACTCCAAATCATTTTTAGTTTGCATCCATGACGCTTTATTAGCAGCTAGAACGGTCAGCCAATTTAGATTATTTACATAGTCAATCTATGACCAATAAAACCTAAAGCTAATAAAGATTGCCGCACAACTTAGCAATCCCTGACCAATTTTTCCATAAAAGGAGCCAACAGAACCGTTATTATATCGACTAGGTCAATCTTTTGAGCTTATTCGCCGCCCATTATTCACATCACGATTACAAATAGCTTTTTGCATTAGTTATGCATATATAAGTGATCTAAATCACGTTTATTTTTGTAGCAAATGACCTTTTCTTTAAAATTCACTGAGTTATGTTATGCATATAATTCGATAACAGGTTAAACATAATCAGTATTAAAATTCTGTAGATTAAGCAAACTTCAGATACATTCGCTACCTACTGACAGAAAAAGAAAAATATTTCCCTACAATTTGTACATATTATTTTACAATCGAAAATGAAATGTAAAAAGGGCTAGGTTTCCACCTAGCCCTTTCTCGTATTTTAACCATCGTTTAAAGATAATGACGTTACTTATCTTGCCAGCGAGAAGCCGCCTTATGATCGGACTCTCTGGATTCGATCCAACGTTGCTCGTCATCGGCGGTTTTCTCTTTCTTCCAAAATGGTGCTTTGGTTTTTAAGAAATCCATAATGAATTCGCAAGCTTCAAAGGAAGCACCTCGGTGAGCACTCGTGACTCCAACAAATACGATTTGGTCACCAATATTAAGATCGCCAATACGATGAATTACCCGCACTTTCTGTAACGGCCAACGGTCTAACGCTTGCTGGCAAATATCGCTAAGTGCTTTTTCTGTCATACCGGGATAGTGCTCTAACAATAAACCCGTCACATTGTCACCGAGATTCATGTCTCTTACTTTACCTGAAAACATGGCGACAGCTCCGGCAGAGGTGCCTTCAGCTAACAGTTCATATTCAGAACCGACAGAGAAGTCCTCTTTCATCACGGAAATACGGTAGCTCATCATTAGCCTCCTGTAACCGGAGGGAAAAACGCCACTTCATCACCGTCACTGATTTCAGACTCTAGTGGTGAGATAGTTTGGTTAATCGCCGTCAGTAGCTTACCGGATTCAAGGGCAAGCTCCCATTTACCACCTTGACTCACCAAGTGCTGACGCAACGCTTCTGCGGTAGGGAAAACGGCTTCCACCTCAACGCTATCAACACCAACAAGTTCTCTTGTTTGCGCAAAAAAAAGTACTTTAATCATGACGCCACCTTAAAATGACCTGATTTTCCACCCGTTTTTTCTAACAGACGAACCTGTTCAATAACCATATCTTTCTGCACGGCTTTGCACATATCGTAAATCGTCAACGCTGCCACAGATGCTGCGGTCAGTGCTTCCATTTCCACACCAGTTTTTCCCGCCAACTTACATACGGATTCAATTCGAACTTTATTTTCGCTCTCTATCGCCTCTAACTGTACTTCCACTTTAGTGAGTAAAAGTGGGTGGCAAAGAGGGATAAGATCCCATGTTCTTTTCGCAGCTTGAATACCCGCAATACGAGCGGTCGCAAACACATCACCCTTATGATGACTGCCTGAAACAATTAAATTCAATGTCTCAGCAGACATTTGAACATAAGCTTCCGCTCTTGCCTCTCTAACGGTTTCATCTTTTGCCGATACATCGACCATGTTGGCTTCGCCTGAAGCATTAATATGAGTAAACTGTTCCATAGTCATTTACACCTTTAAATGAGGCATAAAGTTACAAGGACGATGACTGGCATCAAGCTGCTGCTTGATTATCTTCGTCCATGCGGTTTTACAAGCACCTGTAGAGCCTGGTGTTGCAAATATAACCGTGTGATTGGCAAAACCGGCAATAGCACGCGATTGAATCGTTGAGGTGCCAATTTCTTCATAGGAAACTTGACGAAACAACTCACCAAAACCTTCCACTTGCTTATCAAACAGTGGAGCAATGGCTTCTGGTGTGCTGTCGCGGGATGTAAACCCTGTACCACCAGTAATCATAATTACCTGAACACTTTCGTCAGCTATCCATTGAGATACTACTGCACGAATTTTATATTGGTCATCGATAACAATTTTTTTATCCGCTAGGTTGTGCCCTGCTTCTTGTAGCTGTTCAACAAAATATTGGCCTGATGTGTCATTTTCTTCAGTACGAGTATCCGATACCGTCAATACTGCAATATTTGCAGGCTTAAATTCACTTACTGCGTGTCCCATTAACTCACCTTAATTTGTTTTTTATCCGCCAATTGACGCGAGATGCGGTGTCATTCCGGTATTACCATCTTGAAGAAAATGGCTAACAGACTTAGTTTGCAACTCTGATTGGATTCGATTGATTAGTTGTGACGACTGGTTGTCATCTTGCAATAGGTCTCGTAACTCAACGCCTTGCTCGCCAAACAAGCATAGGTGCAGCTTACCCATTGCAGACACTCTTAAACGGTTACAACTTTCACAAAAGCTTTTTTCATACGGCATGATCAATCCGATCTCACCTTGATAATCAGGGTGAATAAAGACTTGCGCGGGCCCATCATTGGACTCTTTTACTTTTTGAATCCAACCTTCTGCGATAAGTTTGTTACGGATACTGACACCAGATTGATGATATTTATTAAACAGTTCATCCATCTCTCCTGTCTGCATTAGTTCAATAAAACGCAGCTGGATCGGGCGATCTTTAATCCAATTTAAGAATGAGGGAAGCTCAGTGCTGTTTAAGTTTTTCATTAAAACAACATTCACTTTAACTTGTTGATAGCCGACTTCAAACGCTCTATCTATTCCTGACATAACACTGGAGAATTTGTTCTCACCAGTAATCTCATAGAACATTCGTGGGTCCAAACTATCAAGACTTACGTTGATATGAGTAAGGCCAGCCTCTTTCCAGTCTGCAACTTGGCTAGCCATACGGTAACCATTGGTTGTCATGGCCACTTTTTTAATGCCGTCAGTAGAGGCAATAGTATGGACAATATCGTTGAAGTCTTTACGGAGGCTTGGTTCTCCACCTGTAATTCTAACTTTGGACGTACCACAGTTAGAAAACGCGCTAACAACACGTTTTATCTCGGGTAGAGTAAGAAATGAGGAGTTCTTTTTACCCGACGGTTTATACCCGTCTGGTAAACAATATGTGCACTTAAAATTACAGACATCTGTAACTGAAAGACGCAAATAATAAAATTTGCGGTTAAATTTATCTTCTAATTGTATCGCCACGGAACACCTTTCCAAATACGGGAGGCCCATTCATTTCTAAACGAACCCTGGTGACAAAATGTCACTGGCTATGAAGGCTTATTGAACATCTAACTTAGCGAACATAGCTCGGAGTTACGCCTGTCGAAAAAATAACGACGGCTTGATAATTAAAATACTCAATAATAGGGTAAAATTCTACTATCGAAGGCGCAAAACCCCGTGAATACCTCAAAATAGTTATGGCTATTGTGGTTTTGCAACCAGTTAATATAAATTGTCACTCCATATGTAAAAAAGAATAAATATATGAAGAATTATAAAAACAAAAAAATCGTTGCTGTAGGCGGAGGCCATGGGCTAGGTCGTATGTTAGCTGCGCTGAAAACATTTGGTTCAAACGCAACCGGTATTGTGGCGACGACCGATAATGGTGGCTCAACCGGACGCATTCGCTACTGTCAGGGTGGTATCGCATGGGGAGATACCAGAAACTGTATCAATCAGCTTATTACTGAGCCTTCAATAGAATCAATGATGTTTGAGTACCGCTTTAAAGGAGCAGGTGAACTCGACGGTCATAATCTTGGCAACTTAATGCTGGCATCTTTAGATAATTTGTCTGTCCGCCCATTAGAGGCCATTCAGCTTATCCGCAGCATGCTCAAAGTGGATGTAAAAATTGTCCCTATGTCCGAGCACCCTGCAGATTTAAAAGCCCTATCTCTTGATGGCAAGTGGGTTGTTGGAGAAACCAGCGTTGACGAAATGGAATCGGATCTATTGCGATTAGATCTTGAACCTGTCGTGCCTGCCACCAGTGAAGCGATCTCTGCAATCAATAAAGCGGACTGTATTATTCTTGGCCCTGGCAGCTTCCTAACCAGTATCATGCCGCCGTTGCTGATGCCCGAAGTAGGCAAAGCAATTATGCAAAACCAAAACGCCAAACTGATTTTTGTTGAGAACTTGTCGCCAGAATATGGCCCAGCAGGACGAATGGAGTTGAGACAGAAGTTACAGTGGTGTGAGCGAGCTTGCCGCGACAGAAAGATTGATATTGTATTAGGCGACCAACCCCACCCTGAACTTGAATCAGAATGGAACTGCGTAACCACAGACCTCGCATCAACGAATAGAAGTTGGCGTCATGACCGCGAGAAACTCAAAAACGCCATTATCGAGCAGCTATAAAAGTATCAACGTAACAGCGTCAGTCGAATAGAGTGTCAGTCAAACAGAGAATCGTAAGCGCTTATGGTTTTTTCTAAGCTGGACATCATTGACTGACGATTTTCTGATGTATTGATTTTTCTTCCTGCTTTGACTTGGGCATCTATCCCTGTTGCTATTTGGCAAAGATTCTCTGCTCCGAAACTCGCGGCACTGCTTTTGAGTGCATGGCTTATATCCCCTAGCCGAACTTCTAGCTCACTTTTGTCTTCCGCCAATTCAACTTGATACTCATTCAACTCACCCAAAAAAATATCCAAAAGCACAGGGAAAGTCTCTTGCCCTATTTCATTGCATAGGTCATCAATCTTAGTTTCATTTAAGTACTTAGTCACAACAGTAACGTCTCCTTTGAGTACTTACATCGATATCACGTTATTCAGCGTTTGCATTCCAAGACTGAATTTTTCTATAGAGTGTTGAAGGGCTAACTTCTAAGGCGTTTGCTGCTTTAGGAATATTTCCTCCACACGCTTCTATAGCTTGCTCAATCGTTCTTTTCTCTACTTGCCATAACGGCGCGATATCTTGCATTCGATAAACAACTCCTTGTTGAGCAGAATTGTCTCCTCTCTCTTCTAAAGCAATTTTTGTGCTAGGTTGATTAATTGGAGGAGGAAGCATGCGCAAATTGATCTCTTTACCCTGATTTAACACCACGGCATTGCGCAAGACATTTTGTAACTGACGAACATTTCCCGGCCATTCATAGTCAATAAAACGCTCCACAACCTCTTCAGAAAAACGAGCAAAATCTTTCCCTTCCTCCAAAGACATATGCCCTAATAAAGAATAGGCTATTTCTACCACATCTT
Organism: Vibrio sp. 99-8-1; assembly: GCF_013114595.1. Classification (GTDB taxonomy): domain Bacteria; phylum Pseudomonadota; class Gammaproteobacteria; order Enterobacterales; family Vibrionaceae; genus Vibrio. The sequence continues at coordinate 14,989 of NZ_VTXE01000048.1, read as the reverse complement.
CTCCCCGCTCTCTTAACGGCGGCAAATGTAATGGGATAACGTATAAACGATAGTATAGATCTTCACGAAAACGCCCTTGTTGCACCTCTTTCCATGGGTCGCGGTTAGTGGCGCAAACAAAGCGTACGTCGACTCGCTTCATTTTTGAGGAGCCAACCTTTTGAAAAGTTCCGGTTTGAATAAATCTCAGCAGTTTGGTTTGCAAATCCAGATCCATCTCACACAGTTCATCTAGGAACAGCGTGCCACCATCAGCCATTTCTGCCGCGCCCTCTCGCTCTGTCGCAGCGCCGGTAAATGCGCCTTTCACGTGGCCAAACAGCTCACTCTCTATTAGGTCTTTCGGTATTGCTGCACAGTTAATGGCAATAAAGGCTTTGTCACGACGCTTACTGGCGGCATGAATCGCCTCTGCACATACCTCTTTACCAGTACCACTTTCTCCAGTGATAAATATACTGGCTTTACTGGTAGCCGCGGAGTCTATGGTTTTGTACACGGCTTGCATCTTGTGGCTGCTGCCGATAAAACCTTGGTAATCACCTAGCTGGTTAGGTTTTACTTGCTCTCCGGTCTTAATTTTATTGGCTTTTCGAAGAGCGTTATTAACGGTAACCCGCAACCGGTCTGCTTCACAGGGCTTAATCAGGAAATCTTGCGCACCGTATCTCATTGCATCGACGGCGGTATCGATCGAGCCGTGAGCGGTCATAAAAATAATCGGCACATCGGGATAACGTTGCTTAGTCGCGTGAAGTACATCCATCCCCGTCATATCGGGTAATCTCAAATCCAGCAATATCAAATCAGGAGTATTGTCTTTTAAACTATTGAGGGCTTCCTCACCGGTGCCAACAATATTGATATCCAGACCAAGAGGAGAAAGGAATGATCGGTATAACGCCGCGACTGAAGCGGTATCTTCCACCATCAGTAATTGTTTTGCTTTTGGAACAAGTGTCGAATTATTCATAGTCTAGCCATCACTGAAGCAGGCATTTTTGCAAATGCCATCATCTATTTTTATTTGCATATTGACAATATGATTGCAGCATGCATTGCAAAATGCAACAAACAACCGCTTGCACATGGCATAATTGCTACGGTTCGCCACTTATTCTCGGCTTATATAATGAAAATAATATCGCTCGTACTTTCATATAAAAAACACATATAGGCACTTAATAGCCGGAATAAGCAACTAATATAGCAAGGCATAAGTGAATAGTGAGTCTAATAGGTTGATTTAACACCGCTCGATGGAAAAGTGCCGGACTGAGTGATTAACTAGCAAAACTAGTGGCGATTTTACTGCAATGATTAATTGGCACGCATCCTGCTAATATAAATATGACCTTCGGGTCACCTAGCCAACTGACGTTGTTTGTGGATTTAGTGTCCACAAAATAGAGCCAACCGGAGTCTTTTTCCAGTTGGCTATTTTTTTGCCTGTTATTTGGCCTACAAGCTGCAAAAATTATCGCGATAGGTCAACAGACCCTAGCTATTAGCAATAAACTGTGCCCGCAACGCTTCCATCTCATCGCGCTTTTTAGCCGCAGATTCAAATTCCAAATTCTGTGCATGCTGGTACATCTCACTCTCAAGTTTTTGAATCTCTTTCTCTAACTGTTGAGGTGATAAAACTAAGTATTCCTCTGATGGCTCGGCCACTTTTGATAAAGGAACTTGTTTTGATTTGCGCTGATTTCTGGATTTGGCGATGTCACCAATTTCCATTATATCTTTAACGCTGCGTTTCAGTGCTTGAGGCTCTATACCATTCTCTAGATTATACTGTTGCTGCTTTTCTCTGCGTCGACGGGTTTCTCCCATCGCTTTTTTCATCGACTTAGTAATCGTGTCGGCATACAAAATCGCCTTACCTTCAATATTACGCGCAGCACGACCGATAGTCTGAATGAGCGAGCGTTCAGACCGTAAAAAACCCTCTTTATCTGCGTCCAATATAGCCACCAAAGAGACTTCCGGCATATCTAGACCCTCTCGAAGTAAGTTAATACCCACTAACGCATCAAACTCCCCCAGCCTTAAGTCACGAATTATTTCTACTCGCTCCACGGTATCTATATCCGAGTGAAGATAGCGAACCCGAATGCCATGCTCATCAAGATACTCGGTGAGGTCTTCTGCCATACGCTTGGTGAGAGTTGTCACTAGTACCCGCTCATCTTTCGCTGCTCGTATACGAATTTCAGACAGAAGATCATCAACCTGTGTCGACACTGGTCTCACCTCAAGAACAGGGTCCAATAGGCCAGTAGGACGCACAACCTGATCGGCGATATCATTGTCGGATTTCTCAAGTTCATAATTACCCGGAGTGGCCGAAACAAAAATGGTTTGGGGAGATATAGATTCAAACTCTTCAAACTTAAGTGGTCGATTATCTAGCGCCGAAGGCAATCGAAAACCAAATTCGACAAGTGTCTCTTTTCGCGATCGGTCACCCTTAAACATGGCCCCTATCTGAGACACTGTGACATGGGATTCATCAATAATTAGCAAGCCATCTGCAGGCAGATAGTCAAACAAGGTTGGTGGTGGCTCACCCTCTTTACGCCCACTTAAATAACGTGAGTAGTTCTCTATGCCAGAGCAGAAGCCCAGTTCATTCATCATCTCAATATCAAATTGAGTACGCTGTGAAATTCGTTGCTCTTCTAGTAATTTATTATTGTCGAGTAAATACGCCTGACGACTTTTTAGCTCTTCTTTAATATGCTCAATAGACTCTAAAATTCGCTCTCTCGGCGTAACATAGTGTGTTTTTGGGTAAACGGTGTAGCGAGGAATATCTCGTTGGGTAATGGCCCCTGTTAGCGGGTCAAATAAACTGATGCATTCCAACTCATCATCAAACAACTCTATACGTACCGCTTCTTGATCCGATTCCGCAGGAAAAATATCAATGACTTCACCCCGAACCCGAAATTGCCCCCTTTCGAATGCCACGTCATTCCTACTATATTGCAGTTCTGCTAATCGACGTACGATATCTCTTTGATCGACAATATCTCCCCGACAGATATGCAGCATCATTTTCAAATAAGAGTCAGGATCACCCAAGCCGTATATCGCTGACACCGATGAGACGATGATAGTGTCGTTTCGCTCCAGCAGTGCTTTGGTCGCAGAGAGGCGCATCTGCTCAATATGGGAGTTAACTGATGAGTCTTTCTCTATAAAAGTATCCGTAGTGGGTACATACGCTTCTGGTTGGTAGTAATCGTAGTATGAAACAAAGTACTCCACCGAGTTATTAGGAAAGAAACTTTTCATTTCACCATAGAGCTGCGCCGCCAAAGTCTTATTAGGCGCCAATATGATTGCAGGACGATTTGATTCTGCAATAACATTAGCAAGAGTAAAGGTTTTACCTGACCCAGTTACCCCTAACAACGTTTGATGCGCTAACCCCGAATCAAGGCCGTCAAGTAGCTGTTTGATTGCTTCAGGCTGATCCCCTGACGGCTGATAATCTGAAACTAATTCGAATTCTTTACTCATTTTAACCACTCTTATAAAAACCAAGATGGATTACAATTGCTGTGCTAACCCTTAAAACCACCAGTTCTTCATCACCGTTTTAATTAAAAACCGGCAACGTCTCACTAAACGAACATCTTGAGGTCACTTTCACCTTGAGTTCACTCTCACCTCGAAAGCAACTAGATAAAAAAACATCCGCTTAAGCATCAAATAGTACCTTATCTGTATAAAAATACAGTACTTACCACGGGATTTTTTTATAACTAGAATCAATAGAAAATACCCACTTCATAACCTAATGAATTTAAACGAAAAAAAACCATAGAGCTAAAGCGTTAAAATTGTTCCTACAAAACGTTTTTTAGAACAAAAAGTAATATTACTAAATTAGATAAAAAAACAGCACTTTTGTAATAGCATCTAATCTATTTTTTTGATAAAGTCCCTAGCCCTTTATCTAGACACCCTTCATTTTTGTCTATATTTAATCCACCTGTTTTCCCCAGTTTGTAGCCAAAAAGCCTTAAAATTTCAATTTTTAAAAGTTAACCACAATTGCAGAAAAAACAGCACTTTTTGAAAATCTTCATATTTACAACAAGATAGAACCAATTCACCTTGGTATATTTACTCTACAATTTTCAGTCCAGCAGTTGTTAAAGATTCATTAACACACTTATCCACAAATTTGGTGGATAACTGCCATCACCCTTTTAGCACTCTCGCGTACAAAAAAAGCAATGTTTTTTTTAACTATTTTTTTATTATTTTTTTCAATGATCTCACTCGTGTAGTATTGACAGGTTTTGTTAGTATCGCTAAGATTCGCAGCACAGAAATCGATTCCCCCTTAGTTCAGTTGGTAGAACGGCGGACTGTTAATCCGTATGTCGCAAGTTCAAGTCTTGCAGGGGGAGCCAAATTTAGAAAAAGACGTCTTCGGACGTCTTTTTTCGTTTTAAATCTTATAACTATAAATCCAAGTTCCATATCAAGCGCCATTTATCTCTGGCAGTGCAGAAACAATACCCCCCTTCACTTGAGCAATACTTCATCAATTTAATTAAGCTCTGTTAACCTCTCTGGTAATTTTTTACCGCTTTTTGTGGCCATTTTATACAAAGCAGCGTCTATGCCGTGTAGTCTGAACAGTGAATTTTGAATTAAAAACCTCTTAACCTTAATAACCTTAACGATCTCTGGTTGTTATTCAGCGATCAAAACGAGATAATACGCAATTCAGGTTCTCCTAATACGTATCAACCATGACTGATTATTTATTGTTGTTAGTTGGCACTGTGCTAGTTAACAACTTTGTGCTCGTTAAATTTTTAGGTTTATGCCCATTTATGGGGGTTTCCAAAAAACTGGAAACCGCTATAGGTATGGGGCTAGCAACGACGTTTGTTCTAACTTTGGCGTCGGTATGCGCCTACCTTGTTGAAGCATACATTTTAAAGCCTCTTGGAATAGAGTATTTGCGTACCATGAGCTTTATTTTAGTGATCGCTTTTGTGGTGCAATTTACAGAAATGCTGGTGCATAAAACCAGTCCAACATTATACCGCCTACTTGGTATATTTTTGCCGTTGATCACCACCAACTGTGCCGTTCTTGGTGTTGCGCTATTGAATATCAACGAAAATCATAATTTTATCGAATCGATCATTTATGGATTTGGTGCCGCTATTGGTTTCTCTTTAGTGCTGATTTTATTTGCATCTATACGTGAACGTATTGCCGCAGCCGATGTTCCTGCGCCATTTAAAGGCGCATCAATCGCAATGATCACCGCAGGGTTGATGTCCCTCGCCTTTATGGGCTTTACTGGATTGGTGAAACTATAATGAGCACCATTCTCATCGCGATTATTGCTATTGCTATACTTGCTGCCATATTTGGCGCTTTTCTCGGTTTCGCTTCTGTACGTTTTAAAGTAGAAGCGGATCCCATCGTCGAACAAATTGATAGCATACTACCGCAAACTCAATGTGGTCAGTGTGGTTATCCCGGCTGCCGCCCTTATGCCGAAGCGATCGCCAATGGAGATGAAATAACTAAGTGTACCCCCGGTGGTCAAGCGGCCATCGAGAACATTGCCGAGTTAATGGGGATAGATCCTGCCGAGCTTAGTTACGATGAACAAAGCCCGATTAAAACCGTCGCCTTTATTCATGAAGATATGTGTATCGGCTGTACAAAATGCATTCAAGCTTGTCCGGTAGATGCTATTGTGGGAGGAACTAAGGCATTGCATACCGTGATTAAGAATGAGTGTACCGGGTGTGATTTATGCGTCGCTCCCTGCCCTACTGATTGTATAGAAATGATCCCAGTAGAAACCACTATCTCCTCTTGGAAGTGGCAACTCAACACCATACCAGTAACCGACATTACTGATAACAAGCTATCTGAAAGCGCGAAGTAAGGACCATTATGTTATCGTTAATTGAACAAATTCGTCATGGTCAGATCTGGACATTTCCCGGCGGTATTCATCCGCCCGAAAACAAGATACAGTCGACTCAATCGGCCATTGCTGACGCCAAAATTGCTGACGAATTTGTTATCCCACTTAAACAACACATAGGCCGAAGTGGAGACCTACTAGTAAAAGTGGGTGACAGCGTTCTTAAAGGGCAAAAGTTAACTCAGTTTACCGCCAGTTTCATGCTCCCTGTTCATGCGCCAACATCAGGCACAATTACCGCCATAGAACCGCGAACAATGGCGCATCCTTCCGGCTTATCAGAACAGAGTATTGTCCTTAAACCAGATGGTCTGGATAAATGGATAGACAGACAAAGCATCGATAACTATCAAAATACCCCTGTAGAAGATCTTATCGAAGTCATACGCCAAGCTGGTATTTCTGGAATGGGTGGAGCAGGTTTTCCAACCGCTCGAAAAATGCAATCAGGTATAGCAAAAACCGACATTCTCATTATTAATGCCGCAGAGTGTGAGCCCTATATTACCGCTGATGATATGTTGATCCGAGAGCAAGCGGAGCAAATTGTTGAAGGCATAAAGATCGCCAACCATATTCTCAAAGCAAAACTGGTCGTGGTTGCCATCGAAGATAACAAGCCAGAAGCGATCAAAGCATTAGAGAAAGCGGCGCAAAACATAGATATTGTAATACGAGCAATTCCAACTAAATACCCATCCGGTGGTGAGAAACAGTTAATAAAAATTCTCACAAACAGAGAAGTCCCTAAAGGGGGTATTCCTGCTGACATCGGTGTATTGGTGCAAAATATCGGTTCTATTTTTGCTATAAAACGAGCAGTTGTTGATGGTGAACCATTAATTGAGCGTGTTGTTACCTTAACCGGAGCCACCTTCCCGACGCCACAAAACGTTTGGGTCCGAATAGGAACACCTGTTAGCGCTCTATTAAAACAGTTTGGGTATAAAGCCGAGAAAAGAGATCCCCGAGTCATCATGGGTGGACCAATGATGGGCTTCACTCTACCCACTGTTGATGTGCCAATAACCAAAACATCCAACTGCATACTGGCTCCAAAGAGAAAAGAGATTGCTCCGACAACGCATCCAGTTGAATGTATTCGCTGTGGTCAGTGCGCAGAGGCGTGTCCCGCCTCTCTATTACCACAACAGCTTTATTGGTATGCCAAAGATAATGACCATGACAAATGCCAGCAATTAAATATCGCAGACTGTATTGAATGCGGTGCTTGCGCTTACGTCTGTCCGAGTGAAATCCCTCTGGTTCAGTATTATCGCCAAGCAAAAGCAGAAATACGTATCACAAAAGAAGAGAGCAAGGCATCCGAGAGAGCCAAAGCTCGATTCGAACAAAAACAGCAACGCTTAGAACGAGACAAGCAAGCACGCGAAAATCGATTTAAAAAAGCGGCAAGCAGCCGAAGAAAAGAGATGAGTTCCTCTTCTGAAGGCGATGCGGTTGCCGCTGCCATCGCAAGAGTAAAAGCACAAGCTGCCAATAAAGATGATAAGCCGGCTGTTAAACCTGCCGTTGCCGCCGCCATTGCCCGAGCAAAAGCCAAGCAAGCAGAAGCCGCTCAAGCTGGAAGCGCCACCCCAGATAACAGTGAAATGGCAAAGCTGAGAGAAGAACGTAAAAAAGAAGCCCGAGCGAAAAAAGCACAACGAGAAGGTGACACGCAGCGAGAAAGTGAAGCGCCTCAATCAAGTACCTCGGACTCTTCCTCAACAACAAAAAAAGACGCCGTTGCCGCTGCTATCGCCCGTGCGAAAGCGAAAAAAGCTCAATTGGCTCAGCAAGAGCCGCAACAAGCAGCGCCTAGCGAGCCTGTCACAGAGCAAGCTTCGGACATTGATGCCACGGCTGAAAGTGACAAGAAAAAAGCAGCCGTTGCTGCCGCAATTGCCCGAGCAAAAGCTAAAAAAGCACAGCTAGCTCAGCAAGAGCCGCAACAAGCAGCGCCTAGCGAGCCTGCCACAGAGCAAGCTTCGAACACTGATGCCACGGCTGAAAGTGACAAGAAAAAAGCAGCCGTTGCTGCCGCTATCGCCCGAGCGAAAGCTAAAAAAGCTCAATTGGCTCAGCAAGAGCCGCAACAGGCAGCGCCTAGCGAGCCTGCCACAGAGCAAGCTTCGGACACCGATGCCACGGCTGCAAATGATAAGAAGAAAGCTGCCGTTGCTGCCGCGGTTGCCCGAGCAAAAGCTAAAAAAGCTCAACTCGCTCAGCAAGAGCCGCAACAGGCAACGCCTAACGAGCCTGCTATAGAGCAAGTTTCAGACACCGATGCCGCTGCTGCAAATGATAAGAAGAAAGCAGCCGTTGCTGCCGCGGTTGCCCGAGCAAAAGCTAAAAAAGCACAGCTAGCTCAGCAAGAGTCGCAACAGACAGCGCCTAGCGAGCCTGCCACAGAGCAAGCATCGGACACTGATGCCACGGCTGAAAGTGACAAGAAGAAAGCCGCCGTTGCCGCCGCGGTTGCCCGAGCAAAAGCTAAAAAAGCTCAACTCGCTCAGCAAGAGCCACAACAGGCAACGCCTAGCGAGCCTGCTACAGAGCAAGCTTCAGACACCGATGCCGCTGCTGCAAATGATAAGAAGAAAGCAGCCGTTGCTGCCGCTATCGCCCGAGCAAAAGCCAAAAAGGCTGAGAAAGAGATGCAACAAAATAGTAAGGAGAATGACTAGTGGCTTTATTTATCACCAGTTCGCCACATGCTCATAGCCGGAAAAAAACATCCGACCTAATGAAATGGGTGTTACTTGCCGCATTACCCGGTTTAGCGACACAAACTTACTTTTTTGGCTGGGGAACCATCATTCAGCTAATGCTTGCGTTAGTTGTCGCACTAGCGATGGAAGCAACTATCATGTTGCTGCGTCGAAGAGCACCCGTAGCTGCATTACGAGATTACAGTGTATTAGTCACGGCATGGTTACTTGCTATTGCCATTCCACCTCTTTCACCATGGTGGGTCTTGGTTATTGGTCTTTTCTTTGCTGTTGTGATTGCTAAACATCTATACGGTGGAATAGGACAAAACCCATTTAATCCGGCCATGATTGCCTACATAGTGCTACTGATATCTTTTCCTGTACAGATGACAAGCTGGATTGCTCCCTCAGATCTTAGCCCCAATAGTGTTGAGTTTTATGATGCGTGGAAGCTTATTTTCACCGGTTTTGACAATGACGGCTTTTCCTTGCAACAGGTCCGAACCAGCATAGATGGCATTACCATGGCCACACCACTGGATGAGTTTAAAACGTCGGTTAAAGCCGGAATATCTGCTAACGACATACTTAGTCAAAAGACCTTTTCTATTGTCGCTGGTGTCGGTTGGGAGTGGGTAAATATCGCGTATTTGCTTGGCGGTCTACTGTTAATAAAAATGCGAGTTATTCAGTGGTATATTCCCGCTGGTGTATTAACAAGCTTATTGGTGATAAGTGGCGTGGCTTATATCGTGTCACCTGAGAGCGTTGCCTCTCCTCTTGTGCACCTTTTCTCTGGTGCAACCATGTTAGGCGCTTTCTTTATTGCGACAGATCCGGTTACCGCCTCTACCACAGTAAAAGGGCGCTTGATATTTGGTGCTCTTATTGGCCTCATCATTTATGTTATTAGAACTTGGGGCGGGTTCCCGGACGGAGTGGCATTTGCGGTACTGTTAGCAAATATGACCGTACCTCTGATCGACACCTACACCAAACCAAGAACTTATGGTCACTAGAGGATTAATATGCTAACCGCAATGAAAAAAAACGGTGCTACGCTTGCCATATTTGCCTGTGCCTGTACTGGTTTAGTGGCCGTTACCCAATACCTGACTAAAGACACGATTCACGCTCAAGAAGTCGCGCAGTTAAAAACAACGCTTAATCAGGTTGTTCCTCATCAAATGCATGACAATGAGTTATACAAAGCCTGCACTCTGGTCAAATCAGATTTGCTGGGATCTGACCAAGCTCTTCATGCCTATATTGGAACGCTATCGGGTCAAAACAGTGCCATCGCAATTGAAGCTATCGCACCGGATGGTTACAACGGAAAAATTAAGTTAATCGTAGGGTTAGATAACAGTGGCACCGTTACTGGTACTCGTGTGCTTGCACATAATGAAACGCCGGGATTGGGCGATAAAATTGATAGCCGTGTCTCCGATTGGATCTCAGTTTTCAAAGGCAAACAAGTTACTGATAGCAACCTAGATTCTTGGCAAGTAAGAAAAGATGGCGGCGAATTTGACCAATTTACAGGTGCCACAATTACCCCAAGAGCAGTAGTAAAAGCGGTAAAAAATACTATTCTATATTTTAATCAAAACCGTGATGCTATCTATTCACAAACACAAGCCTGCGGAGGCAATGATGAGTGAGAACCGTGAACTGTTCAAAAATGGCATGTGGAGCAACAACCCTGCGCTTGTGCAGCTATTGGGTTTGTGCCCTCTTCTCGCGGTATCCTCCACTGTGACAAATGCGCTAGGCCTAGGTATCGCAACAACCTTAGTATTAATTGGTTCTAACCTAGCCGTTTCATTAGTCCGAGAGTCTGTACCAAAAGAGATTCGACTGCCGGTATTTGTGATGATCATCGCTGCGCTAGTTACCTGCGTTCAACTATTAATGAACGCTTATGCCTATGGTCTCTATTTATCTCTGGGTATTTTTATTCCTCTTATTGTCACCAACTGCATCATCATCGGCCGCGCCGAAGCCTACGCTGCCAAAAACAATCCTTTACCTGCTACATTAGATGGGTTGTGGATGGGGTTAGGCATGACTACGGTTTTAGTGGTTTTAGGCGCACTTCGAGAAGTTCTTGGTAATGGAACCTTATTTGATGGTGCCGACCTATTGCTCGGGAGTTGGGCGTCAGTATTGCGAATTGAAATATTTGCCGTAGAAAGTAATTTCCTACTGGCTCTGCTTCCACCCGGTGCATTCATTGGGGTAGGATTTTTAATCGCATTAAAAAATGGCATTGATTCGCAGCTAGAGTCACGCCAGCCTAAAAAGCCTAAAGTAGAAATTGAACGAGTAAGAGTCACCAACTAGTTAGCAAAATAAAGCGGCTTATGAATAATACTAAAAGAGTTGAAATATTGCAGAGATTGAGGGAAAACAACCCCAATCCCGAAACAGAGCTAAACTGGAGCAATCCTTTTGAACTACTCATTGCGGTACTACTGTCAGCGCAAGCCACAGACGTCAGCGTGAATAAAGCCACTGATAAATTATATCCGGTAGCAAACACTCCAGAAGCACTCTACAACCTCGGGGTAGATGGCGTTAAAGAGTATATAAAAACCATTGGTTTATTTAACTCCAAAGCGGAAAATGTCATTAAGACCTGCAAAATTCTTATCGACAACCACAACAGCGAAGTTCCAGAGAACCGAGAAGCGCTAGAAGCCCTGCCCGGCGTAGGACGAAAAACCGCCAACGTGGTACTGAATACGGCGTTCGGCTGGCCAACTATTGCGGTGGATACTCACATTTATAGAGTCTCTAACCGAACAAAATTTGCGATGGGTAAAACCGTAGATGATGTTGAGCAAAAGCTACTTAAAGTGGTGCCAAAAGAGTTTAAATTAGATGTACACCATTGGTTAATTCTGCACGGCCGATATACCTGTGTGGCAAGAAAACCGAGATGTGGTAGTTGCATTATTGAAGATTTGTGTGAATTTAAAGATAAAATCTACCCAGAGGAAGAATAACAATGTCGAATGGCCGAATTTTACATACTATGCTGCGTGTTGGAGATTTAGATCGCTCCATCGAATTCTATACCAAGGTAATGGGGATGGAGTTACTACGCAAAAACGAAAATACCGAATACAAATACACCTTAGCCTTTGTCGGTTTTGGTGATGAATCCCAAGGGGCTGTCATTGAGCTGACTTATAACTGGGGAACAGAAGAGTACCAAATGGGTAATGCATTTGGTCATATCGCCATTGGTGTTGACGATATTTATCAAACTTGTGATGCAATCAAAGCTGTTGGCGGTAACGTAACCAGAGAGCCGGGCCCCGTTAAAGGCGGCAGCACTGAAATTGCATTTGTGAAAGACCCAGACGGATATATGATTGAGTTAATCCAAAATAAAGCTGGCAGCGCTGGCTTAGAAGGTTAAACGCACTCATTAGCGCCATTGGCCGACTGTCGGCAGATGGCGCTATATTTTTGGCTATGTTTATGCCACCTGCTCAGACTCAACAACGCGTTTTAATGAGTGAGGATGTAATTTAATACACACACCGTCACGCTTAAACGCCACCGTTGGATTCGCTAATCGCTCACCTTCCCCTTTAGGGCTCGATAGTTTGTAGCTAATACCTCTACGATCCAATTGTTCCCATGCATCATCAAGCTGCGGATAACGCTGCTTAAGCTCAGCTAAATATCCTTCAGCGGTTATTTGTTGAGATGGAATAACAAACTCAATATGTTCCCAACCTTCTGCGGGGTAGAGTTTTCCTTTCGCTGGGTATGGCAACTCAAGACACTCGATCGACCACCGTTCCGTTTGCAATGGTTGATGAAACTGAATAACAATAATCGGCCGGCCATTTATTAGCGCCGATGAAATTTCATTGCCATAAGATAACCACTCGTTATGTAACGTTTTTGCTAATGTCTCATCATTTATTCGCAAAGCAATATGGTCCGCTTGCAGCGTTGAAACATCAATCCCAATATCATCTGCCAATAGCAGCAGTTTTTGCGTAAAAGCTGCTATGTTTTCTATCATTAACTGTGGTTGTAAATTGTTTGTTAACAAGGGATTGCTCATAATTCTCTATCCAGATACGAAGATACAGACGGATATTATCAGTAACTGATAAAAAGTAGAAAAAATACCTGTTCTTTATCTGTTAGCAGTAGAATTTCCTTGATATCATGAACACCATTTTATGAATCCCAATACGATATGCATTCATATTGCTAAGGCGAGTATTCTTCCACCAAAGCGATAATGGGCGTATTGCATAACGAACAATTCTCAGAATTGAAGGAAGCGCGTGTGAATATCCAAACACTGATTAATGACAAAGTATCTCAGGCTCTAGAAGCCGCTGGCGCACCAGCAGGAAGTCCTGCCGCGGTTCGACAATCAGCCAAACCACAATTCGGTGACTATCAGGCAAATGGCGTGATGGGCGTAGCGAAAAAGCTAGGCACTAACCCACGAGAATTTGCTCAAAAAGTATTGGATGTTCTGGACTTGGATGGTATCGCTAGCAAAACAGAAATCGCTGGCCCTGGTTTTATCAATATTTTTCTTAGTGAAGAGTTTCTTGCTAAGCAAGCAGAAAGCGCTCTTGCTGATCCACGTCTAGGTGTTGCAGAAGAACAGCAAAAAACAATTGTTGTAGACTACTCTGCGCCAAACGTAGCAAAAGAGATGCACGTAGGTCACTTGCGCTCAACCATTATCGGTGATGCCGTCGTACGCACCCTTGAGTTTCAAGGTCATAAAGTAATTCGTGCCAACCACATTGGTGACTGGGGTACTCAGTTCGGTATGCTAATCGCTAACTTAGAGCGCGTGCAAAATGAGTCTGAAGAAGTATCAATGGAACTCTCTGACTTAGAAGCCTTCTACCGTCAATCAAAAAAATTCTATGACGAAGATGAAGAATTTGCCGCTAAAGCAAGAAACTACGTAGTAAAACTGCAAGGTGGTGATGAGTATTGTGCAGACATGTGGCGCAAACTTGTCGACATCACAATGGTTCACAACCAACGCAACTATGACAGACTTAACGTCTCTTTGACTAACAATGATGTCATGGGCGAAAGCATGTATAACGACATGCTGCCAAGCATCATCGAAGATTTGAAAGCGAAAGGTATCGCTCAAGAAGATGATGGTGCACAAGTTGTTTTCCTAGACGAGTATAAGAACAAAGATGGCGAAGCGATGGGTGTTATCATCCAGAAGCGCGACGGTGGCTTCTTATATACCACTACCGATATCGCCTGTGCTAAGTATCGCTATGAAACACTCGGTGCTGATCGCGTTCTCTATTTCATCGACTCACGTCAACATCAGCATCTAATGCAAGCTTGGACAATCGTGCGTAAAGCAGAATATGTTCCAGAAAAGGTTACTCTTGAACACCACGCATTTGGAATGATGCTAGGTAAAGATGGTCGTCCATTTAAAACTCGCGCCGGTGGCACCGTTCGTCTTGCTGATCTCCTTGATGAGGCAGAAGTACGTGCTCAACAGCTTATCGAAAGCAAAAACCCTGAACTCGCAGCAGAAGAGAAAGCAACCATTGCCAATACTGTTGCAATGGCTGCGGTTAAGTACGCTGACCTATCTAAACACCGTACTACCGATTACATCTTTGATTGGGACAACATGCTGGCGTTTGAAGGTAACACTGCACCATACATGCAGTATGCTTACACTCGTGTAGCATCTATATTCGCTAAAGCGGGTATCTCAATGGATAACGTTGAAGGTGAAATTAAGATCACTGACGATAAAGAGAAAGTGCTGATCGCTAAGCTGCTGCAATTTGAAGAAGCGGTTGAAATGGTTGCTCGCGAAGGACAGCCACACATTATGTGTAGCTACTTATTTGAACTTGCGGGTCAATTCTCTAGTTTCTATGAAGCATGCCCTATCCTAGTGGCTGAAGATGAAAGCACCAAACAAAGCCGATTGAAGCTGGCAGCATTGACAGCTAAAACCATTAAGCAAGGCTTATCTTTGCTTGGCATCGAGACTCTAGAGCGTATGTAACATACCCTCCTGTAAATGGAGCTCTTTCTAGAGCTCCATTTTCTAATTAGTTTATCCTCAGCAAAAAATCTCATCTCTCATTATTTCTAGCACAAAATCACAGCTATACTCAAGTGACCTCAAGGTGCAAGATTCAGAGCAACATCAACAAGTTCAGTTCAAGAAAGATAATTGAAGGAATGGCATTCCCTTTCAAGATTATCTGACGCAGAAATGGGCGTGTTGATGTGCTCC
>NZ_VTXE01000047.1 GCF_013114595.1 Vibrio sp. 99-8-1 | reverse complement strand
ATTGAAACCGTTGTTGATTTCGTGCCCGAAAGCAGAGAATCATCTTCGATTGTCATCAACGAGTGCCCACACAGATTGATAGGTTTAAATTGTTAAAGAGCGTTTAACTGAACATGCTATTTCTCAAGCCTGAAGCAGTTAGGGATGCGTATTCTACGCTTCCAATTTTGTGAGTCAAGAAGTTTTTAAAACTCTTTTCTCAACCTAAACAAGATAATGAATTTAATCGCTCATCTCGTGTTGGTGTGGCGCATTATAGGGAGGAATTTATTACTAGCAAGATCTTTTTGCGAAATAATTTTTAACTGCTGAAAAAAACAGCAAACCAATATAATTTGAATAAAATTTCAACATTTGAACACCGTCACACCAATAGGTTGGCAATTAGTCAGGGTTAAACGTAAGATTCAAAAGCTATTTAATAAATCATTAAAAAGCTTTTATTCTATTAACTCACTAAATGTTGTATTCATTTATGGACTCTAAAAAAACTATTTTCTTAATTATCACTGTTGCCATATTAGGAACCGTTGTCTTTTCTCAAATAATGGTTTCTCCGGCAATATCTTTTATCATCGGTGTAATTGCTACTGCTGCTGTGCTAAATATTTCTAGTTCTACTTCTTCTACAGTATCAAAAGGCAAACCTTCTACAAAAACACTTTACGTAGGAAACCTCCCTTATAAGGCAAATGAAGCAAACGTGCGCCAGTTATTCTCGGAGTATGGTGAAGTATTTGCAGTTCGCTTAATGAAAGATAAGCGAACAGGAAAAAGACGTGGTTTTGGTTTTGTTGTTGTCGCAAGCAGTGACGCAGAAAAAACCATCTCTTCTTTAAATGACAAAGACTATATGCAACGGACTTTAAAAGTTCGTATTGCTAATGATCCTAAGCATCCAGAATCGGAAGCGTCTCAATAATATCAAAACCTAATTTTGATAGTGTTAAATTTAGTGCAGCCTCTTCAAAGGGGGTTGCACTAGAATATATTTTGTTCTTCTCTCTATTTTCTATTTCAGTTGACGACGATATTAGTGTCACCACTCTTCGTGCGATAGCATCCCCAGAGTCAACCAATTTAGTACTCTCTCCTAATACTTGAGATATCTCTTCCTTAATCAAAGGAAAATGTGTGCAACCTAGCACGACCACATCAACACTATTTTTTAATGGCGATAATATCTGTGTCAGCAAATGTATGTTTACTGAATGTCCTCTCAACTTCATCTCTGCCATATCCACCAGTTCAGTAGAGCCAATAAGTGTTACTGGTATATTCTGCGAAAACTGAGCAATGAGTTGATGGGTGTATTCTCTCTCTACTGTTGCGGGAGTGGCTAAAAGACCAATTGCTGTTTTTGCTAGGATTGCGGCCGGCTTAATTGCAGGAACAACACCAACAATAGGTATTTCAAATTTTTCTCTGAGGGTTGGCAATACCACTGTACTTGCTGTATTACACGCAATCACCACCATATCTATCGAATATTGCTTGATAACATAAGAGAGTAAATTCTCTACCCTTTTAATCAGCGTGTGGCGAGAAAGTTCTCCATATGGATAGCCTTGATTGTCAAATACGTATAGGTAGTTGCAATTAGGTAACGACTTTTGGATTTGTTGATATACAGAAATCCCTCCCATTCCAGAATCAAAAATAAGGATCGTAGGGTTTGGATGATCTGTCATGCGAATTTCATTTAAAAGAGAAGAATGGCGTCATAATACTGAATCGTATTGCCATGACAAGAAATAACGAGAAGCCACCTAGGTGGCTTCCATAAATGATTAAAACTGATAAGCGGCTGTTACCAGAAACTTACGACCATCACCTGCGTAATAAGAAGTATGGCCATACGCTTGAGAAACGTACTGTTTATCCAAAACATTATCAATACGAAGGCTGGCAGTCCATGCATCAAGGGTATAGTTTAATGCCAGATTTGCGAGCCAGTATGACGGCAGTTTTTTATCGCTGTTGCTATTATCGCTGCTGTGGAAGCGCTCACCAACATACGCACCTTCAATATAAGTTTGTACATCCTCGGTGATATCGATGTCTGTAAAGAGCCTTCCAGTATGTTCCGAAACCCAAGGAACCTTTTTGTCTTTGTTTTCACCACCGATAAACTTGGCATTCACATAGTTATATTCAGCCCCAACAAGAATCGAGTCTATTAGATACTTATCAAAATAGAGCCCTACGCCATTTCTCTCTGATTTAGCAGCATTAACATTGGCACCATTACCGCTAGCTCCTGTCGGTTTCTCCGCGTTGCGATCATAAACAATTTCATCTTTTAATCGCAAATTATAGGCATCAAACTTTACCAGGTAGTCATCACCGATATGGTTCCAACCTGCTTCAAAAGAGTAACCTAGTTGTGGTTTTAGTCCTTTAACACTTGCCGGTGTTCTGCCCTGTTCATCCGTTTTAGCAAAGCGATAGTTAGATTCAGCTCTAACGTAATAACGAGTATTCGCAGTTGGACGAATATTGATCCCCAGTTCCGCTGCGGTTGCATCTTCGTTCAGTTTTTCGCCACTGACATAAGTTTGTGCATCGGTAATATCATCCTGTACACGCCCATAACGACCACCAGCAACGACCGCAACATGATCGGTCATTTTATAGTTGAACTGGCTATAGACACTAGTTAGTAACTGTTCAACTTCTCTGCTAATAGAGGAGCTCTTATATTTGTAATCATTTCGACCTACATCTAGTCCTATAAGAGTATTGAGTTTTTGCCCAATAATACCTTCTAACTTAAATGCTCCAGAGATATTGTCGTTACTGGTATTAAATCCGCTATTCCAAGAGACACCTGTGGCAGACATCCTATCCAGACTCACATCAGCATTGGTCGCCCATTTTTCAGATACGTCTTGTCCATAACCAATACGAAGTGCTCGAGTAATTTCATGGCGATGGTCATCAGGCTTAGTTTCATCAGCTTTGGTTGGATCTTTATGAAACTGCTCCTCAGTCATGCTACCAGCGTACTCTCTGTTGTTGTCGTAATAGCTAACTTCGCTGTAAAAGGCCTTGTCACTATTTTGGTAGTCCAACCTTCCCAGCAACATACCCGACTTTCTGGCATTGTGATCACGATAATTATCACTGTTATCCTGACTTGCTGAAACTGAATAACGCCAGTTATCCACTAAAGAGCGAGAAATAGAAACACTACCAGCACGGGAGTTCATGTTGCCTGCAGATAACGAAATATCTCCACTGTCACGGCTGTTATTTAGAGTGATAATGTTAATTACACCACCAACAGCCTGATCACCATAAAGAACGCCTGCACTACCAGATAATATTTCTATACGTTCAACTTGATTGAGCAGTATGGTATTTAACTTCGGGCTAGATAAGTCTTGTTTGTTAAGACGGCGGCCATCCACCAAGATAAGCGTATTGTGTGCAGCTTGACTGCCGCTAAACCCTCTTATTGAAAAAACTGGCCCGCTGTTGCTATCCGAAACTTGTATTCCAGCACGTGAGCGCAACAAACTATCAAGAGATTTAGCACCACTGCGCTCTATCTCTTCTTTACCAATCACTTGAATATTGGAGGGAATATCCGCAATGCTATTAATATTGTCACTTTTTCCAATGATAACCATGGTTTCTAGAGCGTTTGTTGTAGAAGTTGAAGTTTGAGTCTCTTCAGCGTGTATTTGAGGGGCGAGCAAAAGCAGCGACACTACTTCCGTCGCAATCAACGTTTTTTTCATTATTCTGTCCTAAATCGCGTATATCCTAATTAGTGATCACTCACTACTTACTGGCAGGTATTCGGACTTTAGAGCATGATATTGTGACAACATCGCCTTACATCTCACTTCCCGCTATTTCCTTAATTAGCAGTGTGTGGGTTTCCCCGTAGATGCTCGTTCTCTATTACCGCTGCGCGTCAGTTCTGGAGTTTCACCAGATTCCCTTAAAACAGTTACTTGATAGTAAACTGTCTACCAGCGGACATGATAATAAGTATCAATACCGTTACTGTCTAGTGTTAAAATTGACAACAACAACTTAATTGGCCAAATAAGGTTTAGCTTCGCGTTGCTATACTAAAGTTCAGCGGCACAAAATCGTTACCCATAAAACGGATCATTTAGAACCGCTTATTGAGGTCACAAGGCTATAGAATTTAATATCAATACTGGACAAGTGATAAAGATTGAATAAAATCTGCCCTCCTTGTAAATGTAAAAGGCATATCTATGACCACGCTTGACGTAAATCCAAAAAGCTATCAGCAGCAATTATCTGAAAAGGTCGCACGACTAAATCAACAGTTTGCCCCATATGATGTGCCGAACTTAGAAGTGTTTGACTCTCCAGAGCAACACTACCGCATGAGAGCTGAATTTAGAGTTTGGCATGAGGGCGAAGAGCTTTACTACATAATGTTCGACCAAAAAACTCGTGAAAAATATCGCGTTGATCAGTTTCCTGCCGCCAGCCGTTTAATTAATGACTTGATGCCGCTACTTCTAGAGGCGATGAAAGGAAATGACACTCTTAGACGCAAATTATTTCAGGTTGATTTTTTGTCGACACTTAGTGGAGAGATACTAGTATCACTGCTTTATCACCGCCAGTTAGACGACGTTTGGCTTGAAGCGGCTCAGGAATTGAAAAAGCAACTCAACAATGAAGGGTTTAACTTAAACATCATTGGTCGAGCTCGTAAAATGAAACGGGTACTGGATAGAGATTACGTCATTGAAAAACTAAAGGTTCATGGCGAAGAGTTGATCTATCAGCAAGTCGAAAACAGCTTTACTCAACCAAATGGTATCATTGCACAAAAGATGTTGGAGTGGGCAGTAGACTGTACTGATGATAGCCACGGAGATTTACTTGAGCTCTATTGCGGTAATGGTAATTTCTCTTTAGCACTAGCCAAAAACTTTGATCGCGTGCTAGCTACTGAGCTGGCAAAACCATCGGTAGACTCTGCACAATTTAATATTGCAGCCAACAAAATCGATAATGTGCAAATCATTCGAATGTCGGCTGAAGAGTTTACTGAGGCAATGGAAGGGAAGAGAGAATTCCGTAGGCTAAAACAGCAGAACATCGATTTGAGCAGTTACAACTGCAATACTATTTTTGTCGATCCCCCTCGTTCTGGAATGGACATTGATACTTGTAAGATGGTTCAAGGCTATGAACGAATTGTGTATATCTCATGCAATCCAGACACATTAAAAGAGAATTTGGATTTGCTTAGCAAAACTCACAACATCACTCGTTTTGCTCTGTTCGATCAATTTCCTTACACCCACCATATTGAGACAGGTGTTTTTCTTGAGAAAAAGGCTTAATACTCAACAAAAAAACGAGCTCTTATGAGCTCGTTTTCTACATTTGTTTGATTCTTATTCTGCTACTTCTGTTCTTTACGATTTAAATAGCCCATTTTTTTTCCAACCCACATCAATAGCAGCATGGTCACCAAAATAGCAAAGAAATTTGAGCCTACTTCTGGGTACTTTGCTTTTAAAAATGCAGAGTGACCAAAAGCACCGACAAAGAAACAAGCCAATCCCAACAAAGGAATATCTTCTGCAACTGGATTGGTTAGGTAGTTTTGATAGAGCATTTGCGCCGCAAGGGCCAGTGCGATAAGTGGAAAAATAGAGAATGAAACTTCACTCAGTGTTACTGAAGATAACAGCGCATTGCCACACATACCGGCAATAACAGCCAACAGTAGAGTTTTTCTTTCTGAATATTGATTTACGGGTGTTGAGTCACTAGACATAATTATATCCTATTCTTTTGTCGTTCACGTTCTTTTCTATACCAGTATGCGCCTTTAGCTACCATACGTAACTGCATAACAAGCCGCTCGGTAAGTTCTTCTCTTTCATGCTTATTAAGATCTAACGCTTCTGCTCCAGAGCTAAATACTAGAATAACCGAAGCCTCTGCCTGAATGCTTGCTTCTTCTTTATTCATGCCAGTGCTGATCAAATATTCAGTCATCTCAGCAACAAAATGTTGCATTTCTCTGGCTACCGCTGCACGAAAATCGGCAGAAGTCCCTGAGCGTTCTCGAAGCAATAATCGAAATACATTTGGGCTACTTTCAATAAATTCCATAAAGGTCTCTACTGAAGTCCTTATTACACTCCCTTCTTTAACAATTCTCTGTCGAGCTTGTCGCATAAGTTGACGAAGAAGTAATCCTCCTTCATCAACCATGGTCAAACCAAGTTCATCCATATCTTTAAAATGACGATAAAAAGAGGTCGGCGCTATGCCAGCTTCTCTCGCCACTTCTCGTAAACTAAGATTAGAAAAACTTCGATCGGCACTCAATTGACTAAAGGCGGCATCGATTAATGAGCGGCGGGTTTTTTCTTTTTGCTGAGCACGTATTCCCATAGCTTTATTAATACCAAATTAACCAATGACAGTCGGATACTATAACTCGAAAAACCCGTTTAGAAAAATGACAAACAAATTCATTGCGGCTAAGAGCTTGATTTCGTGAACTCCGTGATCATTACCACTGTATAACGTGCTGAGCATTTACCTAAACGATTATTAGGTTAATATCTCGCTATAACAATGTTAAAAATCATGGAAGAACAAGATAATGACTCAATCAACTCACTTTGATGTAATTGTAATCGGTAGTGGTCCAGGCGGTGAAGGGGCAGCGATGGGATTAACCAAAGCTGGATTGAATGTCGCAATCATAGAAAAAGAATCAAGTGTTGGTGGTGGTTGTACCCACTGGGGAACGATTCCTTCAAAAGCACTAAGGCATGCAGTTAGCCGAATTATTGAATACAACGGCAACCCTCTGTTTTCTCATAACAATTCCAGTTTACACTCTACGTTTTCCAATATATTAAGTCATGCAAAAACCGTTATTGATAAACAGACACGTTTAAGACAAGGTTTCTACGATAGAAATCAGTGCAGCCTGATTTTTGGTAAAGCGCAGTTTATCGATGACAATACAGTTTCGGTTATGCAAGCAGATGGCAGCCTTGATTACTACAGCGCTGATAAATTTGTCATCGCGACTGGATCACGACCTTACCAACCTGATGATGTCGATTTTAATCACTCTCGTATTTATGACAGCGATACGATTCTCTCTTTAGAGCATGATCCAAGGCACATCATCATTTATGGTGCTGGCGTCATTGGCTGTGAGTATGCTTCTATCTTCCGGGGTCTAGACGTTAAAACCGACCTCATTAATACTCGAGATCGCTTACTCTCTTTTCTTGATAATGAAATATCCGACGCGCTTTCATACCACTTCTGGAATAGTGGCGTCATTATTCGTAATGATGAAACATATGAAAAAATTGAAGGAACGGATGACGGCGTCATTGTTCACTTACAATCAGGCAAGAAAATGCGCGCAGATTGTATCCTATACGCGAATGGAAGAACCGGTAATACAGACAAGTTAAACTTAGAATCCGTTGGGCTGACTCCAGATTCTAGGGGATCACTACAAGTTAATAAAAAATACCAAACAGGCAAAGAACACATCTATGCTGTGGGTGATGTCATCGGCTATCCGAGTTTAGCAAGTGCTGCCTATGATCAAGGTCGTTTTGTTGCACAGATTATTACTAAAGGTAAAGCAGACAACCACTTAATCGATGATATTCCAACCGGTATTTATACCATTCCGGAGATAAGTTCCGTTGGTCGTACAGAGCAAGAGTTAACTTCGGCTAAGGTACCGTATGAAGTTGGACGTTCATCATTCAAGCATTTAGCTAGAGCTCAAATTGCTGGAAAAGATATCGGCAGCTTAAAGATACTGTTCCACCGAGATAGTAAAGAAATCCTTGGTATTCACTGCTTTGGTGAAAGGGCTGCGGAAATCATCCATATCGGCCAAGCCATCATGGAACAAAAAGGTGAAGCAAATACCATAGAGTATTTTGTCAACACCACATTTAACTATCCAACAATGGCAGAAGCTTACCGCGTAGCAGCGCTAAACGGTCTCAATCGACTGTTTTAACAGTTATAGAGCTAAGCGCGACATTGTGCTTAGCTCTATCATTCAATCTATTTGTCATCGACGTCTATCAGGCGATGACATAGCAAAAAATGACTGTCGCTCAAGTAAAATATCCATCTAAATAACCAGACTTAAACGTTCTACCACTTCTGAGATAGGTAACCTACCAACGGAATTCGATCAAACTTGGCGTAAGCCTATGCTTTAAAGACGGGAATTTCGCAATGACTTTATGCCATAACTTCCAGCGGCCACACTCTTGATCAACGGGAGAGAAACTTTTCGCTGACTTTATCCACGGCAGCCATTGTAGAAATGAGTCTGTCGCTGATCGAAAACCATGTTGATAATTAATAGAGCCCATTTTTTGCCCCAGTACCGTCGATGATTTATCCCCAGCAACAACAAAACACGCTTGAGCATTAACAAAGTAGCGACCTAAGACTTGAACAAATGAAGCAATTTGATTTATTGAGCAATCTAGCAGAGCTTGCTCGCAGACGATTAAGACGGGTGCTGAGTTAGGAATGACTAATGAGTCAAGCCAATCAAGGTGATCAACTGAGCCACAAATTAATTGATAACGTTCATTTTTATGAAAAAGCCGTTGTCGCCAAACAAGATTTTCAGAGACATCCAGTTCGATCCAGTGACATGAGCCGTTATCCAATCGATAAAAGCGAGTATCCAACCCCGCTCCAACATTCAATACCCATGCTTTGGGGTGCCGGCGCAAGAAATCATTAACTTTGTCATCACAGAGTTTTGTTAACGTCGCATGCAACAGTTGCTTTTGGTCGATATCTCCAGAAGTACACTCAGTAGAGAGCTGACATTGTCGGCACGCTTTGGCGGCAATTGGGTCATAAATCAGGCCGTTATCCACTAAACTCTCTCTGCTCCTCAACCACATTGGTTGCAACAGCCGAGTTGGAATCTGATAGTTTTGGTTGGATTCAGCCTTCGAAGATGAAGGCGTATTGTGTAATAAATTCATTATCATCTTCTTTAAACAAATAAAGCAGATGATAATGATTATTATTTAGAATTGCAACAGAAGAAATTTTGCTTTGTTACTATTACATCCAGTCAGTATTGCGAATAATACCAACGGCAATGCCTTCTATCGCTAGGTGTTGAGAGGTTAAATCCACTTTAATTGGAGAGAACTCTTCGTTCTCCGCATGCAACAACACGGTAGCACCTTGTCTTTCTAGTCGCTTAACCGTGACATCATCATCAACACGAGCAACAACAACCTGTCCATCGCGAACATCTTGAGTCTTATGCACAGCCAATAGGTCACCATCCATAATTCCGATGTCCTTCATACTTTCGCCACTGACTCTCAATAGAAAATCAGCTTGTGGGCGAAACATGTTCGCATCGACTTGGTAATGCGCTTCCACATGCTCTTGTGCAAGAATAGGTGAGCCAGCTGCTACTTGCCCAATTAATGGTAAGCCTGCGTCTTCGTTTGCTGCCTCATCTTGCAACAAAATTCGAATACCACGTGAGGCTCCCGGTATAATCTCGATCGCTTGTTTTTTTGCCAGTGCTTTCAAATGCTCTTCTGCAGCATTTGCAGAACGAAAACCAAGCTCTTTGGCAATTTCAGCTCGAGTTGGTGGCATACCTGTTACTTCAATTTTGTCTTTAATTAGCTCAAATACTTGTTGCTGTCGGGGCGTTAACGGCTTCATAAGTCACCTGTCTTTTTATACAGTTAACTGTGAGTATATCCAGTATTTATTATCTTGCAATGAAAACCTGTTATTTTTTAATCACATCATAAATTTGGGGTCGAACGAGGTGATCTATTTGCTGTTTATGACTCATCCCATGCGTAGACATTAGTTTGCGTTGTGTACTTCGCTCTATTCATTGAAATGTGCGTCTTAAATGAACGGACATTGTCATTGTTATAAAACACCTCTTCTCGTAAGGTATCAAAAGCCGCCATATTAGGTACTTCAATGATCAAAACAAAATCCACTTCGCCGGTCACTTGATAGCACTCCTTCACTTGCGGAATACCCTGTATATGCTTCATAAATGCGTTGTTAAGATCTTTTCGGTCTCTCTCCATATAAACCTCAATAACCATATGTAAGCATGAGCCGAGCTTTTCAGGGTTTACTATAGCGACTCGCTCACTTATTACTTGCTCCGCTAACAGTCTTTGTACCCTTTTTAGACAGGCTGGCGGGGATAGAGCAACACGCTCAGCTAACTCTACATTGGTAATGGAGCAATCCTCTTGCAACATCTTCAATATTGCCTTATCAATGCGATCAAGAAACATTATTAACTTTTCCTAACAAAAAATTGAATATATATAAATTATAGACCAACATAATTGCAATTATTTCTAACAAAGTCGCATAAAATAACCACAATTCATACAAAGGATTGGAATATGTTGTCGACACTAAACTACTCTAAATTTATCAGCTTCTTTAAAGAGGTCACTCATGTCTATTGGGTGCTGATAAAGGTAATGGTACCTGCCATTGTTATTGTTAAAATACTCGATCACTTTGGTGCGACAGAGTTATTGGCTCACTATTTATCACCCGTGATGCAATTGGTTGGACTACCTGAAGAGATGGGTATTGTTTGGGCTGTCGCACTACTGACTAATGTCTATGCCGCGATGATCGTCTTCTACAATATTGCGTTAAACCAGATGGTCACGGTCGCTGATATTACGGTCTTAGGAACCTTAATTCTTGTAGCTCACTCACTGCCGATTGAAGGTGCTATCGCCAAGGCACTCGGTATACGATGGCGTTATACGCTACTTATTCGTGTTGGCGGCGCGTTAGTGTTGGCTTTTATTCTTCATCACACTTACTCATATTTTCAATGGCAGCAACAACCCATTGATCTTATCTGGCAGCCCGGTTCCAGCCACTCTTTATCCATTGTTGAGTGGTGTATTGAACAGCTACAGCTGCTGGTTTCTATCTTTTTTATTCTTCTGGCACTGATTTCACTATTGCGATTGCTCCGACTACTTGGGATTGAAGCCCTATTACACAAACTGTTAATGCCACTGCTGCGCAGTTTGACTCTAGGGAAAGAAGCGGCAAACATTACCGTTATTGGCATGACATTGGGAATATCATTTGGCGCAGGGCTTCTCATTGATGAAGTTAAAAAAGGACATATTAGCAAACGAGATACCTTATTGGTGATGGGCTTTTTAGGTCTATGTCATAGCATCATTGAAGATACCATTTTAATTCTATTACTGGGGGCAGATATTAACGCTATTCTCTGGGGAAGATTGATTTTTGCGGTGGTGGTGGTCGCCATATGGGGAAGGCTATTAAAACAGAACAACGCTTCTATCCCTCTTACCTAAATCCGTTCCTTTCATGACATCACAATGCGTACCACTCTATCGATGCTGGTACGCTTTCAAACAAAATTATTCTCATCAACTGCTGTTTTTCGTGCTAATAGACAAAATTGTGATTAAAGATTCATCATCATGCTATTTTCTAATAAAAGGTTAGACCAGTTTCTGATATCCTTGCAGCGCAAAAAAGCTTGCTATAAAACGCAATCTCTAGAAACCCCTATAGTAAGTGAACCATCGGCATACTGAATATACTTGAGGCGAAAAGCACATGTCTTCTGAACGAATCATTCCCCGTTCGCTATTGAAACTTCCTCTTTCTGTTTTTGTAAAGAGTACCGTGATCCCATCACAGCCTATTAACGACTTAAAGATAGATATCAATAAGCCGATCGTTTATGCACTTCCGTTTCGTTCCAATATGGATTTATTTACTTTAAGAAGAAAAGCACTGGAACTTGGCTTGCCCGATCCTCTATCTCCTCTGGAGATTAACGGCAAACAGATGGGACGTTACGTCAATATCATTTCTCGCCCACGCGTACTGCGAAACGATAAACATGTGCCTAGCGCTTCTATCGAGCTGTTTAGTGAACTGCTCGCGATGCATGATGAAGACCCAGATTTGGATGTTCAACTGATCCCAATTACGGTGATGTGGGGACGGAAACCAGGTAAGGAAGAAGATTTACGCCCCTATCTCAAAGCGATGAACGCACCACAAAAAGCGATGTCACTGTTGCTAGCAGGTCGCGACTGTATGGTTCGTTTTAGCCCAGTAGTGTCATTGCGGTACATGGCAGATTCTCACGGAACGGACAAATCCATTGCTCACAAGTTAGCACGAGTCGCCAGAATTCATTTCTCTAGACAGAGAATGGCGGCGTCTGGCCCTAACTTGCCAGTTAGAGGTCAACTATTTGATCGCTTACTAAATTCAGAAGTGATACGAAATGCGATTGCCGATGAGGCCGCAAGTAAAAACATTAGTCTTGAAAAAGCACAAAAAGAAGCTCACTCCATTATTGATGAAATAGCCGCCAACTTCTCTTATTCCCTAGTAAAAAAAGGCGACAAGATTCTAGGCTGGTTATGGAACAAACTCTACCAGGGTCTAAATATTAGTAATGCAGCAACGGTGCGAAGGTTAGCTCAAGACGGTCACGAGATCGTCTATGTTCCTTGCCATCGTAGCCATATGGACTATTTACTACTCTCTTATGTGTTGTATAACGAAGGAATGGTCACTCCGCATATTGCAGCAGGTATCAACTTAAACTTTTTCCCTGCTGGCTTTATTTTCCGTCGAGGTGGTGCATTCTTCATTCGTCGCAGCTTTAAAGGTAACCGACTCTACTCAACTATCTTTCGTGAGTATCTTGCCGAACTGTTTAGTAAAGGCTATTCCGTTGAGTATTTTAGTGAAGGTGGCCGTTCGCGTACTGGGCGTTTACTGCAGGCTAAAACCGGCATGCTCGCTATGACCATTCAAGCCATGTTAAGAGGCCTAGATAGACCTGTAACACTGGTACCGGTTTATATCGGTTACGAACATGTCATGGAAGTTTCAACCTATGCGAAAGAGCTTCGAGGTAAAAGAAAAGAGAAAGAGAATGCTGGCCAAGTGATAAAAACGCTTCGTAAGCTGCGTAATTTTGGCCAAGGTTATGTCAACTTTGGTGAACCGATTCCTTTGAATCAATACCTCAATGACCACGCACCCGAATGGACAAAAGATATTGATCCATTAAATGCGCCACGACCTGAGTGGATGACACCTGTAGTTAATCAACTTGCGGTTAAGATGATGACTCATATTAACAATGCTGCTGCTACAAACGCACTTACCCTTTGCGCGACAGCACTGTTAGCTTCTAGACAACGGGCTTTAGCAAAAGACACCTTGGTATCGCAAATTGATTCTTACTTATCACTGCTTAAAAATGTCCCTTACTCTGATACAACTACACTGCCAGAGAAGAGTCCAGAAGAGCTGGTAAAACACGCGCTCACGTTAGATAAGTTTGTGGTTGAGTCCGACACCATGGGGGATATTATCTCTCTAGATCGTCAACAATCAATTTTAATGACTTACTACCGTAATAATATTATTCACCTGTTTGCCCTCCCTTCACTCATTGCACAATTAATTGTTCAGAATGAAAGCTTATCGGTTGATGAGATTAAAACATCAGTAACACAATTATATCCATTCCTTAAGAAAGAACTGTTTTTGCGTTACGACACTGAACAAGTGACTGAAGTCGTTGAGTCCATTATTGAAGAGTTAGCTAGACAACAGTTAATCATCGCAAAAGATGGCCAAGTCACACTTAACGACCTGAACATTCAATCGCTAATGTTGTTAGGTAGAACAATTACCGAAACACTGCAACGTTACGCCATTGCCATTAATCTTCTCGGCTCCAATCCCGATTTAGATAAGTCTCAGCTAGAGAAGAAAAGTCAGGAAGTTGCCCAGCGCCTAGGTAGGCTGCACGGTATCAACGCCCCTGAATTTTTTGATAAAGGGGTATTTAGTTTCTTGTTCAATACCTTAAAAGAAGAGAAGTATATTGATATAAGTGGTAAGTGTTGCGTTGAAAAAACGCAATCACTGGCAGATATGCTTTCTAATCTGGTTTCTACTGAGGTAAAACTAACCATTCAAGAAAGTCTTTACCAAGAAAATGAAGAGTGATGGCATGTACTGAGGAGCTCTGCTCCAATTAGCCGTAATTTATCGTCGCACATAGAAAACAAAAAGGTTCTGAATATCAGAACCTTTTTGTTTATATAAACGTGTGAACGAGACTATTTAGCCGCAACTCGAGATAAATGAACAAAGCACTAGAACGTACTCACCAATAAGCTGGCCGCCATAACCAAACCAACCTGGTTATTATTAAGAAAAGCTTTAAAGCAGTTATCTCGTTCTCTTTGTCTAATTAAGAATTGCTGATACACAAACAACCCTGCAGATACCAACACTCCCCAATAGAATGCTTGGCCGAGCTGTAACCACATACCTAAGCAGATAAAGAGAATTAAGGTAATAAGTTGCAATAAACCGATGATCATTTTATCAAAACGACCAAATAGAATGGCAGTAGACTTTAACCCCACCACCACATCATCATCTCGATCCACCATCGCGTACTGAGTATCGTAAGCTACCGTCCAGATGGCATTGATAATAAAGAGCAACCACACCTGAGGAGGCAATTCATTGGCTTGAGCCGCCCATGCCATTGGAATCGCCCAACTAAACGCCAAACCAAGAAACAGCTGAGGTAAATGGGTAAACCGCTTCATAAAGGGGTAGATAAAAGCGAGAACAATACCAATGAAAGAGAGCTTAATCGTCAAAGCATTCATGGTGAGTACAAGCAGAAAGGAGATAACCGCCAATAAGACAAACAGGATAATCGCTTCTATTGGCGTCACAGCACCAGAAGGTAGTGGTCGAAACTGCGTGCGTTTTACATGACCATCAAAATCTCGATCAGCAAAATCGTTAATGACACACCCTGCAGAGCGCATCAATACAACGCCCATAACGAACACCACCAATACATCCCAGTTTGGTAATCCGTTGGCAGCTATAATAAGAGACCACAATGTTGGCCACAACAGTAGCAAAGACCCTATTGGTTTATCCATTCTCATTAATAACCAATAAGATCGTGCCTTGGCAAAGCTCATCTATACTTTCTCCTTTGAATAGATGGGGGCATGAGGCAAAAACAGTTCCGCCACTAACATCGGTTTATCGTTCATCCATAATCTCGATCGTCTTGCAATCAGTTTACCAGAAGGGGTATCAACCCAGCCGACCTGTAATGCATCTCTAGAAACATTATCAACACTAAAAACCGTCAACCCTAAAGGTATATCACCCTGTTCTGCTAAATCATAAGGTTGCTTATCCAGTGAGCTGGCAGGAATGAGAGTTCTACCGACAACCCACTCTTCTTCATCACCAAACAAAACCACTTCGCGAAGCAGACATTGATCATCTGACAGCAGTGTTTTCTCACTCTCAGATATAGATTTAGCGGGAATCATAATGTTGTTTAATAAATTAACGGTGAGTTTTTCACATTTTTTTTCTAAACGACGAGACAAAGATCCCTTTTCAAGCAACCAAGGTAGCGAAACTTTATCAGAGGGTTCAAACTGGTTAATATCTTGCCAATCAATTTTTCCGAGAGCAGCAATGTAAAGCGAAATCAGCTCATTCATAGTTGTTTTTATTAATTAATGCTTGGGTTTTAGTAAAAGAAGCCGCAAAATACGATCATACCTTTGCGCTACATTGTAGCAGAACAAAGGGATTCGATAATCGGAATAAAAATAAAGAATCATAAATATGCTGACACGTTACCTCGTACTATTCATTTTTGCCTGCAGTTCACTGTTTTCTCTCTCCGCTTTAGCGGAAGAAGAAGCTGACCAAGGGCCTACTTTTGCCTATTATACGCTTGAACCAGATATGACGACCAATATTTATACTAAGGGAAAAGTCCTTAGTTATCTTCAAGTTCGTATTGATCTGATGGTTGCGGATAACAGTTATATTGCTGATCTGGAAGCTCATGATCCTCTTATTAGAGACACGATTGTTGAGATCATTGGAAAACAGTCAGCAGATCAGGTCAAAACCCTTGCTGGAAGGGAAGAGCTTCGTAAAACTCTATTAGATGAACTCAATAGTCTATTATTGGTGGAGACTGGACGAACGCTTATTGCCGATCTACTTTTTACCAAGTACTTATACCAGTAACTGCATTCGACAGCCAGTTATCACGACGATTTTTGGCTGTCTAACCATCCTAGTACTACACCGGATAACAAACCCACCAAATGCGCGGTATTGGCAATCGCCATATAAGGTTGAACGTAGCCCAATACCAACCAAACCAGCATAAAGACGACGATTGGTTTCGGTACGGCCAATCCTTTTTGCGGTGCACGACTGCCTAAAAGCCAAGTGTATCCAAGCAAGGCGTATACTACACCAGATAACCCACCAAAATTAGCATCCTCGACCCAATACTGGCCTGCTCCAGACAATGCGGCAGAAACCAAAAATATCTGCAATAGCTTTAGTGTTCCAAGCCGTTTTTCAATATCGCCACCAAGCTGCCACCACCAAAGAAGGTTAAAGGCAATGTGCATCACTGAGAAATGAAGTAATGCGTGAGAAACCCAGCGCCAAAGTTGCCATTTCTGACTGTCGTATGCAGGAAAATGAAGAGAAGAAAATATCGCTTGAGCCAAGCCTATCTGTTGCGCAATGAACAATACAATAGCAACCGTCATTAGCAGTAATGTTAACGGGCCAGCTTTCGCTTTTATCATATTCAACATACTGGGTGTATGATAAGAAAACTTACGGGTACGACTATCGGCCATCTCCCAAGATGCCGCTAGGTACTTCCTGTCTGCTGGATTTTGCAGAAACTGTTTCAGTTCAGACTCAGCTTCAAGTTGAAACTGATCCTCTTTGAGCCAAAGTGCAACTTTGCCTCCTTCTTCCGGCATCATATCAATATCAATATGTCGTGACGCCATATAATCTATGAACGCTTGAGCAACCCTAGGGTTATCAATCACCAATAACTTAAGCATTTACCCTCTCTCTGTTGGAAGACCTGCCATATGCCATGCAGAAAAGCCACCAATCACACTATACACGTCTTCGTATCCTTGATTCACCAAGTATTCTGCTGCACCTTGGCTGCTGACACCGTGATAACACATCACAAGTACCGGCTGTTGGTAATCAATTTCATTCATAAACTCAACGATATTGTCGTTAGTAAGATGACGGGCCGACGCAGCATGGGATGTGGCGAAAGAACCCATATCTCTAATATCAACCATGACAGCATTATCTTCATTCAATAGCTGCTGTGCTCCCTTTGAGTCTATTTGCTTGAAACTACTCATGCCTTATCCTTTTTAATGGTCAAAATGTTATATGCAAAATGGCAAAATGTATGTTCACCATTTTATCCACTTACTGATCAATAAATCATCATCTGTGGATAAATTTGTGGATTGCGTTGATAAAGTGTTTTTGATATCAAAGATCCACAATATGTAGTAATGATCTTTCTTTATCTGTGAGTATGTCCATAATTATCCCCAATGGAATAATGGCTCTTAAACCAGTCTATACTACAGTTCCCTACAGCTCGTTGAACATTTTCCCACAGAGTTATACACAGATTGAAATGACATTTGATCTCAATTTATGATCATTTTCAACCCTAGTTATTGGGTATAAAAAAACCGAGATCAATCGATCTCGGTTTTTTATAAATACATTCGTTGGAGTTTAGAACTCACCTACAGCCAATTTCAATTTCTTCATGGCATTTTTCTCTAACTGGCGAATTCGTTCTGCTGAAACATCATAAGTTTCAGCTAACTCTTGCAACGTTGACTTGGTATCTGTCAACCAACGAGAACGTACAATATGCTGGCTACGTTCATCTAACGTTGCCAAAGCGTGGCTCAAACGGTTATTTGTATGAGCTTCCCAGTTGTCTGCTTCAATATTATCAGCCACATCGGAATGCTTGTCTTCCAAATACAACACAGGCGCAGCATAACCGGCACTTGAATCGTCATCTTCCGTTGGCATTTCAAACGTCGCATCCTGAGCGGCTAAGCGAGATTCCATCTCTCGAACTTCCGATGGCTCAACTCCCAACTCTCTAGCAACAGTTTCAACTTCACTATTATTAAACCAACCTAAACGTTTCTTAGATTTACGTAGGTTGAAAAATAGTTTCCGTTGAGCTTTGGTGGTGGCAATTTTTACAATGCGCCAGTTTCTCAATACATATTCATGTATTTCTGCTTTAATCCAATGCACTGCGAACGAAACCAGTCGAACACCAACTTCCGGGTTAAAGCGTTTTACCGCTTTCATTAATCCAATATTACCTTCCTGAACAAGGTCAGCCATTGGCAATCCATAACCGGAATAACCACGTGCAACATGAACAACAAATCGAAGATGAGAAAGAATAAGACCTTTCGCCGCTTCAATTTCACCTTTGTAATGTAATCGTTCGGCCAGCTCACGCTCTTCATCAGCAGTTAGCATTGGGTAGCTGTTTGCTGAACGAATATAGCTATCTAAGCTATCTTGTGAAACTAAAGCCATTTGATACGGTTGCTTTGCCATTCAATTCCTCAATAATCTTACCAAGAGTAATATTTTACTTCTAAACCCATCAATATTGAACCTAATCAAAGAAAGTTTCAATAAGGGGATGCTAATTATCCATAGATATTTCAGCTTAACAAGGCCGAAAGTGAATATCTTATATGGATAACACCATCTTTATGACAAATTACGGTTAAACTGGTTCAATTTCTCTTAAATGTTTACGTGCAGACAATTTAGCGGCAATAAAACCAAGAAAAGTGCCTAGCATGAGTAGCAACAAAGATTCATCCCAATTTAATCCCATCAAGCGGAATTGGCTGTCATACAGTAATGCCAAGTCTTCCACAGCACCATTTAACAAAACAGTGATAACCGCCGTTAACACCCATGCACATAAAGCACCAATTGAGCCAAACCACATACCAGAGTAGAGATACGGACGTAAGATGAAGCTGTCAGTCGCACCTATCAGCTTCATGACTTGAATCTCATCTTTATGCGCTAACACTGTAAACCTAAGGGTATTCCCCACAATCAAGAATACCGATGCCAACATTAATACAGCCAAAGTAATAGCAACCGTGGTCGCCAAATTTTGGATGGCGGTTAATCTCGCTAACCAATCTTCATCCAATCGTACATCGGTAATATCATCTAATTGCTGACTTAACTGAGCGATGTTACGAATATCGCTATTTTGCTCGCTGGCGGGTTGTATAACGAGAACAGCAGGCAGCGCATAGTCACTCAATATAGAAATGGCTTGCTCAAACCCAGAATACTCACTTAAATCATTAAGACCTTGCTGAGAAGAGATATATTGCACACTAGCGACATTTTCCCAGCTTTCCATTTGGTCTTTTATCACCATAACTCGCGCTTCAGAGATACCTTCTGCCACATAAGCACTTACACGAGATGGTGTTGTGACACCTTCAGCAACTTTAGCGATATTCTTACCCACCAAATAGCCGCTAGCAGGTAGAGCCAGCGCCATCGCGATGACCGCTAATGTCAATATGTTACCTAAAGGCCTAAGCCACAAACTTGCCAGCGATGCTTTCGCTTGTCGAAAATGAACTTTAAAAAATCCGTCATGTTCAATAACAGACTTGGCGCGATTTTTATTGGCCATACCCTTCAACCTCGCTCATAAAGCCTTGATTAAGTTCAAACCTGCGATGCTGAGGCCGGCTATTCACTAAGCTAATATCATGAGTCGCGATAATGATAGACACACCTGCGCGATTAAACTCTTCAAATATCTGCATGGTACGATTAGAGAGCTCGGGATCTAAATTTCCTGTTGGTTCATCTGCTAATACGAGTGCAGGTCGGTTAACGACCGCTCTAGCGATACCCACCCTTTGCTGCTCACCACCAGACAATTGGCTTGGCAGACATTTTGCCTTATCGAGCAAGCCAATTTTATCCAGTGCCGCGGATACCCTATGTTTAATGTCTGTCTCTCTTGCCGACTCAATTCTCATAGGTAAGGCGACATTTTCAAAGACAGAACGATCCATTAACAGTCGGTGATCCTGAAAAACGATACCTATGTTTCGCCTTAAAAAAGGAATGTCTTTGCTAGAAATCTTAGTGATGTCATGACCATTAAAATGAATACTTCCGTCAGAGGGACGTTCCATAGCACAAATCAATTTCAGTAAAGTACTTTTTCCGGCACCAGAGTGCCCACCTAAGAAAATCATCTCACTTTTCCTTAGATGAAAATCCACCTTTTGTAGTGCTTGGCGGCCTCCGCGATATGCTTTACTTACTTGTTGAAATCTAATCACCCATCTTTCCTCTGACGTAATCTATAACCTACAGAATTTGACCCAATTACTCTTCTCGGCTAAACAAAGCTTCTATAAAGTCATCTGTATTGAACGGTCTTAAGTCGTCGATACCTTCACCAACACCAATATAGCGAATTGGAATAGTGAACTGATCAGCAATGGCAAAGATAACACCACCTTTTGCTGTGCCATCCAATTTTGTCAACGTAATACCCGTTATAGGAGCCACATCACTAAATAGCTTGGCTTGGCTAATGGCATTTTGGCCTGTTCCGGCATCCAGAGTTAACATGATTTCATGAGGTGCTGAATCGTCAATCTTTTTCATTACACGAACAATTTTTCGCAGCTCTTCCATCAAGTTGCTCTTGTTCTGTAATCGACCTGCTGTATCCGCAATAACAACATCAACACCGCGTGCTTTCGCAGCTTCAATTGCGTCATAAATAACAGATGCGCTATCTGCGCCAGTATGTTGAGCAATAACAGGAACATCATTTCTCTCTCCCCACACTTGCAGCTGTTCAACGGCTGCAGCTCGGAAAGTATCTCCGGCGGCAAGCATTACGGATTTACCTTGAGCTTGGAACTGTTTTGCTAACTTGCCAATGGTCGTCGTTTTACCTACGCCATTAACCCCTACCATCAAAATAACATAAGGGCTCTTTTGAGTATCAACAGTCAACGGTTGATCTACATGAGACAGTATTTCACTCATCTCTTCTTTTAATAGGCCGTATAACGCTTCACCATCTTTAAGATCTCTTCGAGAAGCTTTTTCAGTTAAGTTTGAAATGATTTTTAATGTTGTATCCATACCAACATCGGCAATCAAAAGCTGCTCTTCTAGCTCTTCAAATAGGTCGTCATCTATTTTCTTTCCTTTGAACAAACCAAAGAAACCGGCACCAATATTTTGCTTGGTACGAGATAAGCTGCGTTTAAGACGGGCAAAAAAGCCTTCTGTTGGCTTTTCTTGTTCTACCACTCGCGGAGATGACTCTTCTGACTCTACTCTTCTGACTCTTCTGACTCTTCTGACTCTTCTGACTCTTCTGACTCTTCTGACTCTTCTGACTCTTCTGACTCTTCTGACTCTTCTGACTCTTCTGACTCTAGGGCAGAATGAGCGCCATCTTGCTCAGATGCAACCTCAACCTCTTCATTACTGACAGACGTTTCATTGATATCATCTTCAGAATGCAACTCTTCAACCACCACAGAGGACTCAGACTGATGCTCAATTTCTTGTTCATCAGCCGCTAACTCACTATCTGCTTGTTGTTCGAGTTCGTTATCGCGAGTGCTATCCTGCTGCTGACTCGGTTCTATCTGTTCTAGATCCGTCTGCTTAACTTCGTCCTGCTCAACTTCAACTTGCTCTTGCTGATCCGTTGTTTCATTCTGAGTTGTCTCTTGGTCTTGCTCATCTTTATCACCAAAACCAAGCCATGAAAATAATCCGCGTTTTTTCTTTTCCGTCATCTGGAGAAATCCTAGATTTTACTGCTACTGTTATGAGTCTTAGTTTCAACTCTTGACTCTGCTTCTTGCTCTGTTTCGTTATTGAAACAGAATTAATGCACAAAGTACTGAAATCTTTTGACAATGATTGGTACACTTCGAACTGGTTATAGTATCACTTTATTCGCGGTCAAAAAATCTATGGTAAGACGTCGTCCACAAAACTCTCTCACAAAAAAGGCATCTATCGGCTCTGTTCGTATAATTTCTGGGCTCTGGCGCGGTAGAAAACTTCCCGTGCATAATGCTGAAGGCTTACGCCCCACTACCGATAGAGTAAAAGAAACAGTATTTAACTGGCTTTCACTCGATCTCCCTCACGCAAAATGTCTTGATCTATTTGCGGGCTCTGGAGGTTTAGGCTTTGAGGCCGCGTCAAGGCAAGCAGAGCAAGTTGTCATGCTAGAATTAAACTCCGCAGCGCATCAACAGTTACTCACTAATATTGCCCTATTGAAAACAGATAAAATTACAGCAATACAAACAGATGCTCTACACTATTTAAACCAGCAAGGCACAGCCCATGATATCGTGTTTATCGATCCTCCGTTTAGGCAGGGTCTGCTAGAAGAGACCATACAACGCCTTGAAGAGAATGGATGGCTAAGTGATGAAGCCATGATATACATAGAAACAGAGAAAGAACTTACCTTGCCAGCCATACCCGTTCACTGGAGCTTATACAGAGAAAAGGCCGCAGGACAGGTAAGTTTTAGACTTTATCAAAGGAACAGCAAATGAAAATACTAATTATGTTGGCAAAGATCTCCATTGCCTTTGTGTGGATGGTTCTAATTCTAAATTTATTTATGCCTTTTCCCGGTAAAGCAGCCATCGCTCTTTACATTATGACGGCATTTTTATTTATGATGCATGCGGTGCAAATGCTCATTTTCATCGGAGCTTTTGGCGACAAAATTGAGATCAGTGGATGGGAAAAATGGTCCATATTAATTTTTGGTATTTTTTCGCTGCTTGATATCAGACGAAAACATATGATGTAAAAAAAGCGCATAATAAATGCGCTTCTATCTATCCCATATAATCTTTAATACCGTCTAACAACATTTGCATAGAGATCATTACTAACAATAACCCCATTAAGCGCTCAACGGCTTTTAAGCCTCGTTCCCCCAGTAACTTATGGAAAAAGTTGTAAAACATAAGAACAACGAAACTCGCTCCCCATGCAATCAACAAGGCTGCCGCCCAATCACCTAAGCGGTCGGGCTCTTGGCTGGAAAGTAACAATAGAGAAGCCATGACCGATGGTCCCGCGATCATAGGGATTGCCATAGGAACAATATAGGGCTCTTCACCAGCGGCGAGTCCTGTAACCCCACCCGGTTGAGGAAAAATCATTCTGATCGCAATAATAAACAAAATGACTCCACCAGAGATACTCAAGGTTTCAGGCTGAACATGTAAGAAATTAAGTACTGTCTGACCACCAAATAGAAACGCCATCAATATCACCAAAGCAATACAGAGCTCGCGAACCAATATAATTCGGCGTCTTTTAGGGTCAATATGTTTAAGAATGGAAAGGATAACTGGTAGGTTTCCTAAGGGATCCATAATTAAAAACAGCATGGTTGCTGCTGACAATAATTCCATCGCTATTTACATCTCAACAATTAATGGTGGTATGAATTTAATAATACTCATAAATCCGTGTTGTTAAACATCAATGTGCGCATTTGTTAGCAGCACAAGAAGAGAACTTACCTGCTACGCAGGAAACTTTCTGTTTACTGATAAAGAAATCAAACAGGGTATCAAAGTCTAATCCTTCACTTTGACAAGTATGGAAAAGCACATCTTTACCATACTTTTCAGTAAGGTAAGATTTTAGTTCTTCTCTAGTAAGGGAGTTTTCAGAAAGAATATCGAGAACAGTGTGCCCATGAATTTGCTGTGCCATTAAAACCTCCTAGCATTAAAGCATAGAGAATACAGCGAATAGCACAAAATATCTTCTATTTACGAAAAGATAAGATATTTCAACTCGCGTTTATTTTAAAAATAAATATAAAACGGATATCAGTTAGTAACAAGCCACACTAAAAAGTGTCGACAAGTCTTAAATGATAACGGAAGCAACCATAAATGCGTGGCCAAGGAAAAGCCCAGCGGTAGAAAGTATATCTGCCCGAATGGTTGAACGTCGATAGATGTTGAGCGCCCTAATCAATGTCGCAATAATGAAGACTGAACAAGAAACGCAAGCAAACAAATTATTTGCTGTTGGATCGACTAACCATACTGCGATTGAAGCCCATACCATTTGCACAAGAATAAGCCCCATAACAGATACAGGGAGCACCACTTTATCCAGTCGAGGTAGCAGCATTAATACCACCATTACTGCTGCTGCAAATAAAATAGAGGGTAACCACCAGCTAATTTCTCCGTTAAAGGGCAGCCATAACGCTTTGCTATAACAGAGAAAAGCAATGATGAACATGCTAAAGGCAGCTTTAACTTTTGCTTTAGAGAGCGACCAAAAAAAATCAGCACAAATGGAAAGTAATAAACCGAGGGCAACCCAAACAAATTGTGGCTTTTCACTACCTGATACCACTAGGGTAGCGAATAAAAAAAGAAGCGTGATAGGCTTAGAGATGTAAGACAGTCTTTTATTCTCATGATTGACCGTTGAGATATGAATTAAACCAGACAGTCCGACGATTAGCCAGCTCCACATAGTGCTTCCTCTTTGTTACGAAGGTCGCCAGTGTAGGAAAATAGATATGTTAGTCCAGTAACTAATCGCAATAGTTGGATCTAAGCAGCTAAATTACTGGCTAGCTGAAACCAATTAGATCGAACAAGTAACATGGTTAACATTTAATTAACCATGAGAGCATTGGCTAAAATGTTTTTAACGCATCATCGCATCGATGATGCGTCGTTATAAGTGTGCAGAAAGTTTGTCCCAATGAGCGTAATAAAAACCTAACGCAGCAAGAGTAATTAGTGCCATTAATGACACAGCAATGCACCAAATAAACCGACCAGCTCGTGGGGTTAACTCTTTCTCACAGGCGTCGCACACAGATAAAAACGCCTTTCTATCATCTAAACGAAAATCATCTTCATGCACGATCTTATTTCTTATTGTCGCAATATAACGCAACCGACTAATAACATCATGAGGCAATCTCTCTTCAGTACTGGTAATCAGTTGATGAAGCCCTTTACCTTCAGCATGATATTGAACTCTCAATAGTTTCTCTATCCGACGAGTGCGCTTAACGACTTTTTCAATATCTGACATCGTAATATCCCTCTACACTCAAGTTTCCATTCCATAACTTAAGTATAAGTAAATTCTCATAAATACGGGAACATCTTTACAAAAAATAACAAAAACCGGCTACTCATAGAGAGCACATGCCCCTATGGAAGCAGCCATCGCGTTTTTGATGAGCGTGACAATAACCAGCTGCTCGCTAGAGCTAAACTTCCGCTGACCGCTACCCACAGAGGGATTTCCCATGCCGGATGACCTTGATCCCAACCAAACGCTTTTACTGGCCATAAGAAAAGTGGATGAAGTATATAAATCCCTAAACTATGCTGGCTAATAAAACATACGGCTTTATTAAATTTGTCCGGCAACTGACGGTTGGCAACATATCGGCACAACATAAACAACATTGACGCTATCACAACGGTATTAATCGTTTTGTAAGATAGCCATCTTGCTACGGTGTACTGGCCGGCGTCCAAACTTAGTGAGGTCACCATCGCTATCGTCAATAACCCAGCGACTAACCCAGCCAAAGTGATTAATACCACATTGGCTCTCTTTAATGGCACCTTTTGATACAACAGGTAACCAAGAGGTAAGTAACCACTATAGAGCCACATCTGATTGCTCCAAGGCCCATCAATTTTTGCCAGATACAACACGGTTGTGAACAGCCATAAACCAACGTAGAGCACTAACCAAGACTCATGCTGCTTTTGTACTGCTGCTTGAAAGAAAGGGATAACAAAATAGAGAGGAATAAAGTAATAGAAAAAACCAAGATGGTAATAGGTAGCGGAGGTCGCACTATTTAGTAGAGCACCTTCTACCTCTTGAGCTATAAAGCCTTGCGCAGTCCAACCTG
The DNA here is from genome assembly GCF_013114595.1 of Vibrio sp. 99-8-1. Taxonomy (GTDB): domain Bacteria; phylum Pseudomonadota; class Gammaproteobacteria; order Enterobacterales; family Vibrionaceae; genus Vibrio. The sequence continues at coordinate 23,700 of NZ_VTXE01000047.1, read as the reverse complement.
ACAAATAAGCATAAAAAAGCGACCAAACCAAGAAAGGCAACAGTACTTTCCCTAAGCGTCGCTTTAAATAATATGGAAGATTAAACTCTCTTCGATCACTCAACATAAGCGCCCCTGTAATCAAAATAAATACAGGGACAGCCCAACGACTTAAACTGTTAACAGAAATTGCGGTAAACCATTCATCAAATGAAATAACACCAAGCTCATGCCGGTATGGCGCTAAAACATGAATAGCTATAACCGCTATCGCAGCAACACAACGTAATAGATCAAAAAAGAAAACACGCTCTTTCATAAATTCACTTAAGCAATAGTACTCGCCTAACTATAACAACTTATGCATATCATTGGTCAGAACCAAGTAAGAAAATAGTCATGCAGCTTATCGTGATAATTAGTGTGTCTCCGCCAAAATAAAAGCACGCGTTATGATCTTACCTCATGAGATGAATGCGAATTAGGCAGATACAAAGAGATAAGAGTAGTAACAAGTAGGAATGCAAAAGAGACCCACAAACACGCCGCTAACCCTGCAATCTGGAACACCCACCCGGACAAAATGGTGCCAATTAATCGACCCATAGCATTCGCCATATAGTAGAAACCGACATCCAAAGAAACCCCATCACCTTTCGCGTAGCTAACAATCAGATATGAATGTAAGGATGAGTTAACAGCAAAAATAGCACCAAATATCAGTAGTCCAACAACGATAGTAAATTCTGCTTGCCAGCCGATTTGTACCCCATACGCAATGGCTGCTGTTACCACCGTAAGTAATGCTGCCCATCGCATCGCCACTGAACCATCAGGTACCTTTCCTTCTGCTTTGCCTGTTATTTTGGGCGCCACCCCCTGAACAACACCATAAGCAATCACCCACGATGCCAAGAACCCGCCGACCCATAGATGATCCCAACCAAAGACTGATCCTAAATAAATAGGCAAGGCCACAACAAACCAGACGTCTCTAGCGCCAAATAGAAACATTCGTGCTGCTGACAAAATATTTATGCTGCTCGATTTGGAAAATATCTGTTTAAACTTTGGTTTGCTTTTCGCTTTCCCTAGGTCTTTTTCTAAACTTATAAGGCTGGCAATAAACACCACGATGAGTACTGCCGCCATTGAGAGAACAGCATACTGAAAGCCGAAATAAGAGAGCAATAAACCGCCGATAAAGAATCCCATTCCTTTAAGGGCGTTTTTCGATCCCGTAAGAATAGCAATCCACTTATATAAAGCGCCCTGCTGCTCATCTGGAACCAAGGTTTTTATGGCACTCTTGGCGCTCATTTTATTAAGATCTTTAGCGATTCCCGACACCGCCTGCGCTGCCATTACCCAAGGAATTGTTAACCATACATTAGGCACAGCAAGCATCATTAAGGCCACAATTTGCATTGCCAAACCAATGTTCATCGTTCGGTTTAAACCGAGCCGAGCCCCTAACCAGCCCCCAATAAGGTTGGTAACAACACCAAAAAACTCATAGAACAGAAAGAGCGAAGCAATGGCAAGGGTGCTATAGCCAAGATCGTGGAAATATAACACCACCAGCATACGAAGCGCGCCATCTGTAATGGTGAAGTTCCAATAGTTAAACGTCACTATCATGTACTGACGAATACTTTTATCGAGATTTGAAAACATTTCTCTACCTAGTTTGTACAGCGATCAAAGCATTTAGATCATCATGATCCAAATGCTCATTTATCTCTTAGGGTCTCAAGATACTCAACCTGAACAGGCTTGGTGTATGCGCCGGGTCTTAATGTTTGAACCTCATTGACTATGGAGTCAATTTCCCACCCTTTTTCTAATAGTAAATGAGCGGCAAGAAGCCCTGTCCGACCAGACCCACCCATACAATGCATAACAACTTTGCCATTGTTGTCCAATATGGCATGTAACTCTGGAGAGACTGCACTCCATTTCGTAGCAAAGTCGCTTTCAGGAGCGCGATCATCTTCAATAGGCAAGTGAAACCACTTCATCGCCAAAGAACGACTAACCTCTTCTAACTGCTGTACATCTTTACTAACCATTTCATCCATTGTCAGTGCCGTTACTATCGCTTCTGCTCCTTGCTCTTTCAACTGCATTAAAGAGTCACGCAACGAAACACCTTTGGTTCCGGGGCAAGGTGTTAAAATAAGGGCCGCTTCATCGTCGGTTTTATTAACCTTTAACTGCCAAATTGGGTGTGTCATATCATTCATCCTTAAGCTAAACCTACATTACGTACCAACTCAGATGTACGAGTTGCATAGCCCATTTCATTGTCATACCAAGCATAGATCTTCACCATTCGCGTTCCTACCACCATAGTTGATTGAGCATCAACAATGGTTGAACGCTGATCACCTTTGTAATCAATGGAAACTAAAGGTCGAGTTTCATAACCCAAAATCCCTTTTAGCTCGCCTTCCGACGCTTCCTTTAATAAAGCGTTAACTTCTTCATGCGTAGTATCTCTTTTCACGTCAAAGATAATGTCTGTCAATGAGGCATTCGCTAATGGAACTCGAACAGCGTGTCCATTGATCTTATCTTTTAGCTCTGGGAATATTTCTACAATGGCAGTCGCCGAACCTGTAGTCGTAGGAATTAAACTGGTGCCGCACGAACGAGCACGACGTAGATCTTTATGAGGGGCATCCAGAATAGTTTGTGTATTAGTCAGGTTGTGAATCGTGGTAAATGATGACTGTTCAATACCAAGTTTCTCATGAATAACTTTTACTACCGGTGCAATACAGTTAGTGGTACAAGATGCCGCCGTCACTATTCGGTGAATACTTGGATCGAAAATATGGTCATTTACACCCACAACGATATTTGCCACACCTTCTTCTTTCACCGGTGCAGAAACAACCACTCGCTTAACACCTTGTTCTAAATATTTATTAAGAATCGCTTTTTTACGATGAACACCTGTCGCTTCGATCACCACATCACAGATAGACCAGTCAACATCGTCAATATCGGACACTTGCGTTGTTTTTATCTTCTGCTGATTAATAACAATATCACTTCCATCCACATTCACTTCATGCTGCCAGCGTCCTTGAATAGAATCAAATTCAAGCAGATGAGCCAATGTCGTTGTGTCTCCAGCAACATCATTTATCATGACAAACTCAATTTCAGGCCAGTCAAACGCTGCACGCATTGCCAAACGTCCAATACGACCAAAACCATTAATACCAACTTTAATAGGCATAATTGTTCCTTTTAATTAGGTTACTATTTGTATAAATTTCATTTAATTAACATACCGACGGTCTGTTCTGCATAGCAGCTAGGCGGTCGATATCTTGCTGATAGGTTTGCTTCAAGCAGTTTGATGCGCTTAAGTTCTCAATAATCTTTCTCATCCAGCCTGGCAATTCATCTGATACTCGGTATTTGATCCACTGACCTTTTCGCTCATCAATGAGCACACCAGACTGTCTCAACTTAGCGAGATGGCGAGATATTTTGGGTTGGCTCTCTTCAAGTGCCTCTGTTAGTTCACATACACACAGCTCTTGCTCTCGGCTAATAAGTAGCATGCACCTTACTCTCGTCTCATCCGACAGTAATTTAAAAAACTCACTTGGGATCATAATACAACTCATACATATGGATATGCGTATATATTAACAACACGATAAGATAGTGCAAGAGCCAATGTGGATTGTAATCAAATATTCATAAACTGGTTGCGCGGTTAAACCGTCTACTCACAAACCATTATCGGTGTTACTCTTACGGGAAATTCAGATATCAAATTGATGCTAATGCAAGAAGAATGGTATTCAAATAAAATGGAAAATCAGGTTGCCAAACTTTGGCAACAGCGAGACGAAGGCTATATCCAAGGCTGCGCTGACAAGCAGCTTTACTGGGTTTCTTTAACAGCACCTCACCACACTAAAGCAGTAATAGTGGTAAATGGGCGGATTGAATCTGCATGGAAATACCAAGAACTGTTTTATGATTTATACCAGAAAGGTTTCGACGTTTATTCGTTTGATCATAGAGGGCAAGGACTTTCTGAGCGTCTTATTGAGAACCCGCAAATGGGCTATGTGGATTACTTCGATGATTACGTAGACGACATGGCATCCGTGTTAGCGAACGTTGACCTGAGTGGTTACCAACAACGTCATATTCTCGCCCACTCAATGGGTGGAGCAGTTGCGACACGCTATCTACAACGTTATTCAACTATCTCATTTAATAGCATAGCCTTAAGTGCTCCCATGTTTGGTGTTGATATAAAATGGTACCTAAGGCCAATCGTCACTTATCTAATCCCTGTGATAGTGACTCTTTATACCAAGCCATTTTATCTCACAGAAAACAGAGATTATTACCCTAAACCGTTTGAAATAAACCCATTAACCTCTAGTTCACTACGTTATCATTGGTTTCGACAATTATATGAAGCCAAACCTGAAATGAAACTTGGGGGGCCGAGTGCTCGATGGATATGGCAAGCACTCTCTGCTGCTAAGCAGTGTACTTTTGAAGCAAAAAAAATCGATATTCCACTATTACTACTCCAAGGTTCACAAGACAAAATCGTCAGCAATAGCGCCCAAGACACATTCATAACGGCTTTAAAAACAACCAATAATGATAGTGAGCTAAAAATTATAGATGGGAGCAAACACGAGATCTTGTTTGAATCAGACACGATTCGAGAGAGCGCCTTGGAACAAGTGTTCGCTTTTTTTGAGGACACTAAAAGAGGAAAGTAATATTTACCCTCTTTTCTACGATTTCTTTCACGTACACTGTGTGCGTCAATTAACTCTCGCTATATGAGGCAATTATGTCCAAAGATTCTCACTCACATTTTACTATTGTTGCATCCGACCTTGATGGCACACTCCTTTCTCCAGACCATCAGTTGAGTGAAGTCAGTAAGCAGACACTTAAAGCTCTGCATCAACAAGGATACCATTTTGTTTTTGCTACAGGTCGTCACCATATCGACGTAGCAAATATGCGCGAACAAGTGGGTATACCTGCTTATATGATTACCTCAAACGGTGCACGAGTTCATGATGTGAACGATCAGCTTATGTACAGTAAAGATATTGAAAGCGATTTGGTGCAGCCTATTCTTGATTTGGTGAAACACGATAGCGATTTACGCATCAACCTTTACCACAATGACCAGTGGTTGATTAACCAAGAAGATAAGCTGCTGAAAGAGTTCCACAAAGAATCAAAATTTAGTTACTCGCTGTTCGATATTGACCATGCACCTGAACAAGGTATCGCTAAAATTTTCCTTATTCATACTGATCACGACCATTTGGCTAAATATGAAACTAAGATAAATGAGAAATTCTCAGAGGTGACTAGTGTGGCGTTCTCTACACCTAACTGCTTAGAAATTATGGGTAAAAGTGTCTCTAAAGGCGCTGCGCTTGATGCTGTGGCACAAACATTAGGCTTCACATTACAACAATGTATCGCCTTTGGTGATGGTATGAACGATGCCGAAATGCTTTCTATGGCAGGAAAAGGCTTGGTCATGGAAACCGCTCACGAAAAAGTAAAACGCGCTCTTCCAAATAATACCGTCATTGGTTCTAACGCCGACAATGCCGTCGCTCACTATCTCAACTCAAACTTACTTTAACCTCACAAAATAGTAGAGAGTCACTTACCGTGGCTTTCTACTCCTTACTTGCTCAGATAGAATAACCATCAACAAGATCATCAAAATACATAGCCATTGCTGGTTGTGGCTAATATAAGGACGACCTTTATGTCTCTGAACATTCGACACCTTGTCGTGACGGCCTGCGTGTTTCTTCAGGCTTGTTCATTATTTCCCTTTACCGAAGAAAAAGAACCGCTTGAAACTCATCCAGCCCCACTGCCGATATCAGAGTTGACCAAACAACAGACAAAGACCGCGCCATTTATGCTTAGAGGAAAGTTAGTTATGAGTCATGATACTCAGACTTTTACTCCTTGTAACAGCAACCAGCAGTACTGGGCGGTATTTAATGACCTTCAGCAAACTCTTATAAATAATTCTATACCAGCATCATCAGAGCCTTTATACGCTGAGCTAGTCGTCACTTTAAGCGAAACGAGCCCATACGGTGTTGATAGAGATTACACCGCAAAACTCAATGTCTCTATGATCAACCTTATTAGTACCGAAAACCCTAATCGCTGCTCAGCTTCTCCACAGTCAACTAGAGCGTTTGGAACGGAACCTTTTTGGTCATTAGCGTTATCCAAAAATCAAGTGACCTATCGCACCCCTGAACAGAGCCGTGTATTTGATCACCTGTCGAGCAGTATAAAAGAGAAGCGTCGCGATTATCAGTTTGAAGATGGTCAACTGACCTTAACGCAATCCGATTGCAATGATGGTATGAGTGATTCGTTATACGGATGGAAATCCAAACTTTCACTAATGAACAACCAACTGAAAGGTTGCGCTACATTAGCAAATGTAGATAACACCGTTAGCTGGGCAGGTGTTTATCAAGCCACTAGCACACAACCACAACCGTTCTCAGTGACCGTTGAGCTTAATGACGATCACAGTGCAAAAACCTATTACCGCTACCAAGACAACCAACCTGAAAGAAGAGAGATGGGATATTGGCAGCAGATAAATCCTGATCAGGTTCAGGTGGTAATGACTTCTCATCAAGGGCAACAACTGATTGCAGAACGTATTTTCACTAGAGAAGAAAACCGTATTTCGACTGATAAAGAAAAAATAAACGGCCATATTTATACCATTGCTAACCAAGGTTTAGTCCTATACAAAACTGACAATGACTAATTCACCTCAACATGGCGACCAACAGTGTCCTCAATGCGGTTTCCGTTATCAATGTGTTTGCCATTTATGGCCATCTATTGATAGCTCATTATCTATTGTGCTCATTTCGCACCCTAATGAACTGGCTAGAAGCACAAATACAGGCAAGTTACTTCAGCACAGCCTAGCAAACTGTCGTACTTTTATCTGGGATAGAAAACAGCCAGATAGTGAGTTACTCGCTTGCTTACATGAGAGTCCTAAAATTCCACTGGTTCTTTTTCCTTCTGATGACAGCATTGAACTAGATAGGGTCATAAGTAAGCACTCACAAACAGATATTTATGATAAATATCTGTTTGTGATACTAGACTCCACTTGGCAAGAAGCCGCTAAAATGATGCGAAAAAGTCCATGGTTAAATAAGCTGGCAAAGGTACATTTAAGCAGTACACAGCTATCCAAATATTCATTAAGACGAAACCAACAGCCAGGTCACTTATGCACTTGTGAGGTGGGAATAGAGTTACTGTCACTATTCCAAGACGATCAAAATGCCAATACACTTTGTGACTTCTTTCAGCATTATCTCTCTGTTTTTAAAGCAGATAAAAGTGGTCATCGCTACCTACCCCCCACTAAGTAACCTCAGCTCGGGATAATTAGCTTTAACTTGAAATTAGAGCATAAAAAAACCAGCAGGCATTACCCACTGGTTCTAAATTAACCGCGCTGTCTTATATTAAGACAACGCACACCAACAGTACGTTGATTTAGTTTGCTTCAAGTAACTTCAATGCTTGCCTTGAGACATCATTTGCAGCATGAGTGAGTTCTTGTTTTTCCAATGTATCTGCTAGATAAGCATAATCTGAGACATTGGCACGAACAGAGAGCGCATGTTCTAAATGCTTTTGAGCTTCTGTCCATTTTTCTGCACGGAAGTAAAACTGCCCTAACGCGCTATGCGCGGCCGCATTATCCGGCTCTTTTTTAATGATACCTTCTAAAAGCACTATCGCTGGATGTTCATCGTTCAGGTTCATATTAGGAAGCAGAGCGATAAGATCGTCATGACGATTTTTCTTTAGCGTCTCTTTAACAACAGTAAATGCTTCACTGTCCGCTTTTCTTTCCATCAATTGTTTAACAAAACAGGCGATTAAAGCCGTATCTTTTCGCACCTTTCTTGGCAGTTGATTCCAGTGCGCCATCAGACCTTCACTGCCTTTTTCCTGAGCAACATCAGCCAACATGCCACACTGAGCTTGGTGAGCAAGAGCCACTTGCTCTTTTGCGTCCAGACTGTTCATTTTCGCTAGCTTAGGAAGAATCGCCAATAATGGTTGCCACATTCTTAAATTGAGATAGGTCGTTTTAAGAAGGTTTAACACCATAGCATTATTTGGATAGTCCGCTTTTAAGCTGGATAACGTTTCGTTAGCTTGGCTATATTTCTCTTCTCGTACTTGTAATCTTGCTTTGGTTAATAGTACAGCCAAAGTGGAGTTATCCTGCTTATCGGCAAGCTCCAAGTAGTGATCTCGTTTTTGCTCATTGCCCATCTCTTGAGCGGCTTCAGATGCAATCAAGTAACAGAGTAATGGCATGTCATGATGGTTAGCCCATCGAGTCACTTTCTTCTCTGCTGCCTGCCAATCACCTTCTAATAGTTTTACGATACCTTCATTGGTATAGCGGCGTGCTCGTTTAAGCTTACGCACACTAAACCAGTTCCACGTTGTGCTACTAACTCGTAGCGCCTTTTTAATGATGTACTCGAGCCCAAACAGCGCAGCAAGTAACGCTATGATCAGCACCACCAGCGTTGTTACGCTCATTTCAACGGTTTTATCCGCTATGGAGATCAGCACATAACCCTGTTGTCCGGCAAATTGGGTTCCAACAAAGAGTCCTATTCCAAGTACTGCGAAGAGGAAAATCATCCTAATCATTATTTTTCCTCCACTGTCATACTTGTTACTTGACGACGTAAGCGCTCATTGATCACATCAGAAAGTGCTTTTTGTGAAGAGAGCTTAACTGGATATTTGACTGAAATATTTTGGGTTGCCAGCTGTTGTATTGATTTGCTGAACTGCTCTACAGCGGGATCATCCAGTTTGAAGAACTGCATCGCCCACTTGTCTGCAACATCTAAAGACATTTTGTAAATCTCTTGATTCTCTTGGTAGACAGCACGCACAGCGGTTTCAATTTTACCTTTAATGTTCTCTTTCAAATAGTAATGCTGTTTTGGCGACAACAACGGAATCACATTACCATCACGAGTTCTAAAGGTAATAAATTGCTCAGAGAAGTCTTTCATAGAGGTCAATAAGTTCTCTTGCCAATCGTTAATGTCTTCAGAAACCACGGCTTTTTCGACCACTGGAGCATCCGGCAAAATAGCATTAGCAAGAGGTAATTGATCCACTTGCTGCTGCAAACTCATTAGTCGTAATGCCAAACCGTCTTTATCTATTAATGCGACCGATTTAAGAGCCGTAATATCTTTCGCCATCTCTTTACGTAATGGCACTAAACTTGGGTCATTCAATACTGAAATTCGTTGATCCGCACTCTCCATTAGCAGAGTGGCACTCTCAACATCTTTCTCTAGCATTAATTTGCGCCCAGCTAACTTAACCAAATAGTCTGACTCAGCTAATAACCAATCATTAGGACGACGACCTTTCACGTCTGCCAAAGCAACTTGTAGACTTTTAATGCTTTTCTGCTGTTGATCAATCGCAGTTTCAGTCTTGTTATCAACTTGCTTAATATCTGACTGAGTCGTTGCCTTCGCTGATGCTAATTTCTGCTCAAGCTGACTATTCATGTTGTTAATTTGCGCTTCTAATTGCGCGATTTGAGCTTGATGTTGCGTGTTTTGCTGATTAACCAGCACCGCTGCACCACCACCGACAAATAGAGTAAGGAAGATAGCAAAAGTACCTAGCTTCACGCCTCTTTTACCTTGCTTCTCTTCTAACTCAATAGGCTTAGTTGACGGCTGAGGTTTTGCCTTCGAAGACGGTTTGTTAGCATCAGTCGCCAATTTATCATTCGATGCCGATTTAGCATCTGAAGAGGGCTCTTTTACTGCTGCCTTTGACGCTTTTGATGATTCCGTTTTTTTCGGCTTATCATCTTTTGCTTTTTGATTATCGGTTGATGAAGTTACTTCTGTTTGAGAGTCTTTTTTTTCAGGTTCAGATTGCCCGTTATTCTTACTTGTCATGCGCTTGTCCTGTTGTACACTGCGGCAGAATTGCAGCTAATAAGTCGGGATTCGATGCGCTTCCCGAAACCAATACGTTATTAAATCCTAATTCATTTGCCAAGTACGCTATACGCTTACTCGGAACAATGACCCATCTATTACATAGCCACTGTTTGTCTGGCACTTGCTGAAACAAGTGCTCTAATTGTTCTCCACTCGTGGTGATAACATGAGTGATGTTTTTTTCTTGCCAGTCATTGAGTATAGATTGGCCATCAAAGGTCTGTTTGTGACGCTGGTAGACTTCACAATAATTCACTGTGGCTAAGCGTGTTGTCAATGTAGAGTAAATTAACTCTCTGCCACCGTTGCCTCTTAAGATAACAACACGTTTATGCTCTATATTTTGTAATGCGCTCAGTTGTAAAAAATGCTCGCTATCACTGACCTCGGGATAGCATACTTGCTGGTGAGACACTGAGCCTAACTTTTCTGCTGTTTTTTGACCAATCGCAAAATAGAGTGCTGTACTGGGCCAATTTTCTTGCTGCGATTGCAAAATTTTGTCGGCCCAAAGTACCGCTTGTTTACTTACAGCAATAATAATATCTGCTCCACTTAATAAGGGAAGTAACCCCTCATTATCTTTTCCGGGCAAAAACCGGATAAGAGGATAATGGTGAGCAGTTATGCCTTGGGCCTGTACCAAACGACACAACTCCTCTCCTTCACCTTCGGGACGAGTAATCAAAACAGCCATAGCCGAAGAAGAATGGCTTAAAGCAGATTTAGTCATCTCAGACATAGATATTAATGTTCGTTATATAACTTATCTAAAATCTCTTTCGCACCGTCATCCAACAGTTGCTCTGCCAACTCAACACCTAATTTTTCTGCATCATCTCTGTGCCCATGGATTTCACCACGAACGACTTTTGAACCATCAGGTTCGCCAACCAGTGCTCTTAGCCAGATCTGATCACCGTCTAATAACGAGTAACTGCCAATAGGAACCTGACAACCGCCTTCTAAACGGATATTCATTGCGCGTTCACAACGTACACGATCTGCCGTATCTTTATGGTTAAGAGGCTCAAGTAACTCGATTAAACGAGCATCATCAACTCTACACTCGATGCCTACCGCGCCTTGACCCACAGCCGGTAGTGACTGTTCTGGCTCTATAAAGCTTTTAATGCGATCTTCCATTTCCAATCGCTTTAATCCTGCAGCAGCAAGAATAATAGCGTCATAATTTCCCGCATCCAGTTTAGCCAAACGAGTATTCACATTGCCTCGCAGCTCTTTAACTACAATATCTGGACGCGCTTCTTTTAATTGACACTGACGACGTAAACTACAGGTACCAACAACTGACCCTTCAGGTAACTCGTCTATCGATTGATAGGTATTCGATACAAACGCATCACGCGGATCTTCTCGTTGACAAATAGTGACTAAATCCAAACCTTCCGGAAACGCAACAGGCACATCTTTCATAGAGTGAACCGCTAAATCTGCGCGGCCTTCTAACATTGCAACTTCCAGCTCTTTAACAAACAGTCCTTTACCACCAACTTTTGCTAGAGGTGTATCGAGAATAATATCCCCTTTGGTGACCATCGTAACCAACTCAACTTCCAGTCCGGGATGCGCAGACTGAAGGGCATCTTTAACAAAATAAGCTTGCCATAATGCAAGAGGGCTTTTACGGGTAGCAATACGAATTGGGGCTGTATCTTTCATGAATATTCCGACATTATTTTTATTGGTAATCGCTCAATCCTACCATTCTATTAGCATGACTAGCACCCATTGTTCTAAGCTGTGATAAATTGTTCAGGTTTAAACAGGATTAGTGAAAAATAATGTGACCTTCATCTCAATACTAGTGAGCACCTCACGGAAAAATCATCTGCCAAATTGCATTCTTTTTTCATATCTATTCATAATCCCTTAATAAGCATGGCGACAAATGTCCTATTCTTTCATCTTTACCTTACAATAAAAAAGTGTTAAATTGATCACGTTTTGTAGCGCTATTAGAATAAAAACCAAGCGAAACCGAATTAATCAATCAGGGAAATCCCTTGCAATCATATATCCAAACGATAACAAAAAGAGTCGACACTCTAAACCAACAGCGAATAGAACGCGCGTTGGCAGTTATGGATCTACAAGGGCAACATGTTTTTCATTTAATCCCAACACTGCTTCATTTTAACCACCCTTCTCTTCCCGGCTATTACGCCAAAGCCGTACCATTCGGTATTGATAATTATCAAGCAAATGCAGTTCAACAAGATTACGTTGACCAACTTTGTCATGATAACGACAACCGCATCACCAATCATAACAACGCTGATATTCTTGCCTTATATACCATGGGAAGTACCTCTTCTATTGGTCAAAGTACATCCAGTGATTTAGATGTTTGGGTATGTGTATCACCGTCAATGGAAAGTGAGCAACGCTCCCACCTCAGCAATAAATGTATGCAAATTACTGAGTGGGCAAAAGAGCAAGGGGTCGAAGCTAACTTTTTCCTGATGGATGAAGAGAGATTCCGTAGCAATCGCTCAGAAGAGATGACAGGTGACAACTGTGGTTCATCGCAACATTTGCTTCTGCTGGATGAATTTTATCGCTCTGCTGTTCGCATTGCGGGCCAACGACTGTTATGGCAAATAATTCCTCCTGAAATGGAAGAGTGCTACGACGAATATGTCGAGCAACTATGCCAGTCTAATTATATTGATTGTAATGAATGGATTGATTTTGGTTCGTTAAGTCGCATTCCTGCAGAAGAGTATTTTGGCTCTAATCTCTGGCAGCTATATAAAAGTATCGATTCTCCTTATAAATCCGTTTTAAAAGCGATACTGCTTGAAGCATATTCGTGGGAATACCCTCATACCCAGTTACTCAGTATTGATGGCAAACGACGTTTTTTTGCTTATGAGCCAGATCTATACAGCACTGACTCTTATTATTTAATGCTAGAAAAAGTCACGCTTTATCTTGAAGGCATTAAAGACTTTAAACGGTTAGACTTAGTGCGTCGCTGTTTCTATTTAAAAACCCATGAAAAGCTTTCGCGGGAACCGGGTGCCGGTTCTGTCCAGTGGCGTCGAGAAGCGCTAACCGAGATGATAAAGAGCTGGAACTGGGATGAAAACACCATTAAAGAACTTGATAACCGCCGTAATTGGAAGGTTGAACAAGTAAAAATCGTCCATCTTGGTCTGCTTGATGCTTTGATGCTCAGCTATCGAAACTTGATTCAGTTTGCCCGTAAAAATGATATTACTTCTGCGATCAGTCCTCAGGATATTAGTATTCTGGCGCGAAAACTCTACGCAGCATTCGAAGTATTACCTGGCAAAGTGACTTTGCTAAACCCTCAGATTTCTCCCGATTTACATGAAGGAGACCTTAGCTTTATTCAAGTAGAAAAAGGACGTGCGAATAAATCAGGGTGGTACCTGTACAAAAAGCCTTTAGTTGCTCGCGAACTTATTGGCAGTAAACCCCTTGAGCACAATGAATACTTGAGCAAGTTGGTCGCATGGTCATTTTTTAATGGCTTAATTACTGAGTCCACTCGTCTTCATTCTGTTATTCACAATGCCAATTTGGATATTGATAAGTTCTACCAAATGGTAAGTGACTTACGTAATACCTTCTCATTACGTAAGCGAAGACCAACAATGCAAGCACTAGGTAGCCCTTGCGAAATCAGCCAACTGGCTATGTACATCAATTTCGAAAACGATCCAAGTGCTGAACTCAATACTCGTTCATTTAAGATGGACTTAAAAAACCCAGATATCTTTAGTTTTGGTGACACTCAATCTTGCTTAGTCGGCAGTGTCGATTTGGTGTATCGAAATTCATGGCACGAAGTAAGAACTCTGCACTTTACGGGCTCAACGGCCATATTAGATGCTTTAAAAACCATTCTGGGTAAAATGCATCAAGATGCGTTACCACCTGAATCCGTTGATGTATTTTGCTACAGTAAAAACTTGCGTGGCATTATACGAAACACCGTTTATCAGTTATTAGCAGAATGCATTGAAATGCGTTTGAAGCCTGTTGAACAGCAAAATCGCCGACGTTTTAAAGCCATAAAAGTCGCCGACCAAACCTTTGGGCTGTTTTTTGAGCGTCGCGGAGTATCGCTGCAGAAGTTAGAAAACTCGGTAGACTTTTATCGTAGTATCTCGGTAAATAAGTTGAATGGTTCTCCTCTTTCTAAATTGGATAAAGAGCAAGATTATCATTTACCCGATGTAATTGATGGCTTTGCCAGTGAAGGATTGGTGCAGTTTTTCTTTGAAGACACAAAAGACGGCTACAATATTTATGTGTTAGACGAAGAGAACTCTGTAGAGGTTTATCATCAGTTTAATGGTGGTAAAGATGAAATGATCAATAACGTCAATCATTTCTATACGTCTAGCCAACAAGAGTCGATGGAAAACCACACTCTTATCAATTTCAACCTTCCTCAGTACTATCAAATAGTGCATCCTGAAGAAGGTACCAATAGCTATGTGGTTCCTTACCGCAATGACAACTCATTGAGCTCTAAGCCATCAAAAGCGGTAAACGCTTAAAAACGAGATTTATGGCCAGTCGTTTGCTTCACCGCTATGCTTGTCACACTCCTGTTTAACCATTTCAAATAATTCCATCTCTGTTTTCGAACATAACCACTGTTCATTTTGATAAGAAAAATGAAAGCCTCCAGATTTAGAAGCAAGCCAGATCTCTTTCATCGGTTCCTGACGATTGATAACTATTTGACTTCTATCATCAAATTCCAAAGTCATCACATTTCCTACTGTCTCGTAATCGATGTCTGCACCCGATTCATCAATCGCTTCTTCCAATTTAGTAAACTGCTGATCGACCAATTGATGGTATTCAGTATCATTCATCCTGCTCTATCCTATTGCTTTTCTTATTAGTAGTGCGATTATAGGGGGCATTGAATCAATAATCACGATATGCACAATGAAAAAGATCATTATTATACTCAGTTTTTTATCAATTCTCGGTTTAGCTGGATGCGGAAATACCGGCCCGCTATACATGCCACAAGATGAAACACCAAGTGAAACCGCACAATCGTAATTTTTAGGGAATACAAAATTGGATTATTTTAACTATCAGGATGATGGCCAATTATGGGCCGAAAATGTCTCTCTCATTGAGCTAGAACAACAATTTGGCACACCACTTTATGTCTATTCACGCGCAACACTAGAAAGACATTGGAACGCTTTTGACAACGCGGTTGGTGCTCATCCGCACCTTGTATGCTATGCGGTGAAAGCTAACTCTAACCTAGGTGTGCTCAATACATTGGCACGACTTGGTTCCGGCTTCGATATTGTTTCAGTCGGAGAGCTTGAACGTGTAATTCAAGCCGGTGGTGATGCAAGTAAGATTGTTTTTTCTGGTGTTGGTAAAACAGCAAAAGAGATGAAACGTGCTCTAGAGCTGAATATTAAGTGTTTTAATGTCGAATCCGAACCCGAGTTAAAACGTTTAAATCAAGT
This sequence comes from Vibrio sp. 99-8-1, assembly GCF_013114595.1. Taxonomy (GTDB): domain Bacteria; phylum Pseudomonadota; class Gammaproteobacteria; order Enterobacterales; family Vibrionaceae; genus Vibrio. Next base: position 8,108 of record NZ_VTXE01000047.1, on the reverse strand, counting down.
CGCAAAAGAGATGAACGTTGTCGCGCCAATTTCGCTAAGAATCAATCCAGATGTAGACGCTAAAACTCACCCATATATCTCCACTGGGTTGCGTGATAACAAGTTTGGTATTGCCTTTGATCACGCTATTGACGTTTACCGCTACGCGAATGGGCTGGACCATCTAGATGTTCAAGGCATTGATTGTCACATCGGCTCTCAACTGACCGACATAGAACCGTTCATTGATGCTACGGATCGATTGTTAGCATTAATAGATCAACTCATTGCTGAAGGCATTAAAATTAAACACCTTGATGTGGGTGGTGGATTAGGCGTGGTTTATCGTGATGAACTTCCACCTCAGCCATCAGATTATGCAAAAGCACTGCTTTCTCGTTTAGCTAATCATCCAGAAATTGAGCTGGTATTTGAACCGGGACGTGCAATTTCTGCTAATGCTGGCATATTACTGACCAAAGTTGAGTACCTAAAACATACTGAACATAAAAACTTTGCCATTGTAGATGCTGCGATGAATGACTTAATGCGCCCGGCACTCTACTCTGCGTGGCAAGATATTGTTCCTGTCGTACCTAGAGAAGGTGAAACCACCACATATGATATTGTGGGACCCGTTTGTGAAACCGCAGATTTCTTAGGGAAAGATAGAACGTTATTGATTGATGAAAATGACCTACTTGCCGTAAGATCAGCAGGAGCATACAGCTTTGCTATGGCATCAAACTACAACGCAAGATGCCGCGCTGCAGAAGTCATGGTTGATGGCGATAAGGCGTACCTTGTTCGTCAAAGAGAAGAATTGGCCGATCTATGGCGCCATGAACAGATTTTACCGGAGTAACTAAAGAGTATGCATTTCCATTTTTCAAAAATGCACGGTTTGGGTAATGATTTTATGGTGGTCGATTGCATTACCCAAAATATCTTCTTCTCACCCGATCTCATTCGCCGGCTGTCTAACCGCCATACCGGTGTGGGCTTCGATCAATTACTGATTGTTGAAGCACCTTATGACCCAGATTCAGATTTTCATTATCGTATCTTCAATGCGGATGGTAGCGAGGTAGAACAGTGTGGCAATGGTGCACGCTGTTTTGCACGCTTTGTGAAAATGAAAGGGCTAACCAACAAGTTCAGCATTAATGTCAGCACCAAAAAAGGCAAGATGGTATTAAAGCTGGAGGATGATGAGCTGGTCACTGTCAATATGGGTGAGCCGGAGTTTGAACCCGGAAAAATACCGTTTAGAGCAAAACAGAAAGAAAAAACCTACATTCTACGAACACAAGACCAAACTCTATTTTGTGGTGCTGCCAGTATGGGTAATCCTCATGTTGTCACTGTTGTGGATGAGATTAATACAGCGGATGTGGCCACACTAGGACCAATGTTAGAATCTCACGAACGATTCCCAGAACGTGTTAATGCGGGTTTTATGCAAGTAATTAGTCGCAATGAGATTAACCTGCGCGTATACGAACGTGGGGCAGGAGAAACTCAAGCATGCGGTAGTGGTGCATGCGCAGCCGTCGCAGTAGGAGTCGTTCAAGGCTTATTGGATGACAAAGTCACTGTTCACTTACCTGGTGGTGATCTTACCATTCACTGGCAAGGGCCGGGTTCAAGCCTTTATATGACAGGCCCTGCGACTCATGTTTTCGACGGCCAATTATCATGTTAGATCCTCTAATTAAAATAATAAGGATAAATTTTGTCTCAGTTTGAAGCGGATAATTTGACCGCTGAAGTCGTTGCACAGTACCTTCGCGATTTTCCCGATTTTTTTCAAGAACGACGGGATTTGGTTGACCAACTTGCTCTTCCTACAAGAGAGCAAGGGGCTTTCTCTTTGGTAGAACTGCAAATAAAAAGGCAACGACAACGTATTGGTGAGCTGGAAGAGGAGATCACTGATCTCATGTCTATTGCCGCGAATAACGACCAGACCTTTCATCAGTTTATGGGATTACAAGAAAAAGTACTGAAATGCCAATCTGTTCAACAGGTCATCGAATGTATCGAAAAGAGTGCTAACCAGCTATCTTTAAAATCCCATGTGAAACTCATTGGCTCTCAAAACCCAAGATATTCAATGAGTCATGAGAACTGGCAACGTTTTGCGACGAATCATTTTAACGGTAAAGATGCGTATCTTGGACGTCTGAAGAGACAGGATAGGGAATTATTGTTTGGCCAAGAAACCACGACTGAACTTGGATCATACGTAATTCTGCCTCTCTCTCAATCCACTCCTCTTGGGATCATTGCTTTTTCTAGCGAAGATGGCGGTCATTTCCAACCAGCAATGGATACTCTGTTCTTGCGACATTTGGCCCTTGTGGTTTCACACTTGGTCAGTACGCTACAGTGGAACACCGAGGAATATCAGCATGTCATCAACCAAACAACCTCTGCCTAACTCGTTTACCGAGCCGTTAACTCGATTTTATCAATACCTCCGAAACGAAAGAGGGCTTAGCCCTCACACCATACAAAACTATAGCCTGCAATTAGACATCATTGCAGGCCAGTTTGTACAATTCGGTTTGCAAAATTGGCAAGAGGTCGATACGGCTTGGGTACGTCAGGTAACCAGCAAAGCCATGCGGCAAGGTATTAAGCCTAGCAGCATTTCAACGCGACTCTCTTCTCTGCGAAGCTTTCTCGATTTTCTTATTCTTCGTGGTGAACTCACCGCCAATCCAGCCAAAGGGGTGACTCCACCAAAAAAACAAAAAACATTACCAAAAAACTTAGATGTAGACGAAATTGGACAGCTGCTCGAAGTCGATGAAAACAACCCTTTAGCTATTCGCGATAGAGCAATGATGGAGCTAATGTATGGTACTGGTATCCGATTAACAGAGATGATCACAATGAACGTTCAAGATGTTGACTTAACTCGTGGAGACATCAGAGTGATTGGTAAAGGGAATAAAGAGCGCATTGTGCCTTACTCTGGAGAAGCCAAAATCTGGCTAGATAAATGGCTACGTGTAAGGTCAAGTCTGAAGGACACTGACAGCCCCGCTCTATTTATCTCCAAACTAGGTAAGAGAATTTCTGCTAGAAGCGTACAGAAGCGAATGAAGGAGTGGGGATTAAAACAGGGTGTCGCCAGTCATATCAGTCCGCACAAACTTAGACACTCCTTTGCCACTCACATCCTAGAATCTAGCGGCAACCTGAGAGCAGTACAAGAGCTATTGGGACACGAAAATATATCCACGACTCAAGTGTACACCCACTTAAACTTTCAGCACCTCGCACAAGAGTACGATAAAGCCCACCCAAGAGCGAAAAAACGTACCTCATCAGACAAAGAGTAGCTTATGCATATCTATCGTAACTTAAGAACCATCAAAGCACTCAGCTTTGATCTCGATGACACTCTCTATGACAACAAGCCCGTCATTCAATATGTTGAACGTGAAATGGTTAAGTGGTTATACGCGACACACCCAGTCTCTGCATCCATACCGTTAGAAACATGGCAAATTTTCAAGAAACAAGTTGTCATATCAGAACCTGAGCTGAGACACGACGTCACTCGATGGCGGAAAAAGCAGATCGAGTTTGGGCTTATACAACTAGGATATAGCCAGCATAACGCCGAGCAAGCGGCTAATGACGGTATTGAACATGCTCTTTGGTTAAGAAATCACGTTGACGTTCCTGATGAAACTCACAAAGTAATGTCGCTCTTGGCAGAGAAATGGCCATTAATTGCGATTACAAACGGCAATGTCGATGCGAATGTCATTGGTCTGGGAGACTACTTTCAGTTTGTACTAAGAGCAGGGCCTGATGGACGAGCGAAGCCGCATTCAGATATGTTTGATCTGGCAGCAAAAAAACTCGCCATTCCTTCCGGTAACATACTTCATATTGGTGATCATCCTGTATCAGATGTTCAGGGGGCAATCCACTCAGGGTGGCAAGCATGCTGGCTCAATGAAACCAACCCACCATCATGCTTTCCAGACAAAGGAAAAGTTTTACCTGATATAGAAATTACTCGGTTAGAAGAATTGATACTTTTGCTCTAAACTGTCCTTCATTTCAAGCTTCAATGCCACTGCCATCAAAATCTTGTGCAGTAATGTAAAATCCTTTCTTCCATATAGTTGATTAAATACTAATATATGAAATAGTAGTTACACTAATGGCAACGAGAGTATGATTGTATGGATAGTGACGTTAAGCATCCACTTGAGCTAGAACTTTTTAACCGATTATCCAATGACCCCAGCATATTTGAGTTTCTTCATTCTAAATGCCTAGACGGCTTGTTCTTCCGTGATATTGACTCTTATAAAGAAGAGTGGATGAGTGACAGTTTCTGGCAACTGTTAGGCTATGACCCTGAAGAACTAACAGGTTCAATTCAAGAACGAAGAGAGAGAATTCACCCAGACGATCTTCTTGTAGCCATGCACAACTTCAAAGAGCATTGCAAAAACCCTCATCATCCTTACGATCAAATTGTCCGCTATAAGCATAAAAAGGGGAAATATATTTGGGTTCGCTGCCGAGGCATGGTGATCAGAGATAGCAACGGAAAACCAACGAGAATGTTGGGTGTTCACAATGACATCACTCAATTAAAAGATACAGAAGCTCTACTACAGCAAAAAAACAGAGAACTAGAAAAACTGGCTCGTCACGACTTTCTCACCTCACTGTTTAATCGATATGCCTTTGGGGAAATATTTGAGCAGCAAGTTTTGTTAGCAACCAGAGAGCAAGTTCCAATTTCACTCGCCATTGTAGATGTCGACCATTTTAAAAACATTAACGATAGTTTAGGTCACCAAGCCGGTGATAACGTACTGTTGGACATTACAAAACAGCTACAGTACTTAGTTCGAGACAGCGACATTCTAGGACGATTTGGTGGAGAAGAGTTCACCATATTGATGTTCAATACCGATCATTCTGAAGCTCGTCATGCTGCTGAAAGAGTTCGATTAGGTATTGAGAAGAAAGTCCATGCAGGCAATATCTCCGTGACAGTCAGCATAGGTATTTCAACATTTGGCGAAAAAAGCATGGCAGGGATTGATCTCCCCCCCAACAAAATCTATGACAAAATGCTTTCTAGTGCTGACAAAGCACTTTATAGAGCAAAACAAACTGGCAGAAATAAGGTTTGTGATTAACAATTCTTACCATTATAACCAAAGTCATATTTCCGTCAGACTTTGGTTTTTCTCTTTCAAAGCTATATTAGTCGGTTAAGTCCTTTATATTTAACGTAATCGTTTTCTTTTTTAAACACTACAAAATCAAGTTATTACTAAATATGTTGGTCAAGCGATTGCTATCTTCATTTATTGAAATTACCCATTAAACAGATTTCGTTATAATCATATTTCGTTAGCGATCAGCTTCACGATATTGCTTATAATTAGAGTAATTACTTTTTAAATTTGTTCTAAATCAAATTAATTAAACACATTGATATGCGAATCTAATTAAAGAATTTAATAACTATGAGTGGAATATATAAATGACTAGTGCATTTTTCATCCCAACGGTAAACCTAATGGGCGCTGGTTGCTTAAAAGAAGCAGCTGATAGCATTCAATCGCAAGGCTTTAAAAAAGGCTTAATCGTTACTGATAAGATCCTTAATGAAATAGGTATTGTTAAGCAAGTTCAAGACCTTCTTACCGAGCGTACTGTTAATACTGTCGTATTTGACGGAACTCAACCTAACCCAACTATTGGTAACGTAGAAAACGGCTTAGCACTTCTACAAGAGAATGACTGTGATTTTGTGATCTCTTTAGGTGGTGGTTCACCGCATGACTGTGCGAAAGGTATTGCTCTAGTTGCTGCTAATGGTGGCAAAATTGGTGATTACGAAGGTGTTGACCAATCAGCTAAGCCTCAACTTCCATTAATTGCTATTAATACGACAGCTGGTACAGCATCTGAAATGACACGTTTCTGCATCATTACGGATGAAGAACGTCACATTAAGATGGCTATCGTTGATAAGCACACTACACCGCTTATCTCTGTAAATGATCCTGAGTTAATGCTTGCCAAGCCAGCATCTCTAACTGCAGCGACAGGTATGGATGCATTAACGCACGCCGTTGAAGCTTATGTATCTATTGCAGCAACGCCGGTAACTGATGCTGTAGCGATTAAAGCTATCGAACTGATTCAAGCTTTCCTACGCAAAGCAGTAGAGCACGGTGACGACATCGAAGCTCGTGAGCAAATGGCATACGCTCAATTTATGGCGGGCATGGCATTTAACAATGCTTCATTAGGTTATGTACACGCTATGGCGCATCAGCTAGGTGGATTCTATGACCTACCACACGGTGTTTGTAACGCGATTCTACTTCCGCACGTACAACGCTATAACGCTCAAGTATGCCCTGAGCGTCTTAAAGACGTTGCTAAAGCAATGGGTGTGAATGTTGAAGCGATGACAGCTGAGCAAGGTGCTGAAGCCGCTTTAGAAGCTATCATTAGCCTATCTAAAGATGTTGGTATCCCTGCAGGACTCGCTGAGCTAGGCGCGAAGAAAGATGATATTTCTGTTCTAGCTGATAACGCACTAAAAGACGCATGTGGTTTCACTAACCCGAAACAAGCGACACATGAAGAGATCTCTGCAATTTTTGAAGCTGCTTTATAATTAGTTATTAAGCACTCTTTCATCAATTTAAAAGGCGCTGGCTATCAGTGCCTTTTTTATTTTAGAATATTAGATAATTAATATGATTTTAATTTATTAAACAATAAATAATATTTATTTATCACTTAGTATGCTCAACATAATGAGATAAAAATCAGTTCAATAACACGATTAATATAATTACATAAATATCAATAATACGTATTTATATATTCCAAAGTACAAAACAGAACAATATAATCGATTGCGTAAATTATTCTAGTCATTCCTGCCTCTGTAAATAGACTTTCCTTATTTTTACTTTATTGACAGCTTTCTAATTGACGAATTTTTCTTAATGGTTTCTATACGAGTTTCGAAATAATCTCAGGGAGCCAACACTCTAGGTGTTTTGAAGCCTAATTAAAGCTAGGCAAAAGATTAGCTATGCATGTCGGCAAAAGAGCTCTCAATAGGCAGAGATAGGACGTGTAGAAAAATTGAGGAAAACTCTGCCAGAATGCTAAATATGGACTGTAAGCATCGCTGTAAAGCTCCCTATGCTACTTAAAGCTATCTTTGCAACATCTCATCATACTTACTGCTATTTAGCATTAGTGACCAATTAAGTGAGACATAAGACTCTTGGCATCACAACCATGATCTCAGCGTGATGAACGACCACGCATATGGATACACTACTTGCCGCTATGACGAAGAAAGGACTCAGGTGGCAATCTTACAGACATAAAAAACCTCAGCATTTCTGCTAAGGCTTACTGTTCTTATTCCTAAGAATAAATGGCGGAGTGGACGGGACTCCCTGCTCGTTGAAAACAAGGTCGATCCCCGGCGTGACAGTCCACTTTCTCTAACAAAGAGGCTAGAATCTCCATGGACGGAGTGAATGCCAATCAATGTCGGGAACATTGTTGGCACAACTGAGCTACCGCGCTTAAATGCAAAAAAACCTCAGCATTTCTGCTAAGGTTTACTTTCTTATTCCTAAGAATAAATGGCGGAGTGGACGGGACTCCCTACGCCTTGAAAACAAGCGCGACCCCCGGCGTGACAGGCCGCTTTCTCTAATAAAAAACTAGAATCTCCATGGACGGAGTGAATGCCAATCAATGTCGGGAACATTGTTGGCACAACTGAACTACCGCTCCGCTGCCCACTCTAATAGAACTAACCATTGGTATTTTTATAACCGCTAAAACACAAAAATGCCTTAACATCTCTGCTAAGGCTTACTTTCTTATTCCTAAGAATAAATGGCGGAGTGGACGGGACTCCCTATTCCTTGGAAACAAGCGCGGCCCCCGGCGTGACAGGCCGCTTTCTCTAACAAAGAGGCTAACCAACTGAACTACCACGCTTAAACGAAAAAAACCTCAGCATTTCTGCTAAGGCTTACTTTCTTATTCCTAAGAATAAATGGCGGAGTGGACGGGACTCCCTACTC
>NZ_VTXE01000046.1 GCF_013114595.1 Vibrio sp. 99-8-1 | reverse complement strand
GGAAGAAGAAGAGCGCCAGATGTTGTTAGGGCTCGATAGTTAAATAAGCCCCCTTATAGGGGGCCAGTCAAAGCCACCTGCTCTGCAGGTGGATTATTTACTTTTCTTGATAGTAACAATTTTGATTCTTCTAAATAGCTAAGGCGCTATTAGTGAGCAGTATTATCGATAATATTTTTATTCTCACTGTGAAATATCAGCACAATTTCATTTACACAGTTTCTTTTCTCAATTGACGCGTTAAAATCATCCTTCTACAGATAAATAATTCAAAGGTTACTCTAATGACATTTAGTGCGGTGATCCTCGCTGCGGGTAAAGGTACTCGTATGTATTCTGCTATTCCTAAAGTTTTGCATACTCTGGCAGGAAAGCCGATGGCTAAACATGTAATTGATACATGTGGAGATCTTGGTGCACAAAATATTCACTTAGTTTATGGTCATGGCGGCGACCAAATGAAACAGACTCTTGCTGATGCGCCTGTTAATTGGGTACTGCAAGCGGATCAATTAGGTACCGGTCATGCCGTGGATCAAGCCTCAGATAAATTTCGTGATGATGAGAAGATTTTGGTTCTCTATGGCGATGTTCCACTTATCTCTTCAGAAACACTTGATAATTTATTGAGCACTCAACCTGAAGGCGGTATCGCGCTTTTGACAGTGATACTAGATAACCCAACTGGTTATGGCCGAATTGTTCGTGAAAACGATGCGGTCGTGGCAATAGTTGAACAAAAAGACGCTAACGAGTCACAAAAACGCATTCAAGAAATCAATACAGGAGTATTGGTGGCTACCGGGGGTGACCTTAAGCGCTGGTTAGGCCAATTGAGTAATGATAATGCACAAGGTGAGTTCTATTTTACCGATATTATAGCCGCTGCTCACGCTGATGGTCGTGCTATTGAAGCGGTTCATCCAATAAGAACCGTTGAAGTTGAAGGTGTCAATAATCGTGTTCAATTGGCTCGTTTAGAGCGGGCTTATCAAGGTATGCAGGCAGAGAAGCTACTTGAACAGGGGGTAATGCTCCGTGACCCTAGCCGTTTTGATTTACGTGGTGAGCTTCAATGTGGTCGAGATGTAGAGATTGATATTAATGTCATTATTGAAGGAAGTGTATCCTTAGGTGATAACGTTGTTATTGGTGCAGGCTGCGTACTTAAGGACTGTGAGATAGACGATAATACGCTTGTACGCCCTTATAGCGTGATAGAAGGTGCTACGGTAGGGGAAGAGTGTACTGTTGGTCCATTTACTCGTCTACGGCCGGGAGCAGAGCTTCGTAATGATGCTCATGTCGGTAACTTTGTTGAAGTGAAAAATGGTTTGATCGGTGAAGGCTCTAAAGCCAACCACCTAACCTATATCGGCGATGCTGAAATTGGCCAACGAACCAATGTCGGTGCAGGTGTTATTACCTGTAATTACGATGGTGCAAATAAGTTTAAAACGGTCATTGGCGATGACGTATTTGTGGGTTCTGATTGTCAGTTGGTTGCGCCAGTTACCATTGGAAATGGTGCCACTATAGGTGCAGGTACCACTCTGACCAAGGATGTAGATGAAGGTGAGTTAGTGATTACAAGAGCTAAAGAGCGAAAAATTGCTAACTGGCAACGTCCTGTAAAAATAAAGAAATAGTTATGAGATAAAAAAGGAGCCAGAGGCTCCTTTTTTATTGCGATAGTGACTGGTTATTTTTGTAAAAAAAACTGATAAGAAGGGTTATTAGATTCATCTTTGTACTGATAACCTAGCTCATGTAGATGAGAAGAGAACCGTGGTAAGTCGCTTTCATCTAACTCAAACCCGCATAATACTCGCCCATAATCTGCACCATGATTACGATAATTAAATAGGCTTATATTCCAGTGTGTTCCCAGAGTACTTAAAAACTTAAGTAGTGCTCCCGGATACTCTGGAAATTCAAAGCTATAAAGGCGTTCTTTTAACTGTTTTGAAGGTTTTCCACCAACCATATATCGAATATGAAGTTTGGCCATCTCATCATCAGATAGATCCACCACAGGGTAACCGCCTTCATGCAGCTCGTGAACGATGCTGTCTAGCTCTTCTTGCCCTTCTTGTAATCTAACCCCAACAAAAATATTGGCTAAGTTCTCATCGCTATACCGATAATTAAATTCTGTGACGGCTCGACCACCAATAATCTCACAGAATTTAAAAAATGCGCCCGGTTGTTCAGGAATAGTAACGGCTAATAATCCTTCCCGCTTTTCTCCTAGTTCACAACGTTCTGAGACATAACGCAAACCATGGAAATTGGTATTTGCACCAGAAAGTACAGTCGCTAAGTTGTTTTGTTGAAGATTATTTTGTTCGGCAAATTTTTTCAGTCCAGCAAGGGCAAGGGCCCCTGAGGGTTCTGCAATTGCTCGGGTATCTTCAAATATATCCTTCACAGCAGAGCAGATTTCATCACTGGACACAGCAATATGACCGTCTAAGTATTGATGACATAAACGGAATGTTTCATCGCCAATGCGCTTAACCGCGACACCATCAGCAAACATGCTTATTTGGTCAAGTACGACAGGTTCGCCAGCATCCAGAGCGGCTTTCAGGCAGGAAGAGTCTTCCGGCTCAACAGCAATGACCTTTATTTCCGGCATCAACTGTTTTACTAGCACAGCAACACCTGCGGCTAAACCTCCGCCGCCAACGGGAACAAAAATGTAATCAAGGTGCCCGTTTTGCTGCAACATTTCCATTCCAATAGTCCCCTGACCCGCAATAACTAAAGGGTGATCGAATGGAGGTACAAACGTGTAGTTGTGTTTCTTAGAAAGTATCTCTGCTTCTGCTTTTGCTTCATCAAAGTTGCTTCCATGCAGAACCACATTGCCGCCAAAACTACGAACAGCTTCTACTTTTATGTCAGGGGTTGTTTTAGGCATAACTATGGTGGTTTTAATACCTAGTTTTGTTCCAGAAAGCGCCATGCCTTGAGCGTGGTTTCCCGCTGATGCCGCAATGACCCCTGCCTGCTTCTGTTGTTCAGATAAGCTGGCAACCATGTTGTAAGCGCCACGTAGCTTAAAAGAGTGTACGGGCTGACGATCTTCTCGTTTGATTTGCACCTTATTGTTTATGCGTTCAGATAAGCGTGGCATATCTTGCAACTGAGTCACGGTGGCAACTTCGTAAACGGGAGCGCGTAATATTTGGCGCAGATAGTCTGCGCCGGTCTGTTTTGTTGCGGTCATTCGCTAGTCCTCTAGCATCGACTTATCGCGAACGGCACCTTTATCTGCACTAGTAGCCATACTTGCGTATGCTTTTAGAGCAAAAGAGACTTCGCGTTGACGATTAACTGGCTTCCAACCTAATGTCTCTTGATTGGCACGGCGGCGAGATAGTTCTTGGTCATCGATATCTAAAGTAATCGAGCGATTTGGAATATCAATAGTAATAATATCCCCTTGATTCACTAAACCAATAATGCCGCCATTGGCTGCTTCTGGTGAAACGTGACCGATAGATAGCCCAGATGTACCACCAGAGAAACGACCATCTGTAAGCAGTGCGCACTCTTTACCCAGTCCCATCGATTTTAAATAGGTAGTTGGGTATAGCATTTCTTGCATACCCGGACCGCCTTTTGGTCCTTCATAACGGATAACAACCACATCACCAGCGGTCACTTTACCGTTAAGAATGCCATCAACAGCGTCTTCTTGGCTTTCAAATACCACCGCTGGTCCTTGGAAAGTCAAATTGCTTTCATCAACGCCAGCTGTCTTAACAATACAGCCATCTATGGCTATATTGCCTTTGAGTACCGCAAGGCCACCATCTTGGCTAAAGGCATTTTGTTTGGTGCGAATGCACCCTTCTTTGCGATCGTCATCTAATGTGTCCCAACGACACTTTTGAGAAAACGCTTCTGTTGTGCGAATGCCAGCAGGGCCAGCACGGAAGAACTGTTTTATCTCTTCAGATTCTGTTTGCATGATGTCGTATTGAGCCAGTTGGTCTTGCATAGAAATACCCAGAACCGTTTTGGTTTGGTTGTTGAGTAGTCCTGCTCTATCAAGTTCACCTAAGATGGCCATTACGCCACCTGCGCGGTGCACGTCTTCCATATGATACTTCTGCGTAGAAGGGGCAACTTTACATAAGTGAGGAACTTTGCGAGACATCCGATCGATATCTTGCATATCAAACTCTATCTCTCCCTCTTGAGCGCCTGCTAACAAGTGCAATACGGTATTGGTCGACCCACCCATTGCAATATCCAGCGCCATGGCATTTTCAAAGGCAGCTTTATTGGCAATATTACGTGGAAGTGCTGATAGATCGCCTTGTTCGTAATAGCGTTTGGTCAATTCAACGATACGACGGCCAGCGTTTAAGAATAGTGCTTTTCGGTCTGCGTGCGTGGCCAGCATTGAGCCGTTACCCGGTTGGCTTAAACCTAGAGCTTCGGTTAAGCAGTTCATTGAGTTTGCAGTAAACATACCTGAGCAAGAGCCGCAAGTTGGACAGGCTGAACGTTCAATTTGCTCACTCTGTTCGTCTGATACTGTAGGATCTGCACCCTGAATCATGGCATCAACCAAGTCCAGCTTTATGAGTTGATCAGACAATTTTGTTTTGCCCGCTTCCATTGGTCCACCAGAAACAAAAATCACCGGGATGTTCAGTCTTAATGCTGCCATCATCATTCCAGGAGTGATTTTGTCACAGTTTGAAATACAGACCATGGCATCGGCACAGTGGGCATTCACCATATACTCAACGGAGTCAGCAATAAGTTCGCGAGAAGGCAGAGAATACAGCATACCCCCGTGTCCCATCGCGATACCATCATCGACTGCAATGGTATTAAACTCTTTGGCAATACCACCTGCTTGTTCAATTTCTTTGGCAACTAACTGGCCCATGTCTTTTAAGTGTACGTGACCCGGAACAAACTGGGTGAAGGAGTTAACCACAGCAATAATCGGTTTACCAAAGTCCTCTTCTTTTACGCCCGTTGCGCGCCATAAAGCACGTGCTCCCGCCATATTTCTGCCGTGTGTGGTTGTGGCGCTGCGGTATTTGATCTGTTGAGACATTGTTTTTAATTCCTTATATTACTTCTGTGGTGAATAAACAGGATCTAACCAACCCCATTTGTCCTCAGTTGTTCCATTGAAAAGCCCAAAAAATGTGGACTGAATTTTTTCCGTAATCGGGCCTCTTTTGCCTTCCCCTACGGTAATTTGATCGACACTTCGTACCGGAACAATTTCTGCTGCGGTACCTGTCATAAATATTTCGTCTGCTAGATAAAGTGCTTCTCGAGCAATGTTCTCTTCGCGTACTTGATAACCTAGCTCTTTAGCTAAAATCATAATGGAGTCACGAGTAATGCCCGGTAAGATGGCGCTGGTGGCTGGTGGAGTACAAATTACCCCATTTTTTACCACAAAAATATTCTCACCGGCCCCTTCAGACAAATAACCATCAACGCTTAAAGCGATACCTTCTGCATAACCGTGACGTCGAGCTTCACCACCGACCAACAAGGATGATAGGTAATTCCCGCCCGCTTTAGCGGCAGTCGGTATGGTATTAGGTGCGGCACGATTCCAGCTTGAAATCATAGCATCGACACCACTTGCTAGAGCTTCTTCTCCTAGATAAGAACCCCATGGAAAAGCTGCAATAATGAGATCCATTTCTGTCTCTGTTGGCGGGCATACACCTAAGCCAACATTACCAACAAAACCAAGTGGGCGAATGTAGGCTGATTGCAATTTATTATCACGTAGAGTTTGTCGACAAGCTTCCATCAGTTCATCAACGGAGTAAGGAATTGGAAAGCGATAGATTTTGGCAGAATCTTTTAGGCGCTGCATATGCTCTTTATGCCTAAATACAATCGGGCCTTTTGGTGTGTCGTAACAGCGAATGCCTTCGAAAACCGAAGTGCCATAATGCATAGCGTGGGTGAGTACGTGAACATTTGCTTCTGCCCAAGGCACCATTTCTCCATTGAACCAGATAAAATCAGCTGTGTTTGTCGCCATAATAGAATCCTTTCTTAAATTTTGTATGCGCTGAGCATTTCGTCTTTTTTCAGTCGAGTGGTGTGTACATCCGTTACATCCCACAATTTTTCCACTTGATTGGTAATCAATGTGATAGGACGATCACTGTCTACAACAATCTCTATTTGAGCCACTTTACTCTCATGGTTCTGTGTCGCAAGTATTTGCTTAATTGCAAAACCACGGTGTCTAACCACTCGCAAAATGCGCTCAACTAATACTGGTTTATCGTTGGCTTCGATTTTTAATAAGTATCTATCCATTAGGTATTCTCCAGCATATCTTGGTTCGCTGCACCAGGTGGTACTAGTGGCCACACGTTCTCTTCTTCGTCGATCACGACATGAAGAAGATAGGCAGAGTCACACTCCATCATCTCTTTTAGTGCAGGTTCAACTTCACTTTTTGTGGTTATGGTTTTGCTCGCGATACCAAATGCGCTTGCTAACATTTCAAAATCAGGGTTGTCGTCAAGAATGGTCTCACTATGGCGACCATCAAAAAACAGTGACTGCCACTGTCTAACCATACCAAGGCGCTGATTATTAAGTAATACTATTTTGACGGGAACCTGCTTACGCTTGATGGTGCCGAGTTCTTGAATATTCATCATAATAGAACCATCACCAGTAATAAGGACGGATTGATCGTCTGGGCGAGCAATTTTGGCACCAATTGCGGCAGGTAGACCAAATCCCATCGTGCCCAAACCAGCAGAGGTGATGTAGTTTTCAGGTCGTCTTGGTTGAATATGTTGTGCGGCCCACATCTGATGTTGGCCAACATCGGTAGATACAATGGTGCTGTCTGGCATCATGTCAGATAACTGTTTTAATAGTAGGGGCGCATAAATAGGCTCTCCGGGATGGTCATAGCGCCACTTAAATTCACTTCTGAGATCTGAGGTATATTGAAGCCATGGGGAGAGATCTTGCTGTACCGATAACTGTGGTAACAACTCATTGATATCCCCTTGTAATGATGCATGAGAGTGACGGAGCTTATTAAATTCAGCGGCATCAATATCTATGTGGATCACCCGAGCATCTGGCGCAAATGAGTCAAGTCGACCGGTCACCCTGTCATCAAAGCGTGCACCAACAACAATAAGAAGATCGGCATCTTGAACGACTAAGTTTGCGGCTTTGGTGCCATGCATTCCTACCATACCTAAGTAATTAGGATCATGGCGTTCGATGCTGCCAAGTCCTTTAAGAGTGCTGATTGTAGGCATAGGATTATTGGCTAAGAAAGTTCTTACCGTTTCTGTCGCTTTGGCTATTTGAACGCCACCACCAATATAAAGAACAGGTTTGTCTGACTTGCTAAGAATATTTTGTGCTTTGTTGATGAGTTCTGAGTCTACAACGGGAATGGCGGGTGGCTCTATAAAAGGGAGCTCATGAACGGGAGCTTCAGCCAGCTGTACATCTTTTGCTATATCTACAACTACTGGCCCTGGACGGCCTGACTTGGCTACGATAAAGGCTTCCGCCAATGTTGGTGCAAGGTCATCAATATCGGTAACCAAATAGTTGTGCTTAGAACAAGATAAAGACATACCAATCACATCCATTTCTTGGAAAGCATCGGTTCCAATTAATGGGGTTGCCACCTGACCTGTAATCGCGACGATAGGAACAGAATCAAGCAGTGCATCTGCAAGGCCAGTTACTAGGTTAGTTGCTCCTGGGCCAGATGTTGCTAAGCAGACTGCAACATCTTGTGTCGCTCTTGCCATCCCAATTGCAGCAATTGCGGCCCCTTGTTCATGTCGGCATAAGACATGTTCAACACCGCCATCATAAAGAGCATCATAGATAGGCATGATGGCACCACCGGGATAGCCAAATACGGTTTTAATACCTTGCTGTTTTAATGCGGCAACAACTAAATTTGAACCATTCATTGGTTGCTCCCGTTATATTGCGCTTGTCCAAACGCGTTATTTTTATTGCACATACTGTGCTCCTATACTTCCTGTTTAATTTAATAACTGGCTAAACCTGCATTAACTTAAGGTTTAAAAAAACCCCCGAACTTTTCAGTGCGGGGGTTTTTTAGCAATTCGTTTGTTACTTTCTGCTGCTCACTCGCCCCCGCGCGGTATCAATAATGACCACGAGAATTAGAATAATGAGTGCGTTGATGCGAGCGTTAAAGTTCATTTTTTATTCGATTTTGTTGTGCGTAAATGTTTGCGTACCTAGTGGTAACATAGAAAATGACTATTTGACAAGCAAAACTTCAGTCTTTTTTCATATTTACCCGTTTTATTTTTGAGCTATATATACTCAAGTGACCTCAAGGTGCAGGATTCAGAGCTACATCAACAGGGTCAAGTTCAAGAAAGATAATCGAAGGAATGGCATCCCCTTTCAAGGTTATCTGACGCAGAAATGGTCATGTTGATGAGCTCCCAAAGGGCGAGTTTTATTGGCTCCTGCTCTGTGTTACTGATTCTTGCCGTAGAATGACTATGCCTTCAAATCAGTGCCTTGATCAGAAGCCAATAAACTCTCGCTGAACAAGCATCTTGAGGTTACTTGAGTATAAGCCGAATAGATGAGCGAAATAGTTTCAAAACCGTAAATATTGAGGATTAGATGGCATTAGCAATTGTACATAGTAGAGCCAGTGTGGGGGTTGAATCGCCTGAAGTAACGGTAGAGGTCCACATTAGTAACGGAATGCCGGGATTTGCATTAGTTGGCTTACCTGAAACCACCGTTAAGGAGTCTAAGGATAGGGTACGTAGTGCCATCATTAACTCTAACTTTGAATTTCCAGCAAAGCGGATCACGGTAAACCTAGCTCCGGCAGATCTTCCGAAAGAGGGAGGAAGATTCGATCTTCCTATTGCATTAGGTATTTTGGCTGCATCTGAGCAGATCGCCATTGATCGACTTAATCATTGTGAATTTATAGGGGAGCTTGCTTTGTCTGGTGAGCTTCGCTCAGTAAAAGGGGTTCTACCGGCGGCGTTAGCGGCCAGCAAAGCCCAACGGTGTTTGGTTGTGCCAAATGACAATGGTGATCAAGCGGCGTTAGTTGCTGACAATAGACATAAGTCAGCGCTCTCTTTGCTGGATGTATGTGCTGATCTGTGTGGGCAGAAAACACTGAGCTTGTTTCAATCACCGCGCTCCGTTCACTCAAGTAAGGGACACTGCCGTGATTTGCGAGATGTCATTGGACAGCAACAAGGTAAGAGAGCGTTAGAAATAGCTGCTGCGGGTTGTCATAACTTGCTGTTTCTGGGGCCTCCGGGAACAGGAAAAACAATGCTGGCATCACGGCTGTGTGATTTGCTGCCCTGCATGAGTGATGAAGAGGCATTAGAAACGGCCTCTATCGCTTCCTTGATTGATGATCAGGATATTAATATCAATAATTGGCGGAGAAGACCATTTCGCTCTCCTCATCACTCGTCATCAATGGTGGCGTTAGTAGGAGGAGGATCGGTTCCTCGTCCGGGGGAAATTTCACTCTCTCATAATGGACTGCTATTTCTTGACGAGATGCCAGAGTTTGAACGAAAAACGTTAGATTCTTTGCGAGAACCATTGGAGTCAGGAGAAATAGTTATCTCAAGAGCAGCAGGAAAGGTTCGTTTTCCTGCCCGATTTCAATTGGTAGGTGCATTAAATCCTAGCCCAACAGGCTACTACGAAGGAAACCACTCACGGACTAACCCACAGGCCATTCTTCGCTATTTAAGCCGATTATCCGGGCCTTTATTGGACCGTTTTGATATGTCTCTGGAAATACCTCTTTTGCCGAAGGGAATGCTTACCTCGAAAGGCGAAAGAGGAGAGTCAACTGAGGTGGTTAAACAGAGAGTTAATATGGCAAGGGAGAGTATGCTAAATAGGAGTGGCACGATTAATGGTCTATTAACCAATAGAGATATTAATAAATATTGCCCATTAGAGAAACAAGATGCGGACTTTTTAGAGACGACAATCTATCAACTTGGCTTATCGATACGGGCTTACCACCGAATTTTAAAGGTGGCGAGAACCATAGCGGATTTGGAAGGGTGCCAGCAGATAGAGAAAGCACATATTGCAGAAGCGCTAGGTTATCGTGCGATGGATCGTCTGCTAAAGAGCTTAACCGCTCAGATAGTTTGATTTGTTAGAGTGATGTTTGTCATATTCCATTCTGGATATTCATTTGTATAATGCTTGGCGTTTTGATCACTTTAGATAGGTTTTTTCTTGATGCTGGAATACATAAAGCTAATGGTTACTGTTGCTCTTGTGGTTGTTAACAGTGCCTTTTGTTCTATTGCCATCTGCTTGTTGGCATTGATTAAAATGATCACTCCTACGGAAAATGCCAAGCGATTAGTTTCTCTTAGCGCAAATCAGCTTATGTGGCTTTGGGCGACTTTAAACTCGTTAATTCTCACTTTATTTAGCCGAATAGAATGGCAGATAGAGGGAGTGGAACAGCTGGATAAATCCTCTTGGTACTTGATGATCTCTAATCACCAAAGCTGGAGTGATATTGTGGTTCTTTGTTGTGTATTTAAGGACAAAATCCCTATGCCCAAGTTCTTTTTAAAGCAGCAATTACTCTATGTGCCTTTTGTTGGTATGGCTTGCTGGGCGTTAGATATGCCATTTATGAAGCGATATTCCAGAGAGTACTTGATTCGTCATCCGCATTTAAAAGGCAAAGATTTAGAGACAACTCGTCGCTCATGTGAAAAATTTAAATTTACTCCTACCACAGTAGTTAATTATGTTGAAGGTACTCGATTTACCAAAGAGAAACAGCATCAGAGTAGAGGTAAGTATCAGCATTTGCTGCCGCCAAAGTCCGGTGGAATAGCGTATACCTTAGCAACGATGGGGGAGCAGTTTGATGCCATTCTTGATGTGACTATTGCTTACCCTGAAAACCGAACTTCTCCATTTAGCGATCTATTAATGGGAAAAATGAAGCGTATTGTGGTTAAAGTAAATGTCCTGCCCGTTGATCCATCGGTTAAGGGGGATTACTTTAATGATAAGCCTTACAAACGTGCATTCCAGCAATGGCTTAGTGAACGATGGCAAGAGAAAGATGGTGAGTTAGAAAAACTCTATCAAGAATAGAAAATGGAGCCTTAGGCTCCATTTTAATAATGAGTACTTTTTGTTACTACAGCTCGTTGTCAGCGCTATTTTTTTAGTAAAAAGTTCACCAAATCAAAATAGTCATCGTAGCCTTTTAATTTATCTGTTTTTACTAGGTACTTATTATTGACGACGACCCCGGGAACCCCTTGTAGACCCGTAGATGTAAATTGCTTGTCGAAACGTTTTTGTATGGAATCAACAGCAAAACCGTTGTAAGCAGAATCAAATTTCTTTCCATCTATGCCGTTATCTATAAACATTTGACGAATATCGGCTTCTGATTGAGGGGCGTTTTGTAATATCTGAATTTGTTTAAAGAAGTAAGGCACCATGGTCTCTTCTACTTTTAACACAACCATGGTGGCATAAGCTTTTGCTACAGGCACTGCCATGTTTCCACCCATAAATGAGACATGGACTTTTTGCAGTTTGGCATTGTCCGGAATTTTCTTTTTCAACTCATTGATAAAGGGTTCAAACTTTAAGCAGTGTGGGCAATAGAAAGAGAAAAACTCAGTGACTACAGGTGAAGATGATTTGTTTACATCCAATACTTGGTAATGATCCCCCTCATTAAATTGAGCGGCATGTATTGAAACGCTGGCTAAAAGAGTCGCCAGTAGAATAAATACTTTTTTCATTAAGTGAATCTCTCCTTTATTGTTTAGACTGTATTTCTATCAGTTTTTAGGGTAATTGGCTACCATTGCGGTGTCAGCGTCAATACAGGTTCTTGCAATGCTGCTATCTGCTCTTTTATTGCCAGAACTTGATTTTCCCAGTACCTTGCATCTGCAAACCATGGGAAAGCTAAAGGAAAGGCAGGATCATTCCATCGTTTAGCAAGCCAAGCCATGTAATGCACCATGCGCAAACCACGAAGAGGCTCAATAAGTGCAAGCTCTGATGAGTTGAAGTCACAATACTCTTCATACCCTTCTAAGATAGTATCGAGTTGTGCCAGTTTATCCGTCCTATCTCCATTTAATAGCATCCACAAATCTTGAATCGCTGGCCCGTTTCTGGCGTCATCTAAGTCAACAAACATAGGGCCGTCACGCCATAAAATATTTCCTGGATGACAATCGCCATGTAGGCGGATGGTTTGATATTCGTCTGACCAATTTTTTTCTATCGACTTTATTAGCAAGTTTAAATCGCTAAAAAAGCTGTTTTCTATATGTGATGGAATAAAGGTAGAGTTTTCCAAGTATGATCTTGGCTGATATAGATACTCTTGTAATGATATTTGAGGTCTATGTAAGAATGTTTTCTGTTTTGCGACATTGTGGATTCGTCCCATAAAACGACCCACCCACTCTAACTGCTCATAGTTGTCGACCTCAAATTGGCGGCCTCCAACGCTTTGAAATAGCGCAAACAGATAACCATTGTATTGATGAAGTGATTGCCCATTTATAATCACTGGTGGAGCTACGGGGACATCATGTTCAAGTAACTCTAGTGTAAAGTCGTGTTCTTCTTGTATCTGTTCTTTACTCCAGCGTTGAGGTCGATAAAATTTGACCACATAACGCTTTTTCTCTTCATCAACAAATTGGTAAACGCGGTTCTCATAGCTATTTAATGCCAACAAACCTGACTCTGCTCGTATACCAATACTCTCTAAGGCATACCACATAAAATCGGGTGTTAAGGCATCAAAATTAAAAGCATTATTTATCATATTTAGTTCCAGAAACAAAAAGGACTCGTTGCCGAGCCCTTTTCTATCAAATGGTCGATTTATAATTTGTTTATAAATCGACTCTCTACTGTGATAGTAAATTGGTTGCTGTCAGTGAGTATAAACTGAATTGTGGAAACAGGTGAGCTAAGTTTGTCTGAGGTGACACCTAAACTAATAGGAAGGTTAAGAACTTCTCCTGGAGAGACCTGAATAGTTTGCTTACCATACCAAGTGACATCAGTTAATCCGCTCACATCTAATTGGTACTGTTGCGGTTGCTGTGTTTTATTGATGACTTTAAGGGTATAGGTGTTCTCCGTCATGCCACTGCTATTCACCTTGAATAGTTGGTTTCTATCCCTAAGTACACTCATGCCAACAGGTTCAACGCTTGCAATTTGAACAAAGAATAGAGCAATCATTAATATCATCACTGAGCCATAACCAATGAGTTTTGGTCTCATGATTTTGGTGCTATTGCCCGATAAGCGATGTTCAGTAGTATAACTAATCAGGTCTTTCTCATAACCCATTCTGTCCATGGTGACATTACAAGCATCAATACACGCGCCACAGTTTATACACTCATACTGAAGGCCGTCTCTAATGTCTATTCCTGTAGGGCATACCTGAACACAAAGATCACAGTCAATACAGTCACCAAGTCCCATTTTCTTTGGATCTGCTTTTCGTGATCTTGCTCCTCTTGATTCTCCACGCTCGGGATTGTATCCGACAATATAGGTATCTTTATCGAACATGGCAGATTGAAAACGTGCGTAAGGGCACATGTGCAAACAGACGATAGAACGCATCCAGCCAGCATTAGCGTAAGTACAAATAGCGAAAAACAGAACCCAAAACCCGGCCCAAAATGTACTGTTAAAGGTTAGAAAATCAATAACCAGTGATTTAATGGGTACAAAGTAGCCGACAAAGGTAAAGCCTGTGATGAGTGCGATAGCAAACCACGCTAGATGTTTTAAGGTTTTCCTTAATACCAAATTTGAGGTGAGCTTTTTGCTGTCTTGTTTCCTTCGTTTGTTGGCAGAGCCTTCTAATTTCTCTTCAAACCATATGTACATAAATGTCCATACTGTCTGAGGGCATAAATACCCACACCAAACCCGTCCTAAAAATGTTGTGATAAAGAAGAGTCCAAAAGCCGCAATCATAAAGAGCAATGCAAGCAAAGTGAGATCTTGAGGGTAGAGTGTTGTACCGAAGAAGTTAAACTGTTGGCTACCAATATCGAGTAAAATTGCTTGTCTTTCACCATAGGGTATCCAAGGTGTTAGACCAAATAGCAACAGTAAGAACCAAGAACCATAACGTCTTAGTTTTTGAAATGTGCCTTTGCTTTCCCTGACATAGATTCGGTTGTTTGGGTTAAACCGGTCTTGGTTGCCTTTGTGAGTTTTTGGGTTGTAAGTTTTGGGAGTCACATCTTTTATATCTATTTTATCCTGACTCATTTGCTTTCCTTGTGGGCTGATTTTTGATGCCTGTTGAGCGGCATCTTTTTGACATTACTTTCATTGTTATTATTAATAGAGCAATACCCTCACGATGGAATGTGAGACGGTTTGCCTATTTCGCCGTGAATTATATAACTGTTAACATATATGTTTCTTAATGGCGGTCTATTTTTAACATATTTCTGTGAAGCTTGAACAAAAAAACGACACATAGTGTGTCGTTTTATAATGATTCAGTTGTAAAAGGCGGCTAAATAATACCACGAGCCTTGAGTATTGCTGTTTTAAAGTCATCTTCTTGATCTTTAGCTAACCCCGGAATCATTTGATCTTTTTCTGAATTTCTCATTTTTAGGTGATAAATCAGAATATCGTCGGTGAGGTCATTAAGGCTTCCTTGGTACCCCGCTTCTTGACTTAACTTGGCAATAAATTCCATAAGGTTTAAGTCTGGTTCTTTTTGCCATTCAGGGTGGAGAAGCTCGATCACTTCATTAACTCGGTGACATTTCATCACGTACTCCATTTATTGATTATGAAGGTAAGTTAGCAAATACTCGAGAAAGAAAAAAGCGCAGCGGATTAAGACTGCGCTTTTTATTATGCCGCATGTGTAACTTTGGCTTCTGCATTCTTGGCTAATGCTGCTCGTTTTACCAGCGACGTTGTTGGTGCTGGTTTTTGAGTAACAGGAGCAGAGGCAGAGCCACAGCGGTGATATGACGCGCTTCGATTGGTGCGCGAAAACCTGACAGATGTTGGTCTCACTACTTTACCTAACAGTCAGGCACTTCCTTTGCCAAATTAATGGCCCGATCAACTATGAGATAAATCTCGTTTTGGCGCTTGCCATTCCTATAGATAATCAGGTGTATAGACATGTGATTACATATCTATATTAAGCATATCATCAAGATCTTACGGGATCGAGCTATCACAGAAAATAATGTCTTTTTTTTAATCACTTTTAGTTTGAAATTTATTCGCATTATGCTGGTTTGTTTTATTTATATAACGCTAATATGAGTTATGTTAGAAAACAAAAAGATGCTCTGTTATGTTATTGATATAGATTAGAGTATGAACAAGCGAAAAGTCGCGAATTAGTGTCTGTTTTGGTTAAGTTGTCTGATAGAGAGGGTTGCCCATGTCTTTTTTTAAAAAAACGCTAGCAAGTTTTGGCATTGGTTCTGCACGAGTAGACTCGATAGTACAGCAAGAGTTTTTGATCGCCGGTGAAAAAGCCAACATTTCTATAGAGGTGTATGGTGGTTCGACCGCTCAGGATATTGAGAACATTGAGTTAAAGATTTACTGCCGATATTTTGCTGAAGAGAAGGTAGAAAGTAATTCTAGTGAAGGCGGAAGCCAAACAGAAACGAAAAAAGTATCTAAAAACTATGTTTTAGCGAGCTGGACCTTGCCGTACGCTTTTACCATAGAGCCCGGTCAACATCGGCAGTTTGATGTCGAGCTGGATATTCCCCTAAATACACCTGTCTCAATTGGTGACACAAAAGTTTGGTTAGAAACAGGGTTGGATATCTCTTTAGCCAAAGATCCTACCGATAAAGATATACTAACGGTTCGACCTGATAGATTGTTGGATGGCATATTTTCTGAGTTAGAAGAACAAGGGTTGAGAATTCGACAAGTCGAGTGTGAAGCGACATCGGGTTTTGATATGCCATTTGTTCAAGAGTTTGAGTTTGTCCCTACAACAGGGCCGTTTCATGGGGTGTGGAGAGAGCTGGAGATAGTGTTGTACCGACACCCTGAAGAGCTAGAACTGTGGTTTGAAATAGATAGGCAGAAAGAGGGCATAAAAGGAATGCTTTCTAGCTTATTAGGCAAAGGTGAATTGAAGCGACACTTGAAGCTGCCTCTCACTCTCACTGAGCAAGAAGCCGGTGAAAAAGTGATCGAATACTTAAAATCGACAACATAATATTTGTGGTCTTTCAGTGTTTACTGGCTATGGATTGAGTTAAGCCGTCGCAAAATGGAGAGTAAAGTATGAGTCGCCCAGTGAACACTAATTACAGTCAGCAGGAAGAGATCGCTAACAGTATTACCCATGGCATAGGTGTTGTGCTGGGGGTTATTGGTTTAGTTCTGCTGCTAACTAAAGCGGTAAGCGCTCAAGCAGATATGATGACAATTGTTAGCATGACTGTGTATGGTGCGAGCATTATTTTGCTGTTTACCGCTTCTACGCTTTACCATGCCATTCCTTACCAAAATGCGAAGCGAACATTAAAAACACTGGATCACTGTGCAATCTATTTATTGATTGCAGGTAGCTATACTCCATTCTTAATGGTGGGATTAAGAACACCTTTAGCTATGGGGTTAATGGCGGTGATTTGGGGGATAGCATTGGTAGGGATTGTGTTTAAAATAGCCTTTGTTTATAAATATAAAAAGTTATCTTTGGTCACTTATCTGTTGATGGGATGGCTCTCATTGATCGTTATCTATCAACTCGCTTTATATATTGATATAGCAGGGCTTGTGTTGCTTGCTATTGGTGGTGTTGTATATTCTCTAGGTGTGATTTTCTACGTGTCTAAACGCGTTCCATTTAACCATGCTATTTGGCATGGTTTTGTTTTATTAGGCTGTACTTGCCATTTCTTTGCTATTTATCTCTATATCGATCCTGTTTAGTTTATCGAGATAGCGATTAGCTTTTCCAAAATGCGGGGAAAAATAGTACCAAAATAGTGAGTATTTCCAGTCGTCCCATCAGCATTCCAAAACTTAAAATCCATTTAGCTATATCAGGTAATGATGAAAAGTTACCTGTTGGGCCAATCACTGTGCCCATACCCGGTCCAACATTAGCAACGGCCGTTACTGCGCCTGAAATACTGGTAACAGGGTCGAGGCCGAGCGAGGCTAATGAAGCGGCGACAATAATAATAGTGGCAAAAAAAGTGATGGCAAAGGCGACCACGGAGCGAACAATGTCATCGTTAACGGGACGTTTGTTGTAGCGTTGAACGAAAATACCGGAAGGATGAATCAGCTTCATCATCTGTTTATTTAGCAGTGTTATGGCTATTTGAAAACGGAATATTTTAATACCGCCAGATGTGGAGCCCGAACAGGCGCCTGATAGCATTAAGAAGGCAAATATGACCGTTGGAAGCGCTCCCCATGCAGTAAAATCTTCTAATCCGTATCCCGTTGTGGTTACCACGGAGACAATATTAAACATAGAGACACGGATAGCATCAGGGAAACTATAGTGATTATGAACTTGTAACCAAATTGCGACCACTAAGCTGGTGGCAAGAAATAGGATCGTAAATCCCTTTACTTGAGCATCATGGTACAAAGCACGTAATGAACGGCTTCTAATCGCACTGACAAATAGAAGGAAGGGCAATCCCCCCAAAAACATAAACACCGTACCTACCCAATGCGCGCCATTGGAGAAAAGGTTCATAGAGCTATCGGATGTCGAGTAGCCCCCCGTTGAAAGCGTTGTAAATGCATGATTTACCGCATCAAATGGTCCCATTCCAGTGATAAGGTAACCGATAAAGCAGGCTACGGTCAGCGCTAAATAGACGGCAACTATGTTCTTGGCAACGGTTTTGGCTCTTGGACTGCTTTTATCTGACCAGTCTGATGATTCTGTTTGGAACAGTCGCATGCCTCCAACATTTAACATGGGAAGTATTGCAACGGCCATCACAATAAAGCCAATACCGCCTAGCCATTGTAAAATGGAACGCCATAACAGTATGCTGGGCGCCATATTGTCCAAGCCGCTTAATACGGTTGAACCTGTGGTTGTTATACCCGACATGGTCTCGAAATAGGCGTCAGTAAAGCTGATGTGATTAATAAATACAAAAGGTAACGCAGCAAAAGCGCTAGAGATAGTCCACACCAAAGAGGTGATAAGAAACATATCTCTAACTCCGAGTCTAAACGGTTTTTTTCGTCCTAATGTTACGCAGATAAAGGAGATTAAGTGGGTAATTAATACCGATTTACCAAATTCAAGAAAGCCATCAGTGCCTGATAGAAAAGCCACTAATGTTGGGACATACATGAACAGTGCTAATTTGGATAGCACGAGTCCAATAACAAACAGAATGGGTCTAAGGTTTACCATAGCTGTGTGATGTTATAAGAAAAATGGGCTTGGCTGGAATAGCGCTTCTACATCCGGTACATATTTCTTATCAACTAAGAACATCACCACATGGTCGTCCTGCTCAATGACAGTTTTGTCATGCGCTATCATCACTTCGTCACCACGAACAATGGCCCCAATGGTTGTTCCAGGTGGTAAGCGAAGTTTTCCTATTGCTCGTCCTACGACTTTTGATGTAGTTTCATCACCGTGAGCAATGGCTTCAATCGCCTCTGCAGCTCCTCTGCGTAATGACGATACGTTAACAATATCTGCTCGACGTACGTGGGTTAATAACGCGGAAATAGTGGCTTGCTGTGGAGAGATGGCAACATCAATTACGCCACCTTGCACAAGGTCAACATAAGCGCCACGCTGAATAAGCACCATTACTTTCTTTGCCCCTAACCGTTTAGCAAGCATGGCAGACATGATATTGGTTTCGTCTTCATTGGTTAGCGCGATAAAGACGTCAACTTGATCGATGTTCTCTTCAGTTAATAGTTCCTGATCAGCGGCATCACCACAAAATACAATGGTATTCTCTAGCTCTTCAGATAACTTCTCTGCACGAGTTAAGCTTCGTTCTACTAGCTTAACGCTATGGTCTTGATCTAGGCGTTTTGCGAGTGACGCTCCAATGTTTCCTCCTCCCACAATCATGATTCGGCGATAAGGTTTTTCTAATCGCTGTAACTCACTCATTACTGAACGGATGTTATTGCTAGCAGCAACAAAGAAGACTTCATCATCGGCCTCGATAATGGTTGTACCTTGAGGGCGAATTGGTCGACCTTGACGAAATATTGCGGCTACACGAGTATCAATATGCGGCATATGATCTCGAAGAGTCGATAGTGCGTTTCCAACCAGAGGGCCACCGTAATACGCTTTAACCGCGACAAGACTGACCTTTTTATCGGCGAAACTAACAACCTGAAGGGCGCCCGGGTACTGTATAAGGCGTTGAATATAACTTGTTACCAACTCCTCTGGAGCAATGAGATGATCTACTGGAACGGCACCCGATTGAAAAAGTGCATCTTTTTCTTTTAAGTACTCAGGAGAGCGAATTCGAGCAATTCGGTTTGGTGTATTAAATATGGTGAATGCAACTTGGCAAGCGGCCATATTGGTTTCATCAGAGTTGGTTACCGCTACAAGCATATCGGCATCTTGAGCACCCGCTTCTCTTAATGTTTCTGGGTGACTAGCAAAGCCATTAATAACACGTAAATCATATTTATCTTGTAGCTCTCGTAAACGGTCGCCATCTCGATCGATAATGGTGATGTCGTTGTTTTCACCAACTAAATTTTCCGCTAATGTGCCGCCGACCTGACCTGCACCAAGAATAATGATTTTCATGTTATTTGATCTCTTTAGGAATCAATAAGTAATGTTCTACGCTTGTTTTACCAGTACGGCGTAATAGAAACCGTCCATATTTTCTTCGCCAGGAAGTATTTGTCTACCCGGATTGTCAATCTCTGAACCAACAAGTTGTGCACCCTCTGTTCGCTGCAAAAATGCAGTGACTTGCTGTACATTTTCTTGAGGTGAGATTGAACAGGTTGCATAAACCATTGTGCCACCGACTTTAAGCTGTTGCCACATCGCGTCCATTATTTCACTCTGTAGAGTAGCTAATGCCGTAATATCATTTAAGCGACGTAACCACTTAATATCGGGGTGACGACGGATAACGCCGGTTGCAGAGCAAGGGGCATCAAGCAGTATTCGGTCAAACTTCTCTCCAGACCACCAAGCTGTTGGTGTGCGTGCATCGCCACAAATAACTTCAGCTTGTAATTGCAGTCTATTAAGGTTGTCATAAACTCGTTTTAGTCGGAACTTATCACTATCAATAGCCACGACTTTGCAGTTATTGGTTCGCTCTAGAATGTGGGCAGTTTTACCACCGGGAGCGGCGCAACAATCGAGAATGAGTTCGTTATCTTGTGGTTGTAGATAATTAACTGACAACTGTGCCGCTGCATCTTGAACCGATACCCAGCCTTTATCAAAACCAGGAAGAAGGGAGACATCACAGGGTGAATCCAGTTTAATGGCATCATCTGCTTCGGATAGAGTTGAGCCCGTTATGTTCTCTTTTTCTAGTAGCGCGAGGTACTCATCTCGACTGTGGTGCTGGCTATTTACACGTAACCACATTGGCGCTTTACTGTTGTTTGCTTCTACAACTGTTTGCCATTGGTCTGGGTAAGCGTTTTTTAGCATGTTTAGCAGCCAGCTCGGATGGCCATATTTACCTGCATCATGACTTACGGCCTGTTGATCCAGTTCATCTTGATTTCTTTGATAGTTTCGTAATACCGCGTTTATTAGGCCGCGTAGTCTAGGTTCACGAAGAGTATTGGTCGCTTCTACCGTTTCTCCTACTGCTGCATGAGCCGGTATACGCATAAAACTGATTTGGTAAATACCAACTAAAACAAGGTGATGAATAACTCGTTTTTTACCTTTTAATGGGTTATCCATTAATTGGTTTGCGATGGACTCTAGGCGAGGTAAATAACGTAACGCGCCGTAACAGATCTCTTGCAACAACGCATGATCACGAGGCTTTATAGTTTGCTGCGCTTCAGGCAGTGCAGTGGATAGTGACTGGCCTTTATCTACTACTTGATAAAGAACTTTAGCCGCGGCGGCGCGAACATTCATGATATAACCTTAATTGTTGTTCTAAAAAGAAGAGGCTAGCAGAGCTAGCCTTCTGTTGATGTTTTAACTTAGTTGGCTATCTATTTCAAACCAACTGCTTTTAGAGTTAAGAACATCTTGTACCGACATCGCTTTTTTACCTGGAATTTGAATTTGTTCAAGCACTAACGTCTCTTTTCCAGTACAAATATAGATCCCGCTTTTGTCTGCTTGCAAAATGGTGCCTGCAGGTTTGTCTGAGCGATGATTTTCTACACGAGCTTTCCACACTTTAATATTATTATCCGCGACGGAAAAATAACTCATCGGCCATGGATTGAACGCTCTTATACAGCGTTCAATAAACTCGGCAGGTTGCGACCAATCAATTTTTGCTTCTTCTTTAGACAGCTTCTTAGCGTAGCTTGCCAAGTCATCTTTTTGTTGCTCTGCTACTGATTTATCCGCTGCGATATCGGATAAGCAATCCACCAGCGCTTTAGGACCTAATTCAGCCAATTTATCGTACATTGATGCGCTGGTATCGCTAGATTCTATCGGTAAACTGGCAATTTTTAGCATGTCACCCGTGTCCAAGCCGATATCCATCTGCATAATGGTAACCCCGGTCTCTTTGTCTCCTGCCCAAATTGAACGTTGGATAGGAGCGGCTCCTCTCCATCTTGGTAGGATCGAGCCATGGACATTGATACAGCCTAGTCTTGGAGTATCTAATACGGCTTGTGGTAATAGTAACCCGTAAGCAACCACTACCATTAAGTCTGCATTTAGATCACGTAGTTGCTGTTTTGTTTCATCAGACTTAAAGTTTTCAGGCTGATAGACGGCAATGTTATTTTCTAATGCAATATTTTTAACCGGACTCGCGGTTAGTTTTTTGCCTCTTCCTGCTGGTCGGTCAGGCTGAGTATAAACAGCAATAACCTCATGCTCCGTAGACAACAACGCCGCCAAGTGACGGGCGGCGAAGTCAGGAGTTCCTGCAAAGACAATACGTAATGGTTGACTCAAGGAAACCTCGTTTATCTGTTTTTTTCGTTATAGCGTTTTATTTTTTCCAGCTTATCTTTGATTCGCTTACGCTTTAAGGGGGAAAGATAATCTACAAATAATTTCCCTTCTAAGTGGTCAAGCTCATGCTGAACACAGATAGCCAATAGGTCATCTGCTTCAAATGTGAATGCTTCACCATCTCTATTAAGGGCTTTAACGCTGACTTCTGATGCTCTTGATACCAGAGCTCTTGCGCCTGGTACAGAAAGACAACCTTCTTCGATGCCATCCTCTCCACGTTTTTCCGTGATTTCAGGATTAATTAACACCATTGGTTGATCGCGAGTTTCAGAAATATCAATAACGACGATACGTTGATGAAAGTCGACTTGAGTAGCGGCAAGGCCGATACCTTCTTCTTCGTACATGGTTTCAATCATGTCGTCGACGAATTTTTGGATTTCAGCGGTCACTTTCTCTACAGGCTTTGCGACTGTGCGAAGGCGATCATCTGGAAAAGTTAATACTTGTAATACAGACATATACACTCAAAAAATTGAACTGTGCCGAATCAGCTTTATGTTGGTTGACTCAATTCTAGACATTTTAATGACCAAATGACAGCATTCAACCTGATAGATAGGTGGAGTGATGCCAATTTTTGAGTAGTTTACTCTTTTTTTTGTGTTTTTTTTATCCATTTTTTTATCTTCATTTAATTCGGTCACAATGGCGATCAATTTCATAATGAAGGCGGTTTTTTTTCTAAGCAAAATCATTGTGTTATATCGTTGATGTCTATTGAGGGTGAGATATGAAAGAAAAGCAGCTTCTCTCCTGGCTAATGCTAAGTGCCACCCCAAATATTGGTGGTTATAAACTTACCAAGCTACTTTATTTAGATTCGGCAGAAAATATTGTCGGTTACTCTACCGCCAGGCTGCAGTCTATAGGCTTTAACAGTAAGCAAGTACACTATATAAAGCATCAGGCAAGAAGTGATGCGGAGTTGTGTTTAAAGTGGCGAGATGCTAGCTGCTGCAATCATATTATTACTTTGAATTGTGAGCTTTATCCTTCTCTATTAAAGGAGATTGCGTCACCCCCACCGGTATTATTTATTAAAGGCGATCCGAAACTACTCTCTAGGCCACAGATCGCTATTGTAGGAAGCCGGAATGCCAGTATTGATGGCCTTAACCTAGCTAAGCGCTTTTCTGCAAGCTTAGTTGAGCAGAAATTAATTATCACCAGTGGGCTCGCTTTAGGTATAGACGGTTATGCTCATGACGGGGCGTTATCTGCAAAAGGAAAAACGATCGCGGTATTAGGTTCTGGGTTAGACAATATTTATCCCTCAAGACACAAATCATTGGCATCAAGAATCATTGATAGTGGTGCGTTAGTCTCTGAGTTCCGTCCCAATGCGAAACCTAGGGCTGAGCATTTTCCCCGTCGAAACAGAATTATCAGTGGTTTATCTTGTGGCGTGCTGGTTGTTGAAGCGGCGTTAAAAAGTGGTTCATTGATAACTGCTCGTTATGCTCTGGAGCAAAACCGTGATGTTTTTGCCCTTCCCGGTACCATACAGAGCCCACATAGTTTGGGTAGTAATAAGTTGATTCAGCAAGGGGCTAAGCTCGTTCAGAATTGTGAAGATATATTGGTTGAAATAGAAAGCTTGTTAAATTGGTCTATTGATAAGCAGTTGGAACTTTTTGACCCACAAGATGAAAATGAACAATTGCCATTTCATCAACTGTTAGCTAACGTAGGAGTAGAGGCTACACCAGTTGATATTTTGGCACAGAGGACCAATATACCTGTGAGTAAAGTAATGATGCAGCTTCTTGAGCTCGAGCTTCAAGGGCATGTTGCTGCCGTTACTGGTGGCTATATTCGAATGAGGAGGGGTTAGCTATGATGGACATCTTAATGTATTTGTTCGAAACCTACATCCATAGTGATGCTGAGTTGATGGTGGACCAAGACGAACTTGAAGAAGAGCTATTGAGAGCTGGTTTCCATCAAAAAGAGATATATAAAGCGTTAGATTGGTTAGAAGATCTTGCTGCATTGCAGCAGAGTGATACTCGCTCAGTCATTGAAACTAACGCGGCAACTTCTACTCGTATTTATACCGAAAAAGAGATGGGTCGACTCGACGTTAAGTGTCGAGGTTTTCTGATTTTTCTTGAACAGGTTAATGTGTTAACAACAGAAACTCGTGAGATGGTCATTGATCGAGTTATGGGATTAGAAACTCAAGAATTACATCTTGATGATTTAAAATGGGTTATCTTAATGGTGCTGTTTAATGTGCCGGGAAATGAGAACGCATACACATTAATGGAAGAGCTCTTATATACCGCAGAGACGGGCATTCTTCACTGATCTCGCTTTTTATCTTAAGGCAGTAAAGCATTATGAGTGGCAAAATTGATCATCAACTGTTTACCGCGCATGAACATGCGTTAGAGCACGATCCTTGTCCTAAGTGCTCCGGGGAACTGAGTGTTCGTCATAGCAAAAATGGCCCTTTTCTTGGCTGTTCTGCTTATCCTAAATGTGATTATATTAAACCACTCCATCAAAATGATGGTCATATTGTTAAAGCGTTAGGGGTTGCCTGTCCTAGTTGCCAAAGTGAACTGGTATTAAGGCAGGGGCGCTATGGCATGTTTATTGGCTGCAGTAGTTACCCTGACTGTAATCATATTGAGTCTTTAGATCATAAAGAAGAGGACAAGGACGATGATGCAAGTTTTCTTTGTCCGGAATGTTCTATTGGCCATTTAGTAGAAAGAAAATCTCGGTTTGGTAAAGTTTTTTTCGCCTGTGATAACTTTCCTAAATGCAAATTTGCCCTTAACCAGCAACCTAGAAAAGGTAAGTGTGAGCAGTGTGGTTATCCTCTATTGGTAGATAAACATACTCAGAAAGGGGACTCCATTCAGTGTGCTAACCGAAAATGTCAGCACACTCAAGGAAGTTAATACTGCGATAGCCGAGTCTATGCTTGATTAATAAGTTTGTTCGCCCCTTCGATTAAGCTTGGAAATAACGACTTATCAACGATATCACTGATAGTAAGTAGTTGCTTACCTAACTCCAAAGTACTTTCAGCCGATACATTTATGTGACCCATTTTTCGACCCGGTCTTTTCTCTTTACCATACCAATGAATATGACAGTTGTTCATTGCAAGTAGCTGTTCTGGAAGTGAGTCCTCACCCAATATATTGATCATCGCAGTAGGACGAAGTAATTGAGTGCTGCCTAATGGCAGGCCACACACTGCCCGTAGATGATTTTCAAATTGGCAAACATCCGCTCCCTGTTGAGTCCAGTGACCTGAGTTGTGAACTCGTGGTGCAATTTCGTTAACCAATAAAGTGCCTTTAACATCAAAGAACTCTATCGCTAAAGTGCCAACATAATTCAACTCTCCTGCAATCGCGATAAACATTTGTTCCGCTTGTTTTTGTAAGGTTGCATTTGCTATGGCAGTTGAAAGAGTTAATACACCGTTGGTGTGAATGTTTTCGGTTAATGGATAGACCTTTATTTCACCTTGTTTGCTTCTTGTGCCCACCAGTGATACTTCTCGGTCAAAAGAGACAAATTCTTCGGCCACAATGGCTTGGTTTTTGGTCTCGTGAATACACTGATGTAGTTCCGACCAAATTGATTCTATTTGATCGGATTGAGTCAATCGCCATTGTCCTTTGCCATCATAGCCACCAAGCGTACTTTTCAGTACCATAGGTAAACCAACATGACGAATTGCAATGTCAAAATCTTCTCGACTATTAATTACGTAGTATTTTGCGTTGTTAACTGAGGCTTGATCGAGAAGTGTCTTCTCTTGTCTTCTGTCTCCCCCCGCTCGAATAGCCGCTGCATTTGGTAGAAACTTACCACTTTGTTGGCAGATATCTAATACATCATTTGGAATATGTTCAAACTCTGCGGTGATGACATCTGCCTTGTCAATTGCACCCTCTAATCCAGTTCCTAATACTTCTAGCGTGAGTGGGTGGACAATATTGTTTGATCGAACATCAAATGCTGAAATAGTGATATTTAATGGTGCACCTGCTAGAGCCATCATTCGGGCAAGTTGACCAGCCCCTAAAACAAGAACATGCATGCACTACTCCTCGCTTGGGTCAGGGTTGGCTAAAATAGTTTCAGTTTGGTCGCTACGGAACTTCTCGACTTTCTGCATTACAAGGTCATCTTGCGTTCCAATAATTTGTGCTGCGAGCAGTCCTGCATTTGCCGCCCCAGCCTCACCTATTGCCAGCGTTCCCACTGCGATGCCTTTTGGCATTTGAACAATAGAGAGTAGTGAGTCCATTCCTTTTAGTGCTTTCGATTGGACTGGAACACCTAGTACAGGGATGCTGGTAAATGCTGCAGTCATTCCTGGTAGATGGGCTGCGCCGCCTGCGCCAGCAATAATGACTTTAATTCCGTTCTCTTTCGCTCCACTAGCATAATCAGCTAATAGTTGAGGAGTTCGGTGAGCTGATACCACTTTGGTTTCGTATGGAACACCAAAGAGATCAAGCATCTCTGCAGCGAGTTTCATCGTTGGCCAGTCCGATTTTGACCCCATGATAATACCGACTTTCATATTAACTCCTGATGTAGCGCGTTGGTTTTGGATTATTTTCGCGCATTATAAGGCTAAAAAACCAGAAGGAAAACGTTTGCGTCAAACATTTTATCCATGTTAGCACCTTAATGCAGTGAAAAGCCGTTAGCGTATCTTGTCAATTTTATTGTTGGGTATAATAGTTAACAGAGATTAATTTGAGGCCCTGATAACGCGTAACTTCAATGAAATGGATTATCTTATAAATAGAGATAAATAAGCTTAGTCAGATGAAATAGGAATTTGTACACTAAAAGGAACAATGAATCGATTAATCATGAATATGGAAAATGTAGATAAAGCCGTACAAGCGCTTGAAGTAGGTCGAGTGATCGCATATCCCACAGAAGGAGTCTTCGGTGTGGGTTGTGACCCCGATAATATTGATGCGATTAAAGAGCTGCTTGCGATTAAGCAGCGTCCTGTGGAGAAAGGGTTAATCTTAATTGCTTCCAGTTATCAACAGTTGCGTCCGTATGTTGATGAGAGGTCTTTAACCGCAGAGCAACTAGAGCAGATTAAACAATCTTGGCCAGCTGCGATTACTTGGGTAATGCCAGCTAGTGATTTAGTTTCACCATTTGTGTCAGGCCAATTTAATACGGTTGCAGTTCGTGTTACGGATCATCCTACGGTTAAGGCATTGTGTGATGCCTTTGGTAAGCCTATCACCTCTACTAGTGCCAATTTGACGGGCATGGTGCCTTGTATGACGACAAATGAGGTGTATCAACAGTTGGGACAAACCTCAGTTGTCATTGTTGAAGGGGAGACTGGAGGAAGATCTAAACCTTCAGAAATTCGTGATGCTAAAACATTGACCATTTTGCGAGAAGGATAAGGAATTTATGTCCAAAATAGACAAGGATGCAGTGAAGCATTTTCTTATGTCGCTTCAAGATTCCATTTGTCACCAATTAGAGATGGTGGATGGAAAAGAAAAATTTATTGAAGATACTTGGCAGCGAGAACTTGGTGGCGGTGGGCGATCAAGGGTTCTCAAAGATGGTGGTGTATTTGAACAAGGTGGGGTTAACTTCTCCCACGTATTTGGTAAAAAAATGCCAGCTTCTGCAACGGCTCATCGACCAGAGCTTGCAGGAAGGAACTTCGAGGCCATGGGGGTTTCATTAGTTCTTCATCCGCATAATCCATATGTACCGACTTCACATGCCAATGTGCGTTTTTTTATTGCTGAAAAAGAGGGTGAAGAACCTATTTGGTGGTTTGGTGGTGGGTTTGATCTAACGCCTTTCTATCCATTTATGGAGGATTGTCAACATTGGCATGATACAGCAAAAGCTATTTGTCAGCCTTTTGGTAACCATGTTTATAAAGAACATAAAGCGTGGTGTGATGACTATTTTTATCTGCCTCATAGAGAGGAAACCCGTGGTATAGGGGGGCTTTTCTTTGATGACCTTAATCAATGGGGCTTTGAACGTTCTTTTGATTACATTAAATCCGTTGGAAATGGTTATACAGATGCCTATTTACCTATAGTCAGTAAGCGAAAGCAGATGCCGTTTGGTGAGAGAGAAAGAGAGTTTCAGCTCTACCGAAGAGGTCGATATGTGGAATTTAATTTGGTGTATGACAGGGGAACCCTGTTTGGCTTACAGAGTGGAGGCCGAACAGAGTCTATACTGATGTCTATGCCGCCACTTGCTCGTTGGGAATATAGCTATCAGCCAGAAGAAGGTTCTGCGGAAGCCAATCTTTATCAAGAGTATCTCAAACCTCGAGAGTGGTAACTTGGCGAATTGATGTTGAAATGGTAGGGTCAATAATATTGACCCTTTTTTGTAGGCAAGGAAATGGCTAACACTCCTGATCAGTATCGCGTATTTGGTAACCCTATCTCACAAAGTAAATCTCCCTTTATACATACTCTATTTGCTAGACAGACTATGCAGAACTTGCAATATCAAAGTTATCAGCCTGAAGATGATGATTTTATTTCGGCAGTAGGTGATTTTTTTAAGCAAGGAGGGCGTGGTTGCAATATTACAGCTCCGTATAAAGAGCAGGCATTTCAGTTTGCAGATAGGCTAACAGAAAGAGCGCAGCTTTCAGGCGCAGTGAACACATTGAAAAAGCTAGATGATGGTGAAATCCTTGGTGATAACACAGACGGTGAAGGGTTAGTACAAGATCTGCTTCAACATCAAGTGCCTTTAAAAGATAGCCGTATATTGTTGATTGGTGCAGGAGGTGCGGCAAGGGGAGTGATTAAACCGTTATTGGATCAACAACCAGCACAACTGACATTGGTGAATCGAACTTATGAGAAGGCGCAGCAATTAGTTGATATGTTTGTGCCGTACGGCAATATAGTGTCGTGCCCTGTTGAAGCGGTAGGGAATCAATTTGATCTTATCATCAACTCAACATCGGCAAGCTTATATAAACAGGTACCAGATATTACGTCATCAATTTTTGACGGTAATTGTATCAGTTACGATATGTCTTATGGTAAGGATTTAACCTCCTTCAACCAGTGGGCATTAGAGAATGGTGCCAGTCATAGCTATGACGGTTTGGGTATGTTGGTTGGGCAGGCTGCAGAAAGTTTTATGCTGTGGAGAGGGTTAAGGCCTGGAACAAAACAGATCTTAAGAGAGCTTAGACGTAACCTTGAGGGGGTATAATGAATCAATCGATTTTATTTCCAGATCTGCAAACCTGGCAAGAAGATAAACAACAAATTGTTTTTATTGCCCAGCAGTCAGGGCTTAGCATTGACTGCATTATTACTGTAGCCAGTTTATCTCAGCTAAAAGGTGAGAATATAGTAGGAGAGGAACAAGCTCTTCATATATTTTCCGAATATAGATTTGATATAGAAGAGCTCGCGGAACAGTTGATTGAAGATGAAGACTTTAACCATGATGGACAAATAGAGATAAAGTTATAACCCCATCACTAACTAAAGACTCAACCGTTCAGTCTATGAATACTTTAACTACTATATTTCACTTAAGTATTCGTTTTTATTTTTAACGTAGTTTTCAGCGGATTGCTTTAGGAAAGCGAGCTCGTACTCTTTTAAAGGTCGGGCTTGCTTAACAGGGCTGCCAACATAGAGGTAACCACTTTCTAAGGTTTTGTTTGGTGGAACAAGACTTCCCGCACCCACCATGACATCATCTTCTATCACTGCCCCGTCCAAAACGATGGATGCCATGCCGATTAATACTCTATTGTGAATGGTACAACCGTGAAGCATTACTTTATGCCCAACAGTGACATCATTACCAATAATGAGGGGAAAACCATCAGGGTTGGAGGTGTTTTTATGGGTAACGTGTAATACGCTACCATCTTGAATATTACTTCTTTCACCTATTCGAATGTGGTTAACGTCGCCGCGTGCTGCGACGAGTGGCCAAACACTGGCATCTTTACTAATAACTATATCACCAACGAGAACAGCACTTTCATCAACGTAAGCGGATTCGTCGATGTCAGGGTATATTCCTTTATAGCTTCTTAATCTACTCATAATCATTCCTTTTAATAAACGTTGTTAAGCATAAATAAAGAACAATTATTAGTAAAATTAGCCTTTAGTGGATAAAAAGCATCCAAACGGTAAAATAACTGAAATATTTTCCAAAAAAGGGTTGCCAATGTGAATTCGATCTCTATAATGCGCCCTCACTGACACGGCAGAGCCCACAAGGGTTAACTGGCAAAATCAGTCAGGCAGCAGCCTAGC